>NZ_JBVUBB010000054.1:0-33495 GCF_055791185.1 Bradyrhizobium ingae
AAGCTTCTGCGCCAACCCGGCAACTCCGGCGATCAGCAAGCCGCCTGATCTTCATCCAACGCCAATCATATAGCTCACCGCCCCCGCGCGCCCGCGTCAATCTGGCGGCCCTCCTCGTAGGCGTACGTTCTTAGTCAATTCGGTCCTCCGGGAATTGGCTAACGCTTCAACGACTTCAGCTTGGTAGCGAGTGCCTCCGCGTAACTTCCCGACGAATGTGGTCGCATCTTTGATCAGGTCTGCCGCCGACAACGAGTTAGGAACCGCACGAGCATCCAGCGGGCGACTCTCGACCGATATGCGGCAAAAGCTGTCCACGGTTAAACTCCGCGCAGCTATCCGCCTTGTTGCGACCGAGAAAGACATTCCCCGCAGGTGGCGGCCAAGATTTGCGGGCGACAATCTGTCGGGGTCAACAAGCGTGCTACGTCCGCCCAGCTACCGGCTCCGCTCTGCGCAAGATTGTAAGAGAGAAAGCCGCCGATGGTCCCACATCCGATATGAGCGATGCTCTTCCCAGCCCTTTCCCCGCGGGCGCGGGCAACCTCAACGACGTCGAACACGTTTACGTTGACGGCGGGTGCGCGGCAAATGCAGAAGGTACCGCCCTATAGATCAAGGCGACTGTGCCAATCAGCACTGGAATTCGAGGAGTTGAGCGCAGCGATGATGACGAGGCCCGTCATCTTGCACGGGATTGAGATAAGCGCGTCGAAGGAGCCGCAGAACGCCGTGTCGAATGCCCCGCGCGAGACCGCGGCGTGCAAGCCGAGTGCGCCGCCCATCAAGATCGCGAGGAAGATCGCCGCCGCTGCGACGCCGATGGAGTGACGCGCGCCAATTAGGGTGCGGCTCAACACCCGCGCCCAAGATAGTGTCGCTGCCGAGCGGAAGAACCAGCGCATCTGCCCGAACAGGTCGTCGTCGACAATCGAGCCGACGCCATAAGGCGCGATTATGGACCGATGATCGCGACAACCTACAACCGCCAAACGCACGATGAGACCGCCGATCAGGTCAGCGAGCGGTAGGCGGAGGCGGCGCCGCGGTGGAGTCGACGCTTTCGATCGCCTGATTCACGTTCATCGATGACGACGCATCGGGGTGGACGGGGGCTGGCGACGTCGGCGAGCATGAGGAGAAAGAGATAGGCTCCACAGAATATCATGACGGATCACGAACTCCGGTACCGTCGCCACCGACGCGGTGAGCGAGCAGTCGGGCTCGCCCGAGAGCATCCCGTCCAGCCACAGGAAATAGCGGACATAGGCAGGCTGATCGCAGGACCGCGACCGCGTCGGGCGTCTCGTAGCACCACCTCCACGATGTCGCCTTGAAGACTCTTCGTGCCCACGAATACCGCGACGGACACCAAGCCAACAGGATGGCGGCCAAGAAACTGGGCCGCCATGGCCTTCCCGATAAGACCACCAAACTCACACCGTCCCGCCTATCGCGACTACGTCATGGACAAAATCGTCGCCGACCACACTGAGAGCGGCATCAACGAACTTCCCGTTCGGCCAGGGCCGCCGGGCCCTAGCCGCCTATGGAAAAGGAGCAGTAATCTCGCGCTAGAGCTGGAAAAGCTTCCGTGGAACACCTGTCAATACTTCGACGCCGGTATCGGTAACGCGGAATGTCTCGCTGATGACGTAACCGAAATCCTCGTCGATCCAGTTGCCTAACATCAGATGAAAAGTCATGTTCGGCTTCAGTTCTGTCATGTCGTCAGCCGCGAGGCTAGCGGTCTTCTCCACCCAATCGATACCGATTGAGTATCCACAACGTGAAGCCTTCTTGACACCCATTCTTTCAATCGTGCGGTAAAAGGCATTGGCGACGTCGCAGCAGGCGCGGCCGGGCCGGACCGTGTCCAGTGCGGCCTCCATTCCGGCCATTTGAGCCTCATGGACGCGACGCAGACGGTCGGAGGGTGCGCCAATTATGAAGGTGCGCATGAGCGCAACAACGTAATTATGACGGATGCCACTGAGTTCGATATTGATTTGCGAACCATCGCGAAAGACATCCTCACTCCACATAATGTGGGCTGTACCCGTCCGAGGTGATGAACAAATCAACGGCGGCAGCATTCCCGTGGCGGGCTGCTTACCTTTCGCGCCGCGCACCTGGGCTGCCACGATCTCGGCTGCCGCATCGGCCTCGCGCGCACCAGGTCGGATCACTTCGGCCGCCCGCATCATTGCCGCATCAGCAATGCTGGCTGCTTCTCTCATTACGGCTATCTCAAGATCGGACTTAACGATCCTGACCCAATCCACAAGTTTGGTACAATCTACGATCCTCGCGCTCGGAAGTCGCGCCCTAAACTTCTCTATTGTCGAGGCTGACAGGTACTGGGTTGGCAACGTGCTTGAAGTTACGAAACCCATCTCGAGCCCCAACCCTTGGTTGGGAAGTCTACGCTCCTGGAGCAAATCGATCATCGCGTCGAAGGCGTCCTTACCAGGTTGAGTAACCAGGCCCTCGGAGTAGCCGACCACATTAGCTGGTTTCATAAACGTTGTATGGATGGTGCCCGACACATCGAGCATGCGCACGAGCAACGTCGGCTCTTCTTCGTGAATCGAAATTACGAGTGCGTGAGGGGAGTATATTCTGGCCGAATTGCCTGTAAGATAGTTGATGTTGGCCGTGCTGGTCAGGAGTAGCGTGTCAACGTCCCGCCGCCCCATTTCAGTCTTTACTGCAGCCAGCCGACGCAGATATTCTGCTTTGGGAAAAGCCTGCGGTCCTTTGCTGATGGTCATTGTCTGCCCTCCATGGCTGGTCAAGTAATTTTCAGCGGCGACGAGCCGCCTGCGCTTTCCGGAGGCTACCCGCCTCGCAAAGCCGATTTTCTCTAATCTTGACGCAGTTGTAGCTCAACTCCTGCGAGAATTGCGCTGAATGCGAGTGCGCCTTGTCCAGCTTCGACTGCGGTTGGCCGCGTCGTTCTGACGTTTCAGCGTATCCACGCTAGAATTGCAACTGCACGACGCCGTTGATGGCAAAAACGGCGCGGCCAATCCTTTCCGCAATCAAAACACACCCCTAAGCCGTTGGATCACACGTCTCCAACTTCAATGAAGCATCCCTTCGCTCGACCGCGAGCATGCTCGCCTGGAGCAAGGACGCAGTCCTCGTCGCTCACTTCATCGCGCTGGAAAAGCCGATGCAGAGCGGCTTCATGGAGACTTTCATGTATAGACGACCCTGCGGATGCGAGGAATTCTTGACGACAACTTTAGGCAACAGTCCGGTGCGTTCGCGATAGAACTGGCGGCACGCGCAAAGGGAGCAGAAGCGGCATGACCGTGTCCGTGGTCCTGCCGGGAAATTGCGCTGGGCTGTGACGCACTATGGATGCAGAATTTCTGCTCGGAGATGCACGCCGAGACCATTCCTCACATCTCGGCGGGGCATAATCAGGGACTGCCCTACCTGCCATGCCGATCAATGCGTGTCAGGTTAACTGGGCAATCAGGTGCCTGCGTTAATCATCGCCCTGCCGATGGTGCTTTCCTCACCCGGCAAACCCCACTTTTCCATAAGCTTGTTATAGGTTCCATCCGCGATCAACTGATCAAGCGCATCCTTCAGCGCATTGCCGAGAGCCTGATCCTTATTTTTGAAAACAATTCCGAACATATACTTCTTGAGAGGTGCTCCCAATGTTGCAAACGTCTCCCCTTGGGATTTGTTAATATAGGCCAGTGCGCCCGCCCCATAGACACCGAACATCGCACGGCCCTGTTTTATCATCAATTGAACCTGCGAACTATTGTCGGCAAAGATAATGTCCACTGCCGGCTTTCCCTTTGCCACACAGTTTTCATCGTTCCACTTTTTTACGATGTCGACGTGAGCCTTGTTGGAGCGCTGTACCGCAGCTGTCTCGCCGCAGAGTTTGTTCAGGATTTTAAAACGTGGGGCGTTCTCTCTTGTCGTGTACAGCGACATGGGCTCGTAGACGTTGTCTACAAAACTAACTCCAGCCGCTCGACGTTCGGGTATATCACCCATCCCGGACGCGTAAACATCGACACGACCTGTCTTAAGCGGGGCGAAGCTGAGAAGCTGCTCATAACTGAAATCGAGCCAGTTGGCCTTCGCTCCAAGTTTCTCGGCCATTGCATTGAACAAATCGTAGTCAAAACCGCTTTGCTCATTTGTTTTTGGATCCTTAAAGGCAAAGGGCGGATAATATGTTATTGTTCCGACATTCAACGTTCTCCCAGAGTAATCCTCGGCAAAGCTTGTGCCCGCCCAGCAGATTGTTAGAGCGATCAATCCTGTGATCAATGCTTTTGCTTGCGAAGTCATGATTCCTCTCTCGTATTTAGTTGGGTATGAGGATTCGCGTACTTTCAACTCAGGACTGCCGAGATGAATTCTCGTGTCCGCGCTTGCCCTGGGTTCGTGAGAATCTCTTTGGGAGTGCCGCTTTCAACGACTCGGCCATGATCCATAAACAAAACTCTAGAAGCGACCTCACGAGCGAAACCGAGTTCATGTGTGACAACGATCATCGTTGTGCCTGAGAGCGCAAGATCTTTCATAACGGCTAGGACCTCACTCACGAGTTCCGGATCTAACGCCGACGTAGGTTCATCAAACAGCATCAGCTCCGGTTTCATGGCAAGAGCACGCGCTATCGCAACGCGCTGCTGCTGTCCTCCAGACAGTTCCACTGGATAAGAATCGCATTTGTGCTCTAAACCAACGCGCTTAAGCAGTTGGCGCCCTTCGGACACAGCGAGTTTACGATCGACCTTAAGTACCTGCGTCGGCCCCTCGACCACGTTTTCAAGTGCCGTCTTGTGAGGGAACAGATTGAATCGTTGAAAGACCATACCCGTTTTCAGTCGCTGCCTTGCGACGTGGCGCTCCGACAACTCGTATAGCTTGTTCCCCACCCGTCGGTAGCCGACTAGCTCGCCGTGCACCCAAAGCGCGCCCTTATTGATAGTCTCGAGCTGGTTGATGCAGCGTAGAAATGTGCTCTTCCCGGACCCCGAAGGCCCAATAATGCACACAACTTCACCCCGATGCACTATCAGGTCGATACCCTTAAGCGCTTCAAAGTTGCCAAAAGTCTTGCTAACGCCGCACGCCTTCAGAACCTCGTTCATTTGCCGCGCCCTCCCGGCTGAGTGGCGCGTGCTGCACCGCGTGCGAAGTACGTCTCGATCCGAGATTGCAGAAATGTCAGAACTGTTACTACGACTAGATACCAAAATGCCGCAACGAACAGCAATTCTATAACACCGTTATTCAGATAATATATATTCTGCGCGGCATACAATGTTTCTGGAAACTGAATCATACTCGCTAGTGAAGTCCATTTCACCATTCCAATGAATTCATTTCCTATTGGCGGCACTACAAAGCGCATTGATTGAGGTAAGACAATTCGACGAAGCGCTTGCAGACGGGGCATTCCAATGGCGCTCGCGGCCTCATACTGACCGTAGTCGACTGAAAGGAGTCCAGCTCGAATGACTTCCGAGGTATATGCACCTTGATTTATGCCGAGACCCAATAATGCAGCAACGAACGGCGTCACCACGTCTACGGTTCGCCATTCAACAAAGCCCGGTATTCCGATCGTTGGAAATACTAGCGCCAGGTTGAACCAAAGCAATAATTGCAGGAGGGACGGGAGCCCGCGGAAAAGCCATACGTAAAAGTATGTGGCACCAAGTATTACAGGGTTATTCGAGAATCGCATCACTGCGACCATGATCCCGATCACCACACCAAGCACCATCGCCGACACAGCCAGCAGCAAGGTATTTCCCAAACCGATGAGAATTGTGCTGGCAGTGAGATACTGGCCGGTCACCATCCAAGCGATCTGACCGTTGGCAAATGCCCAAACTATCCACCCAGCCAGCCCGAGAATGATTACCGAGGCGACATATCGACCGACGTAGCGCCGCGGGACGTGTTCTAGCGTTCTGTAATCAAGTCCGGATCCGTCTTGGACTTTCAGTGAATCTTCGATTCCGATCTGCATAGTCATTTTCTCCCCCTTCGCCGTATTGGGTATCGACGTATTTTAAAGATCGGACCCAAGCCGCTCCCATGCAGATTTTTTTCTTTCAAGCAGTCTAAGGCATCCCAACAACGCACATCTTCAAAAACTGAATGAAATCCGCACGAATTCGGCGAAGATGACCAGATCGCGACGATTTCCGGCGACATCTCGGACTTTCTTAGCGGGCTTGGGCATCCCTGCCCAGACGAAACAAACACACCGTTATCGCATAGCGAGGTAGCACTGGCCCTCGGCAAATGCCGTGCCATCTTGAGGAGGTCCTGAAGGTGATTGTTTTCAGGTAACCGAGCCTTCCGCGTCAGTTTCTGGACGACCTGGCAGAGGCGAATCCGCTTGTCTTCGGCGGTTTGTAATTTGCGACCGGATTCGCCCTCGGACGGTTGAGTCTTTTCAGAGTGCCGCTTCCGCACTACAATTTCTGCAGCTATCTTCGCAGTGCTTTTCGGATGCGCCCGCCAGTTGTCCCCCCGGGTATAGCCGCACCCTTCCCTGCCACGTCAAGAAGTTTTTCGATGTCGATCCCGCTCGAGACGCCCATGCGCTCGAACATCCAGACTAAGTCTTCTGTGGCCACATTTCCAGTCGCCCCAGGGGCGAATGGGCACCCGCCGAGGCCCGCAAATGACGCATCAAAACTGCGAACGCCGACCTTGTATGCGGAGTGTACGTTCGCCGTTCCAACACCGAAGGTGTCATGCGCATGTAATGCCCATCGTGTCGCGGTAGGTAACCTTTCCTTCGCGGCAAGGAAGAGTTCCGCGACATGAGCCGGATCCGCACGTCCCGTCGTGTCACTCAGGCAGATCTCAACATCCAGCCGCACACGCATCATGCGTTCCATCAACTGGAGAGTACGTTCTATTGGGATGCGCCCCTCGAATGGGCAATCGAATGAAGTAGCCAGTGCAAGCCGAATATCGATGTCTGGGGGAATTGCCAGTAGCAGGCGCTTATACTCCTCGACCGACTCTTCCGAAGACCGCTTGACATTATTCTGGTTGTGCGCCTCGGAAACCGAAACAACGAAAACTAGGCGGCGTGCCCCGGCCTGCACTGCAGCTTTGCCCCATTTCTCGTTGGGAACGAGGACCTGAGGTTGAACGGTCGGGAAGCGATTGCACGAACCCAGGACATCCGCGGTGTCCTGCATCTGCGGCAGAGCCTTCGGGCTTACGAATGACCCAACCTCAATTCGCCTTAGGCCAGCCTGGGCGAGCTCCGCCAAGAAGTGGATCTTTGTTTCGGTCGGAATAAACGGACCTATCCCTTGGAATCCATCCCTCAAGCCGACTTCGACGATTTCGACCTCATGAGGGATCATGATACGATACCTTCCTTTCTCAGCAACGCGATCTGATCTGTATCGTATTTAAGGTCTTCCCGAAGTATCTGGTCGGTATGCGCCCCTATAGACGGACCGGGCCATCTTACTGCGCCCGGGTTGTCAGGGATATGTGGAACTACGCCTGCATGGAGAACCTTGCCAAATTGCGGATCATCCACCTCCTGCACCATTCCGCGCGAAAGAAACTGCACATCGTTGGCGATTTCCGCCGCAGTATAAATAAGTGTGGCAGGCACGTCGGCCCCGGCAAGCATCCGATCTAGTTCTGCCGCGGTATGCTGCATAGACCATTCGCTGATCAACCGATCAAGCTCTTCTACATTCGCAACGCGAGACTGGTTTCCGACGAAACGCGGATCGGTTGCCAGCTCTGGCTGACCCATGAGCCTTGCGAGCCGCTCGAAAATCGGCTCGGAGTTCCCACCGATCAGCACCCAGCCTCCATCGGACGTCGGGTAAGCGTTCGATGGAGCAGCGGTCGGTATGCGAGAGCCAACGGGTTGCTTAACTGTACCGAAAGCGCCGTACTCAGGCAGCATCCCATCCATCATACTCAAGACGGACTCCGTCAACGCGATGTCGAGCGTTCTGCCGGGACGTAGCTCCGACACGCCCTTCCGGTCACGCGCCCAGAGTGCTGCCATGACGCCGAATGCCGCGTAAAGACCGGCAATTGAATCGCCTATTGATACCCCGACGCGGACGGGAGGTAGTTTTGTGATGCTCGGCGGATGGTTCGACAGATACCTCAGGCCTCCTATCGCCTCACCTATAAGGCCAAACGCGGCCCTGTTTTTGTACACACCGGTCTGGCCGTAGCCGGATATGTGAGCGACAATCAGACCCGGGCGCGCTTGCTCAAGCCGTTCCCGGTGCAGTCCAAAAGCGGCCAGTTGACCAGGACGAAAGTTCTCAACAACCGCATCGCAGGTTTTCACGAGATCCAGGACAAGCTCGACAGCCTTTTGCTTCTTTAGGTCCACGGTGATGCAGCGCTTGTTGCGGCCATGCATCGACCACCATGGAGCGCCTACTCCTTCGATCTGCCGCCCCCATTGCCGCACGGGATCGCCGCCGGGGGGCTCGATCTTGATGACTTCCGCACCGAGGTCCGCGAGCAATCGAGTGGCAAATGGCGCTGCAATGAAATGACCAAGCTCGAGTACGCGTAATCCTGACAGCGGCCCACTTCCATGCCGCGTAGCGATCGTCTGTTTCTGTGGCTGATGCATACCTATCATTAGACCCCGTGAGAATTAGTGACCGCGAAAGCAGCCACGGCTACCAACATCGCCCGCCTTGATCCCGACAAACGGCTCATGCGCCGCTCTCCAGCCATTTGGCCTCTACCCGCTGAACTGCTCCGAGTTCGCTCCCAACCTCGGCGCTCCTGCAAATCGCCAACCTGGAGTGAAGTCCGAGCCGAAAACGAGGCTCTACGCCGGAGACTTTAGTCGAACGAGGATCAGGTTTTCGTGAATCTGGAGGTTCAATGCGCCGATCTTCTGCGCATAACTCACCTCTCGGGCTGGATTAGAGCGACCGCACCTGCGGCGATGGACCACCACTTGCACGCGGCGAGCGGACACCGCGCAGCTACTAGGCGGAGGCGGCTGCGCGCTAAATGGACCTGTTGGAAGAAACCATAAGCTTAACTATCTGCGATGCTCCGCGATCTACCCATCTCATCAAGCAGAGCGGCGCCCGTTCGTATACCTTTTAAGAAGCAGTCAATCTTGATGTTTTCGTTCGGCGCGTGGTTGGCTTGATCTGAGTTGGCATATGGCACGACGAAAGAATGGGTGCCAAGAATCTTCGTGAATACATACTCTGGCAAGCTTCCCCCAATCAGCGGGTAGATCAAAGGCTCTTTTCCCTGCCCTGCGCGGATCGCGCGTTTAATAACCTCTGCATAGGGTGAATCGAATGGTGTTTTAGACGGCAGCATCGCTTCAATACGCACGACCTCGACATCGGGAGCATGCTTCTTCACATGAGCTTCGACTTTTGCTAGGATTTCATCCGGCGTCTGCCGCTCGACTAGGCGTATATCGCATTTCACCAGCGCTTCGTTGGGAACGATCGATTTCGCACCGGGACCGCCATAGCCGCCGATAAAGCCATTTATGGTGAGCGTTGGATAAAACATGATGCGATCAACGACAGGCCGATCGACAGGCGCGTCCAGATATTTGAGCTTGTAGGTCTTCCTAATGTCGTCCGCACTGAACGGCAACGCACGGGCAGCCGCGAGTTCGGCCTCGCTAGGTGGAGCGACCTCGGAATAGAAGCCATCAATGAGAACTTCGCCGGCGGCGTTCTTCATCGTTCCGAGCAAATGCACCAACGTCCAGATAGGATTCGGGACCACTCCGCCAAAGCCGCCCGAATGGACGTCGGTGTTGGCGTGACGGATGCGAAGTTCGAAGGAGGCGATCCCTCGCACACCATGGAAAAGGGCTGGGCGACCGGATTCACTCATGGCTCCGTCTGCCGTGACGACCACATCGGCCTTGAGCAGATCTCGGTGTTTCTGAGCGAAATCCGCTATGTGCGGGCTACCCACCTCCTCCTCGCCTTCGAGCAGGATGATAACGTTGCATGGGAGCTTGCCGTGCACAACCAAGTAGGATTCGATGGCCAAGATTTGAGCAAAATGCTGAGCCTTGTTATCTCCAGATCCACGAGCGAAGATGCGTCCATCGCGGATCGTTGGTTCAAACGGCGGGCTGATCCACGCTTCTAAGGGCTCAGGCGGCTGCACGTCATAGTGACCGTATAACAAGATAGTTGGCGCGCCGGGCGCCTTCTCCCAGCGACCTATAACCATCGGGTGGCCTGCAGTAGAAACAGCCTGCGCTTCCATCCCGAGCGTGGCCAACATCTTCACAAGGATCTCAGCAACCTCGCGAATCCCGATATCCTGCGCGCTGATGCTCGGGTGCTTGAGATAAGTCAGCAGCCGCGCAATAAAACTATCCTGGTTGGCCTCGATATGGCTGAAAACCGAGTCGAGCTCGGCGTCCGAGTGGGTCTGCATTTCGGATTTTGTCATGCCAGTGATCTAATCCTCGTGTCGGGCTTCTCAGCTTCAGCGATAGCCCTGGTCGGCGATATACGTCTGCTGGATTTTAATGATAGTGGCCGCCTACGGCTGAGAAGAACCGAAAAACCGCTAGCCAACGGTCAAAAACTGCAAAAACCTAGACGGAATTGCAGAATTCAATGCACCCGGCGCTCCCACCCAAGTACGAACGGCGGGGTTGCGTACTTGAGCGTCGCCGCCGCAACTTTTTCCACCAAGCGGATTGACGCGGCAGCGTTCGTCCTAGGGCGGCGCCGTTTCGGTGCAATATCGAGCGTCATAGCATCGCTTCTGGAGTGGTAGACTCATCGAACAAGCCGAAGTTGCCGGATGGGAGCAGTCCGCAGATCCGTCCTTCGGCTTGATACTCTTAAGTAGGCAACGAGTTGCCGCGGATGAGCAAAGCGGGAGAAGTCTCCGACCTCAGCGAGCACAGTGGCGGCGACGATCGGACCGACACTCTTCAATGCTTGCAGAGCCTGCACTGCTTGGCCCACGGCGAGCCCGTGATCACTTCTCGGATTTGCTGCTCGATTCCTGCCTTGCGGGCCTCATTATGCTCGAGGGCGTTGAGGTAGGTCTGGAACGCAATCTGTTGCGCTGGATGGGTGAACGTTCTTTTGCAGAGCCACATCCGGTGTCGGCGACTCCAGGCCTTGCCTTCGAAGCGCAAGTCGCAACGGAGCATGAACGCCTGGATACGGATGCGATCCCGGCGGACATCTTGACCGGCTGCGTGCCGCGCTCGGTCGCGCAGTGCTTCATGAAGCGCGTCTGGTACCCAGACATAGGTAAGCTCACCGGCCCGGTGCAGACGAGCCAGAGCGATGGCGTCGCGCCGGTCATTCTTGATCCGCTCGCCAGGCTTTCGTGGCGTCAGCGAAAAGGGGCACACACTCTGCAGATCATCCCCATTGCCGAGAGTTGACGCTGAACGTCGTAGCACCTGGCCTCGTAGACGAACTCGACGACTTCCTTGCCGGGCACCACGCTCGGTCAATGCCCAGGATGAAATCCCGGGCAGGAAAAGACCATGTCATCTGGCCGTCGATGTCGGCCGGCGCGGTATTGATCTCAGCCGGCGCAGATGGCTTATATGCTCGAGGGCATCGACTGGCGGAATCCGCAACTGAGTTGGCGACCAGTGCAGGCTGAGCGAAGAAACTAGGTTGCTGCCATTTTGGGGAGTCCCAACGCATTCAATCTGTGATTCACTGTTTCGCATGGATGCCGACCGCGACGCTGTTCCGGATGACGTCGCCGCCCTGAAGGAGGCGCTGGCGGTCGAGCGCGCCAAGGGTTTGGAGATCGCCGCCGAGCTCGCGGTCGCCCGCGCGAAAGCGTCGGAAGACGAAGCGCTGATCGCTCAGCAGAAGCTGCAGATCGCCAAGCTGAAACATCAGATCTACGCCCAACGGTCGGAGCGTTCGGCGCGGCTGATCGAGCAGTTGGCGCTGACGTTCGAAGAGCTGGAAGCCGCCCCACTGAGGACGAGCTTGCGGCGGAACGGGCAGTGGCCAAGGCGACGACGGTGCGCGGATTTACGCGCAAGCGCGCCGAGCGTCAGACCTTCCCGGAGCACCTCCACGGGAGCGAGCGGTGATCGATGGGCCGACGGCTTGCGAATGCTGTGGCAGCAACCGTCTGCGCAAGCTCGGCGAGGACGTGACGCGGACGCTGGAAGTGGTGCCGCGCCAGTGGAAGGTGATCGAGACGGTCCGGGAGAAGTTCTCCTGCCGCGACTGCGAGAAGATCAGCCAGGCGCCGGCGCAACCAAACATCGATGACATATAGTTTGCGCAATCCATTGGGACGACCTTTTCTGACTTCCACCTCGCAGCTATGATGCAACACACGAGCTCTGCGGATTCGATAGCAGGCCCGACGCGTTTGACCTTTACACGAATGAGCTCACGCTCGCCGGGACGGCCGTTCGACTACGCATCGGTTCAGGAACGTCCAGCACTCTTTGGTCCCTTAAAGCCGTTATCGTCGCACATGACCTTGCATCGCATATTTCGAACATACATTGATCTTCTCTCGCGCGCTGAATATTTGGATGCCTTTGCAGAGGCGATGGCGAGTACAGCAAGCGATTTTGATCTGTCTTGCTTTGCATATCTTGCGATGCCGCGGCGAGCTGGCAAAAAGCCATTGGTGATATCAACGTATCCGAATAACTGGGTCGCGCATTACGTGCGCAGTCATTACGAGCGTCTGGATCCGATTATTACGCGCTCGTTGGAGAGCACTGAACCATTTCAATGGGGTTTAGATGTAGCTTCGAGGCCACTCTCTCCGGCGCAACGAAGATTTTTCGATGAAGCTAGCGAGTTCGGAATTCGGCTAGGTTTCACCGTCCCTATTCACGATGAAGACGGCGCGGTTGCTGCTCTGACCTTTGCCGCTGACCAAAGACGTCCGCAGTTCGAGAAGTGCATCGATCTGAATGGTCCCGCCCTTCAGTTGATGGCGAGATGCTTCCATTCGCAGGTGCGCCGCAAGCTCTTGCATCAACTGACGATCGACGGAATCGTACTGTCTCCTCGCGAAGTCGAATGCTTGGATTGGGCCGCCAAGGGCAAAACCGCTTGGGAAATTGGACGGATCCTCGGCATATCTCACAATACCGTGGCTTATTACTTAAGGAGCGCGAGAGACAAGCTGGGAGTTCGCACCATCGTTCAGGCTGTCATGCGATTAGCCGCTGCCAAACGAGATAGGCAAGATTAAGACTCTGATCCCGCATAGTTATGCGGGATGATGTTGGCGGGCAACTCCTCCAGAGGAAGGTCTTCTTTGGGAGGGGGCCATGATTCAGCTAATCACGGAGTCATCGTACAACGCGTTTTCCTGCACCTTAGCATCCATGTATAAGTTGCGCTATCGCGTTTTTAAGCAGCGGCTGGAGTGGAGCATTCAGACTTGCGGCGACATGGAAATGGACGACTTCGATGCGCTGCATCCAGCCTACCTGGTCCAAACGTCTTTTGAGGGCCATGTCGAAGGTTCGGTTCGTCTCTTGCCGACCATGGGACCGACGATGGTGCGCGACACGTTTCCGATGGTTCTGGGAGGACTCCCTGCTCCGGCGGACCCGTTGGTCTGGGAGAGCAGCCGGTTCGCAGTTGATGCTCCTCCCCACGCTCCGAAGGGCGAACACGGGCTCGCCAAGTCGACTTACGAGCTTTTCGCAGGGATGATCGAATTCGGACTGTCCAGACGACTTAACAACATCGTCACGGTTACCGACGTTCGAATGGAGAGAATACTGAAACGCGCAGGCTGGCCACTCTGCCGTATCGCCGCGCCCTGCGATATCGGAAATACCCTCGCTGTGGCAGGACACTTGGAAATTTCGGCGGGAGCTCTTCAGAAGGTACGTGCTGCTGGCCGTCTCGACGGACTGGTTCTCTGGACGCCAGTCCTGCTGGACGCTGCCTGATCCTCCCCGGACCGATTGAACTAGCCGAGTCATATTCGCATCTCTCAACTCCAACTTAGTCGAGAGCGGATTCATCGCGGCTCGCGCGCGTCAAATTTGCGCTCCCAAAAATCGTGAACCACGCATGGGCATTCCGGGAAAAGCGAGCAGTACGGGTCCATATGATCGGCGGCAAGCCACAATCGCAAACAGAGACACGACGATATTCAACCACCTGTCGCCCACGCGCACCAAGAAACACGAACAAATAGACGTGCAAGAAAAGCCCTTTCGTCTTCCTAGCCGCATCTCACCGGTTGGCGATTCCTCATGTTCTGCGCAACCCAGTTTACTCGATTTCAGATTCCGACGGTGCTGCAATGGTGCGACACACTAGCTTTGCTGATCTAACAGTGGGACTTCGACGCCTCAATTTGGACCTAGGTCAACTTCAGCTAGCAATTGCCGCATCGGAATATGGGAGCTTTCGCCAAGCTGCCGATCGTCTTTCCATCACACAATCAACGCTCAGTCGTTCCATCCGGCTACTGGAACATTCACTCGGTATAACCATTTTCGAGCGATCGACCGTCGGCGTAAAAGCCACACCAGCTGGACTTGATTTTCTTCGAACGGCGCGATCACTTCTTAAACAGATGGATACGCTCGTCGCGAGGGCGGAGGCTAAAACCCGCGGGGAATGCGGCCGCTTTGTTATCGGATTCGCCACGTCTCTTACCGCTGGTCATCTACGTGCGACGCTGCTCGAGTACTGTTCGCAATTTCCGCAAGTAAAGCTTGGAATCGTCGAAAAATCTAGAACACGCTTAGCAAGCGCGCTCCGCAATGGCATGATTGACCTCTATGTTGCAGCAGGAGATTCAATCGACATCAGCAACCGAAGCAGCTCCCTGTGGAGCGAGCAGGCCTTTGCTGTTCTTCCTCACGATCATCCCCTAGCTCTGCAGGATGGTATCTCATGGTCCGATTTGAGCAACCAAATCATCTTGGTGAGCCAATCCGATTCGGGGCGCGACCTCGAAGCGTTGCTAAATGCAAGGCTCATCACCTCGACGGAGCCTCCAAGAATCGAGCATCGGGACGTCAGCCGCGCAGAAATCCAGAATCTCGTTAGCATGGGGCTCGGCATTACCCTCGTGCTGGAATCCGACGTAGGCGCCAACGTTTCTGGGGTGGTCTATCGGGAATTGCGCGACAGCATGGGACCAAGCCGCATTGGCTTTTCTGCGGTGTGGCGCGAAGACAACGAAAATCCAGCTCTGGCCAATTTCCTCAAATTGCTGGCCGAACGCTACCCTTCACCATCTTTGGCGTGAAGCCGCTTTCGCGCTTTGGCAAAGGCCCGGTCTGTCGCCATGAAGCGCGCTACCATTGGCGCTATAAGTTTATTCGGGTCGCTAATTTTCTGGCCAGTTTCATGGGAGAGGATTTCCGCGTACGAAATCAAATCGCGATGCACAGCAGCAGTCAGATCGATAGCGATCCGAACAGGCTTGTCATCCGGAAGCGCTCCAATCTTCAGTCTCATCACTTCATCCTCTATACGGTTCGAGCACAAGATCGCGGTTGACGATGACCCTCACCGGAAATCCCGGACGGATGGTCAATGTCGGTTGAATGTTGAGATTGCGCCGAACCACCTGCTGTCCGGCCTGGTTGAGGGAATCTCCTGCGCCACGGCGCAGCGCCGCAATGATGTCACTGTTGGAGCTATTGGCGTCCGCCCCAGAGTTCACCTCTGTTCCAACGGCGAGCAATGTCGATAGCGCCGCAGCTCCCAGCAACTCCTTCCAATGGTTGTCGACCTCATCCTCGAGGCCGGCGTAACCGGCTGCGTCCGCTCCTGGCTGTCGTTCAAGCACGATCGAGCGCCCATTGGGCATGATCAGGCGTGTCCAGACGAGAAGCACGCGCGACTGCCCGAACGCGACCTGGCTGTCGTAGATTCCGATGAGTCGTGCGCCCTGCGGGATCAACCGCGCCCGACCGGTTGGAGTATCGAAGACGTTTTCGGTCACCTGTGCCGTGATCTGGCCGGGCAGATCAGACCGAATCCCGGTAATGAGAGCAGCCGGAATGACCGTGCTGGCCTGAACCACGAAAGGAGATACTGGCTTCAAGAGACGATCGGGGCTTGTCATTCGGCGGTCTACGGCACCGTTGACGAACGCAAGTTTGCGATCCTGCCCATTCTGCGCAAACGCTTCATCCGAAGACGTCGTTGGGTTGCTGGACGTCTCACTGGCTGGTGTCGTTGCCGCCAATTGGCGGACGTTAGTCGTGGCGAACACCTTGCTGGTACGCGCCGCCTCAGTTTCCTGATTGACGCGCTGCCGTTCAGCATCGGCTGCGAGCGAGCCGGATTGCGTCTGGGCTTGGGCTGCGAGGATCGGCCGTCCCAGATCGCCGGGCAATGGTGGTCCGAGCTGCGGCACGTCACGGGGGATTCCGGTATAATCCTTCGGCAGGGTCGAAAGTTCGTCGGCCATGTTGTGGTGGTCGGTCGAATAGAGCTCCTCAGAGGTCGGGTTGCGCTTTTCAGGTCTCTGCAGAGCCCAAAAGGCCGCACCGGAGATAGCCGCCAGGGCCAAAGCGGTGCCAACAAGGAGAGCCTTGCGGGAGAGGCGCGTTACGCGCGGCCGTTCAGATCGCAGCCGCAAGGATTGGGCAATGCCCTCTCGTGCATCCGCTTTCGCCGGCTCACGACCGGAAACTCCAGTATCGCTCATAGCAGCCTCCCGTCGCTTCTTGCGATACGGACTTTCAGCTGGCCTTCGCCGCCCAGCCGCAATTCGGCTGCCGCAAACAGCCGATCCACGATGAGGACATTGCCGTGGACACGGTAGTTGACGATCTCACTCTTGCCGTCTGGGCCGATGACGAACAACGGTGGCATCTCGCCCTGGGTGATCCCTGCGGAGAATTCTATGTAGACCTTACGTCCGTCGTCATAGGCGTTGACCGGGCGCCAGGGCGGGCTGTCTCCGCCAATTCTATAACGATAGCGGCGCTCGGCCGGATCCGGAATGTACGGCGTGGCAGGCACCGTTTGACCAGGAGCGGTTCGAGGTTTGGGATAGAACCAGGCAACCGAAGGCATGTAGGGCTTTTCTCGGGAGCGGAGCTCGATCAGATAGGTGCGTCGGTCGGTGTTGACGACGAGATTGGTCGTAATCGCGGCGCGCGTTGGCTTGACCATGATATGGACGCGGCGTGTATCGCCGCCGCCACTTTCGGTGTCACCCACCACCCAGCGCACGGTGTCGCCCGCGGCCACGGGTCCCGAGCCGATCAGTTGCTCACCCGGCTCGAGCGCAATGTCGGTGATCTGTCCCGGCGCTGCATAGATCTGGTAAAGCGCGCCTGGGCTATAAGGAAAAACCTGCACCGCATTGAAATACCCGCCCTTGCGAGGTTCGACCCGCGCAGCATCATTGGCAGTCTCGATCCGCTCGACAGGTTCCTTGGCTTCGGCCTTTTTACCACCGCGCGCCGCCGTCCAGGGGGGTGGCACGTGAAGCGGCTTTGGGCGGTCATCGGCCGATGCCGGCAGATCGGGAGGCGGTGGGATCTCGTCATCATAGCTGATCTGCGGCGGCTTGAATGTCGTGCAGCCACCAAGCAAGCATATACTCACCAGGAGTGCGGACACTGCGCTTTGTCGACAGAATGTCTGGAGGCTCGGCACGAGAATTTGAGGCATCACGATCCGAACTCCTTCGACCAATTTATCGCGTTGACGTAAACGCCGAGCGGATTGTTACGCAGCCGCTCGATATCGCGAGGCGCTTCAACGACGATTGTGAGGATCGCGCTCCAGCGCTCAGTGGCGGCCAACTGTCCGTTCTCGTAATGCCGCTCGGTCCAGGTTAAGCGAAAGCTGTCCATTGAGGCCCGAATGACACTCGAGACTTCGACGGCGACTTGAGTTTTACCGACCTTGGCGAAGGGATCGTTGTTGCGGGCATAGTCATTCAGCGCGCCAGCGCCACGGTCTGTGGTGAAGTCATACGCACGCAGCCAATTCTGCCGCAGCACGATGGCGTCCAGCGGAAGGCTGCGTACATGCTCGATAAAGCGCGCGAGATGGAAGGCGATCTGCGGATCGCTCGCCTGGTAAGCGGCATTTGCCGGAGCGATGGTCCTTGCCTCGCCCAGTTGATCAACTTCGACAACCCACGGCGTAACCGTTCCCTGCGCCGATTGCCAAACGAGGGCACCCGCAAATCCCGCGCACAAGAACAGACATCCAAACGCCATCAAGCGCCAATTCCTGGCTTGCACGCGCGCCGAACCGATACGATTGTCCCAGACCTGGGCGGCCCTCTGATAGGGCGTGACCGGCGCGGGCGTGCGGCCATAGTGAACGCCCGATCGTTTAAACATGCAGTGATCTCCCTGAAACTAAATGCGCGCCTTGAGTGTCGCCGGCCCGGAAAGGATGAAAGACGCCTTCACCGGCATCGTTATTCTTGCTCCCTAAGATCGACCGATGCGCCACCGCCTCCGTGGTCGCCGGCACGAACCGCATTTGTCGCGGCTGTCGCGCCCTGGTGAATCGCTTGTGCGCGCTTTGCGCGGCGCGCCCAGGCAGGCACCTCCTGAGATGTCACGGCTGAAGCGTCTGACGTATTCACATCACGAGCCGCGGCGCCCCCGCCAAGACGAGCAGCGAGGAAACGCAAAGGACTTGCCGCGGCAGAGGCGCCTGCTTCCGCAACTCCGGCCAGACCTCCCGCCCGAAATGCGCTAGAGGTTCCGTTCGCGATTGCCGTCGCGCCTCTTGCCGTAGTTCCGATTGCACCGCTGGCCAGTCCAACTCCACCTGCAGCAACACCGGCTCCAGCGGCAACCAATCCTCCCGCCGCAAGACCGGTACCCACCGCTGCTCCAGCACCAAGCTGCGGTCCGCCGGAAACGATGCCGTTGGCAATGCCGGGGCCGAAGATCCCGAGGCCCAGCAGCGACAATGCTGCGAGGACCAGCGCCATCGCGTCCTCGACGGTTGGCTGGTTGCCTCCGAAACCGGCGGTGAATTGTGCAAACAGGGTCGATCCGATGCCGACAATGACTGCGAGCACCAGGACCTTGACTCCGGAAGAGATGACGTTGCCGAGCACCCGCTCGGCGGCAAAGGCCGTCTTACCAAACAGCCCGAATGGGATCAGCACAAAGCCGGCAAGCGTCGTCAGCTTGAACTCGATCAGCGTGACGAACAGTTGGATCGCCAGGATGAAGAAGGCGAGCAGCACCACGAGCCAAGCGAATAGCAGGACGGTGATCTGAACGAAGTTTTCGAAGAAGCTGACATAGCCCATCAGGCCCGAGATCGATTCAAGGATCGGCCGTCCGGCATCAAGACCAACCTGAGCGATCTTTCCCGGCCTGAAAAAGTCCGCCGACGAAAGGCCGCTTCCCGACGCTTTCAATCCAAGACCGGCGAAGCTCTCGAACACGATCCGGGCCAAGCTATTCCAATTGCCGATGAGGTATGCGAACACACCGACAAACAACGTTTTTCTCACGAGCCGGGCGATGATCTCCTCGTCAGCACCCCAGGACCAGAACAGCCCGGCGAGCGTGATCTCGATTGCTGCGAGCGTAGTCGCGACATATCCGACTTCACCCCCGACCAGCCCGAATCCGGAGTCGATGTACCGGGTGAAGGTCTCCAGGAATTGGTCGATGACACCGGTGCCGCCCATCAGTCACTCGTCATTGTTGGGAATGGAGGGATAGCCGGACGGCAGACGGCTCTCATCCTTGCCGTGCAGAGGCGACGTTGCGTCTGGATTAGTTCCGCTAATGCGATCGCCTGAGGATCCGCGGCCAAAGCCGAAGAACTCACGGCGCTTGTCGTCCCAGAACTTTCGGCATGCGAGCAGAGCATCTTTCTGCTCGTATTTGACCGTCCGGCATTGCTCGAGCTTTGAGGCGGTCGCCTCAGAAGACCCTTGCGCGATCGATGCTTCGGACAGAGCCTGATCTTGATCGCCGCGGAGCCGGATCGCGCAAGCCACAACAACCAGGACAGCAAGCGTCACCGCCAATACCATTGGAAGCCGTTCGAATTTATTCTTCAACATTAGTGGAACATCTGCACTGTTGTGGATTGGTAGCCCTGTCCCTGGCTCAGGAAACGCCTAAGTTGCTCCCTGCTCTGGTCTTGGGCGGCCGCACGCTCCGCCTGCTCCAAAGTCTGAGCACGCCCCTGTGCGGCAATTGCCGCCGTGAGGTCCACAAGCTGCTGGTTTTGAAGCGCGAGCAGTTGATTGCCGGCTTGACTTGCCTGCAGCGCACCGGTGGCGCCTTGGCTTGCACTTACGAGAGCTGACATCTGGGTGCGGTTGGCATCGAGATTGCCGATCACTGTCGCCTGCACGCGCATGGCGTCCTGCAAGCCGGCAACAGCGTTCTGCCAACGTGTTTGCGCATTCGCGATCAGCGCCTGGCCCGACTGGCTGGCAGAAGCCGGTGCGTAGGTCGATGAGAAGGCGCGATCGATCTGCCCGACATCATAAGCGATCCGTTGCGCCTGGCCGAGCAATTGCCGGGTACGCTGGATCGACTGCTCGAGCTGCTGCAATGAGGAATACGGCAGGCTGGCCAGGTTTTTTGCCTGATTGATCAGCATCAGCGACTGGTTTTGCAATGATGTGATCTGATTATTGATCTGCTGCAATTCGCGGGCTGCAGTCAGCACGTTTTGTGCGTAGTTATTGGGATCGAACACGATCCACTGTGCCGTGGCCTCTCGTGGCACTTGGATAATGACAGCAGCAATTAGGCCCGCAGCTATGAGCTGAGTTAGACGTCTCATCCGAGGTTCCCCGCCTTTGCAAGTTGCGGAAGCAGGTCGCAGGCCCAGCCGAGTTCACGGGCTCTGAGCCAACCCGTCACAAAATTCTCCCGGCCGTGCTCGGCCAGTACGCGGTCAATCAGGGCCTGGTCGGCCTTCGAGGAACTGGCCGTGAACGCAAGTGCGACCTCACCTAGGCCTAGCTCGAACAGGCGATTGCCCCGACGGGACTGGCAGTAGTAGTCCCGCTTCGGTGTTGCGCGAGCGAGAATCTCGATCTGCCGATCATTGAGCCCAAACCGCCGGTAAATTGCCGTGATCTGTGGCTCGATGGCGCGGTCGTTAGGCAAAAGGATTCGGGTCGGACAGCTTTCGATAATGGCCGGCGCAATGGGCGAGCCATCGATGTCGGCAAGCGACTGGGTCGCAAACACGACGGAGGCGTTCTTCTTGCGAAGCGTCTTCAGCCACTCCCGGAGTTGCCCGGCAAAGTGGGCATCATCGAGCGCGAGCCAGCCCTCATCGATGATGAGAAGGGTCGGTCGGCCGTCAAAGCGGTCCTCAATCCGATGAAAGAGATAGGAAAGGACGGCAGAGGCGGCCGCGGTTCCGATCAGCCCATCGGTCTCGAAAACCTGGACGGAGGAGTCGCCGAGGTGCTCGCTTTCCGCATCGAGCAGGCGATCATATGGACCGCCCAGACAATAGGGCTGCAGCGCCCGCTTCACCATATTGGACTGAAGAAGGACCACTAGCCCTGTAAGGGTGCGCTCGCCGGCGGGCGCGGAGGCCAGGGAGGTGAGCGCAGACCATATGTGCTCTCTGATCTCAGGCGTGACCTCGACCCGCTCGCGCGATAGAATCGAGGCAATCCATTCGGCCGCCCAGCCGCGATCGGTGACTTCGTCGATTTTTGCCAGCGGCTGCAACGCAACAAAGTCGGAGGATTCTCCGGCGACAGCGCCGCCCAGGTCATGCCAGTCTCCGCCCATTGCGATAGCCGCGGCCCGGATCGAGGCGCCAAAGTCGAAGGCAAAGATCTGTGCCTCGGGGTAGCGGCGGAACTGCAAGGCCATCAGCGCCAGGAGCACGGACTTGCCGGCGCCGGTCGGCCCTATAATAAGAGTGTGACCGACATCGCCGACATGCAGGGAGAACCGGAACGGCGTCGATCCTTCCGTCTTGCCAAAGAACAGAGGTGGCGCCTTGAAGTGATGGTCCCTCACCTCCCCGGCCCATACGGCCGATAGAGGGATCATATGAGCCAAGTTAAGGGTCGAAATTGGGGGCTGGCGGACGTTGGCATAGACATGTCCGGGAAGACTGCCGAGCCAGGCCTCGACCGCATTGACCGTCTCGATCATGCAGGTGAAGTCGCGCCCCTGGATCACCTTTTCGACCAGTCGCAGCTTTTCGTCGGCTGCGCGCGGACTGTTATCCCAGACGGTGACGGTTGCGGTGACGAAGGCTTCTCCGATTTGATCTGAGCCCAACTCCTGGAGAGCTGCATCGGCGTCGATCGCTTTATTGTTCGCGTCAGTGTCGAGAAGAGCCGACGCTTCGTTGGTCATCACCTCTTTGAGGATCGCCGCTATCGATTTGCGCTTGGCAAACCACTGACGCCGGATTTTCGTGAGAAGTTTTGCCGCATCGGCCTTGTCGAGCATGATGGCTCGTGTCGACCAGCGATACGGGAAGGCCAACCGGTTGAGATCATCGAGGATGCCCGGCGTCGTCGCAGTTGGAAATCCCACCACAGTTAGAACACGGACGTGGGCCTGCCCCAGCATCGGCTCGAGACCGCCTGTCAGCGGCTGGTCAGCGAGCAAGGCATCAAGATACATCGGAATCTCGGGCACTCGGACCCGATGCCGTTTGGTCGAGATGGTGGAATGCAGATAAGTCAGGGTGGCTTCGTCGTCGAGCCACCCGCATTCCGGCATGAACCCTTCGACGAGTTGGAGGACGCGATTGGTGCGATCCAGAAAGCCGCTCAGCACTTCCCGCGAATCTGCACCAGCCGTCCGATGACTACTCTCATAGAGCAGCCGCTCTGCAACCGCCGCGCTCTCGGCCGGCGGTAGATAGAGGAAGGTCAAATAGTAAGTCGACTCGTAGTGAGCCCCCTCCTCTTCGAACTGGGCCTTTCGCTCGGCGTCGACCAGGGCGGAAGCCACATCAGGAAAGGTGTTCGGAGGATAGACACCGGCGGCATGACGCTGCGCCTCCACGAACACCGCCCAGCCAGATCCGAGACGGCGCAGCGCATTGTTCAACCGGCCGGCAACCGCGACAAGTTCTGCCGGCACGGCGCTCTCGAGATCAGGCCCCCGAAACCTCGCCGTACGCTGAAACGAGCCGTCCTTGTTCAGGACTACCCCCTCGTCGACGAGCGCCGCCCAGGGCAGAAAATCGGCAAGACGGGAGTTCGAGCGCTGGTACTCGCTAAGATTCATCATGGCACAATTCACGTGTTGAGGTGACCGGGGACGCGGACGTGGCGGCGCACGACTTCGACGAATTCGGGATCGCGCTTGGCGGCCCAGACGGCAGCCATATGGCCGATGAACCAGAGCAGGAGGCCCGCGATCCACAGCCGCAAGCCCAATCCAAGTGCCGCCGCCAAGGTGCCGTTGAGGATCGCAACCGAGCGCGGGGCGCCTCCCATCAGGATCGGTTCCGTCAAGGCGCGATGGACTGGTGCCACAAAACCTTGAACCTCATCCATCAGATCACCACTCCGCCGCCAAAGGAGAAGAACGACAGGAAGAAGCTCGAGGCAGCAAAGGCGATCGACAGACCGAATACGATCTGCACGAGGCGCCGAAATCCGCCCGAGGTATCGCCAAATGCGAGCGACAGCCCGGTCACGATGATGATGATCACCGCAAGGATCTTGGCCACGGGCCCCTCAACCGATTGCAGGATCTGGTTGAGCGGCTGCTCCCACGGCATGTTCGAGCCAGCAGCCCAGGCGGGAAGCGCGCTGGTGAACGAGAGGGCTGATGCCGCGATGGCAATCAGGCGCTTGTTGCGAGGCGCTCGAGAACTCATGGTTGATCTCCTATTGCTGAAAGGCTGTAGTCACCGGAGGGTCCGAGCCCCGAGACGCGAGCAAGCTCGGCGAGGCGGCGATCGGCGCCGCGGCCAACAAGAACAGCGATGACGTTGATCGTTTCGGCAATGAGTGCACGCGGAACCGTGACCACAGCCTCCTGGATGAGTTGCTCGAGCCGGCGCAACGCACCAAGAGCGGTGCCGGCATGGATGGTCCCGATGCCGCCGGGGTGGCCCGTCCCCCAGGCCTTGAGGAGATCAAGCGCTTCGGCGCCGCGCACCTCGCCGATCGGAATACGATCGGGCCGCAGGCGTAGCGAGGCGCGGACAAGTTCGGACAGCGAGATCACGCCATCCCGGGTGCGCAAGGCAACGAGATTCGGCGCCTTGCATTGAAGTTCTCTTGTATCTTCAATGAGAACAACGCGATCCGACGTCTTGGCGACCTCAGCCAGAAGCGCATTTGTCAGGGTGGTTTTCCCGGTCGAGGTACCGCCCGCGACCAGGATGTTATGACGAGCGGCGACGGCACTTCGAAGAGCGCCGGCCTGCTCGGTAGTCATGGTCCCGGCGGCGACATAGTCGTCGAGAGAGAATACAGCCACGGCCGGCTTGCGAATCGCGAATGCCGGAGCGGCAACGACCGGCGGCAGCAGACCTTCAAATCGCTCGCCGGTCTCCGGCAGCTCGGCCGAGACACGCGGCGCACCCGCATGAACCTCGGCGCCGACATGGTGAGCGACCAGGCGAATGATCCGTTCTCCGTCAGGAGCGGACAGGCTTTCGCCGGTTTCGGTCAGGCCACTCGACAGCCGATCGATCCACAGCCGACCGTCCGGGTTGAGCATCACCTCGACAATCAAGGGATCTTCCAAAAAGCGCCCGATCGCGGGACCAAGCGCAGTGCGCAGCATGCGTGCTCCGCGCGAGATCACCTCCGGCAGAAATGGCTGGATTGTCATCGACGTCCCAAGAGCTGAGGCACCCCAACGGCCTCAGATGGGTATGATTAGAAAGGCAAGTCCGTCATTGGCGCAACGAGCAGCGCACGGTGATCGTAGGCTGGCGTAGGAAAAGAAAGATCGAACCAGAATACTTGGACGCTGCGGAATTCTTGATGTTCGCACCGTTAAGCGAGGGAGTGGATGGGCCGATACGACTCTCGTCACCACTCGTCGCCCTCATGCTCCGTTATGCCGGCCTCCTCTGACGGCACGAATACCTCAACCGCGCCACCATCAGTTTGGGGGTCGCCGAGGAAGAATTTCACGATCCTTCTGCCCAAAATACCAAGCCACGGGATCACAAACCAGCCTATCGCCAGAACCTGCACCCCAACGGCGGAAGCGAACGCAACCTGGTAAGCAATGATCGGATACTGGCCTTCCTGAACGGACCATTGGTCAAGGATGAGTCCGGTCCCGTATTGGACGATGAAACACCAGCCGAAGTGAAGAACGTTCAAGCCGGCATTTGCTCTGCCGGTGAGCTCTCTTGGGAAATATTCCGCTACGGTCGCATAGCTGAGGACCGTCGCTGCACCGACAATCGAGATGACGAGCCATGGCAATAGCGATGGCAATGGCGCCCGCAGGATCAACGCAAGCTCAGCCCCTACAAATAGCACTGTCACAGCTGCGAACAGAGCTTCCGACCCTATCCCTCGTCGGCGTAGCCGATCAGCCAACGTACCAAGTAGCAACGCGCCGCCGCTGATCCCGAGTGCCATGATGAAGAGATGGGTGATCGAGGATTCGCGGTTGAGCCCTTCGACGTTCATCATCCAAGGTGCTGCCCACAAGGCCTGCAATGACCAAGCTGACCCAATACAGCTTGCGGAAAGCGGCGCTATCCGCCAGAAGCGCCGATCTGTGTAGATCGCACTAAGTTTTATTGCGGTCGGCTTGGTTACCTGTGGCCGCGCGGCCTCAGGAACCATCCAAAAGATGAGGAAAGCAGAAGCGAAGGTGGCAAGGGCCAAGAGCTCAAACAGCCCACGCCAGCCCGTATATTCCAATAGCCATTGGGCTGGCGTTGTTGCAGTCACCGCACCCAGTGCGCCGAGCATCATCATGTAGCCATTGACCAGGGCAATACGTTCCTTTGGAAACCAGGTGACAATGGCCTTCAGCCCAGCCATGGCTGCAGCCGAGACACCGATGCCGATCATCGCACGCGCGACCAGAAGCTCCAGAAATCCTGTGGACGCTCCAAATAGAGCCGCCCCGCTGCCGGCAATCACCAGGAGCACGCTCTGGACCCGACGTGGACCAAAACGATCTAGCAGCGTCCCGATCGGAATCTGGACGCCCGCGAACACCAGGAAATAAACCGACGTCAGCAGGCCAAGATTGGCAGCATCGAGACCCAGATCAGCTGAGAGCTGTCCCGAGATTAGCGTGTTGATGGTCCGGAACAGATAGGAAAGATAATAGCCGGCCACGAAAGGAAGGAAAACACAGCCGATCAAGCGCCAAGTCGAAACTCGTCGCCTACCGTCTGACTGCGAAGCATTGAGACTGGATGGGCCGCTCGCTGCTTGTTGCGTGCGGATCTTGTGGTTACCGGCCGATTTAGCAGAACGCGTTTGGCAGATTTTGAAAGTTGCGGCTGCTGCCGCCCTCCTCGGCGGCAGCGCTCACGTCGGCAGTTGCGTCTAGACTAGTGGCGGCGGGACCTTCCTGGGCAGACTCCGCAGATACTTGCGAAACATCGACGGCCTCATGACCGTAAGCATTCGAGGCTTTGATTTGGTCGATCGTCTCTCGCAGTAAGGGCCGGTTCGAGCGCACACGCCGGTCAACCTGTTCGGCCAGGGCCTTGAATCGCTCTTGGCCGAGTGCACAAGCTTCACGCTGCTGTGATTGCGGCATCTGAGGTGTGACGGTGAGATGATAACGGGCGTGCAGCGCAACGGTCTCGGCGATCATGCGGACCTCACTGTCCAGACGTTCAAGTTGCCTGGTTATCCGATCGAGTGCCTCATGAATGAGACCTTCGATCGGCGGCGCTGGGTCAAGGAAGCCTTCAAGAGCAGCCTCCACGACCATGCTCTTGCCAACTCCGGGCCGGTCCGTTGCAACTTCGAGACGGCGGAAAATCTGTTCGGACAGCTGGACGCTGACCTTTCTCGTTACGGCAGGGTTTTGCTGCCTTGTTCTCTCGGCAGCATCGGCTTGGGTCAAATTTGGCTCGATCGCTTCGTCGAGCGCTGTTTCGAGGCTCATGCCCGGCTCCTCCCGGATACAGAAAAGGTCCAGCACGCCCATGGCTGAGCGCGGCGAAATCGGTTCGAAATGACAGTGATTGCCCCACCGATGATGGGACGACACAGAGGGCAGGACGGCTGCTGCTTCAATCGCAGGAAATTCGGAAGCGTAGCCTGGCGTAGCCAAAGAAAGGAACGGCGAGCCTGATCAGGCGGGGCGCGTCCTTTCGCTTAGTTGCGAGGTCTGCGGCACCAGAGGCAGCATCCTTGGACGGACGAATAGGGTCAGTGCCTCGTAGAATGTGGCGGGCGCCCAGTCGCTCGATTAGCCATCTCGTCCAGACGCGCCGTCCATTCGCTCGGAATCGTAGTACGACACGACGTGAACAGCGCCGCCTCCGCCGCGAGGCCTAGGAACTCGCAGCTAATGATCAAGACCGTCACGCGGAGTACAAACTCCAACATGCGACGAAGTTCAGCACCAAAATAACAAAGCGAGCCCAATGTATGCGTGCGGGCCAGCAAGTTGGCAGAATTTCTTCTTCACGAGAGGGGTAGATAGTCGTTCGTGAAGAACCGGCGCAGCGCCGGGCTCATGCGATATTTGGCGCCGGGATGGTCTCGAGGAAGGCTCGGATGATGGCACGCAAGAGCTCTGCGAGCCATCGCAGGAGCAGGCCGAAGTTGTAGCCGGCGGCGGCGAGGACAGCGTTGATACAGTCGCCGGGACGCCCTTTGAGATAGTTGCGGTCCATGCGGTGCTCTGCCTTGACGTGGCCGATGACAGGCTCGACAGCCGCGCGACGCTTCATCTCGCGCCGGATGGCAGCTGTGACGCGGCGGACCTGACCCGAGATCCAGACCCTGAACCGATGCGGGTGGTTGTGACCGCGATACCCTTTGTCGACGTGAATGCGGCGAGCCTCCACGCCGGTGAGCTTCTCCATGTCGGCGATTACGGGACCGAGCGTGTGCCCGTCGAAGGGATTGCCATGCAGGGCCTTGGCATGGAGCACGAACTGGCCGCCCTTCGGAGACGTCACGGGGGTGGCGATGCTGACCTTGCACCCGAACTCGTAAGGCGCGCGGGCTTTCCCCTTGCCGATGCACTCGACCTCCGGAGCATGTAACGCATAGACCTTCGGACCGCGTTGATGCTGATCCTGGCTGCGAACCTGCTGTGCTAAACCGAGCAGCGGGCCGAAGCGAGCTTCCAGCACCGTATCGCCATCAATCTTGCGGTGGATGTCGCGGATGATCCGGCCAAGCCGTGTCCGCAGGAACTTGAGCTGGCGCCGGGCGCGTTTGAACTGGTGGGCGTGGGTATAGCGGCCGACCATGATAGCGGCGCGCTTGGCCAGGCGCAGATAGCTCTGGCGCAGCGGCACACGATTGCGCTTGGCGAGCCCGACGAGCTTGATGATGGCCCGATGCATCAGCCGCGCATCGGTCGGATGCGCAACTGCCTTGGGCTGCACTGTGGTATCTACGACCACCCGCTCCAGGTCCTTGGGGCCGATCGCGCCAGTCTTGTGTGCCACCGACAGACTTTCCTGGATCAGCGCGACGAGCTGTTCCTCGCCAAGCCGCTGCCGCCAGCGCGTCATCGACGATCGATCGAACGGCAACCGGTGACAGAAGCTCAATTCGCCGCAGAAGTGCTGGTAATAGGGGTTCTCGATCCAGCGGGCGCACAGCGCTTCATCCGACAGGTTGTGCATGTGCTTCAGAATGAATAGGCCGGCGATCAGCCGCGTCGGCAACCCCGGCTGCCCTGACCCTGCCTGGCACACCGAACCAAAGCGCTCATTCAGCACGTTCCAGTCGATCCGCGCCGCCAACCGCACCAGCGGATGACCCATGTCGATGATCTGATCGAGTGCCGGAAGCAGCAGGTCCTTCTGGCGATCATCCCGCGGTTTGCTCATCGCATACCCCAATGTCGACGACGCCGTCAGGGAATCACAAACCGCTCAAAAACGAAATCCCAAAACGCAGGAAAGCGAGGTCCCACACACCGCTTTCCTGCAAAATCGAATACTTTCTCAAGACCATTTTTGCTTATTTTTCTGGTCAATCCGCATTCTTCACGGAGGACTAGATATCGCCTTTAGCTTCACATCGAGGATCCCGGCCGGATGATCCTGCTGACCACAATGTAGGTCCTCCCACGCGCTTTCTTTAATAGGATTTCCAGTGTCAGATGACGATTTGATCGGAACGGCGAGACGATGGTGTCTCGACAAAGGTCCATCGTGGGAGGTGATCAGTGAGGCTGGGGAAGGGGGGACCTCACAGGTGTTCTCCATCCAATCGCCTGATGGTATTCGAGCGCTGAAGCTCTACAATCGGAAATTTTCGTCCGATAGTTTGGGAAATATCGAGAGGAAACGAATTGAGCGTCAGGTAGAGCTCGGCGTGAACGCTTGCCCCTATCTGGTTGACGTGTACGAGGGCGGAGAGTTCGAAAACCATCTCTTCCTAGTCATGAATCAAGCTCCGGGCAGAGAGCTCGCAAAATGTCTCGGTGAGATACCGCGAAGCCAGATCAGGTCGATTGTTGACCAAATCGCCCAAGCTCTCATTTTTCTAAGGTCGCATGGGCTCTGTCACCGTGATGTTAAATCAGCAAATGTATTTGTCTCGGACGATTTTAGTCATGCGACGTTGCTAGACCTCTCCGTAACGCGCGACGTCAATGATCCTATTGGCCTCGGGACGGACCAGAATAACCAGTTGCCGGTAGTTGCGACCGCAAGATATTCCCCGCCGGAGTATCTGTTCCGGCTTCTTGATCCTACGCCCGACGCCTGGCACGCGTTGGACGTCTATCAACTGGGCGGCCTCTTACACGACCTCATTATGCGGGAACTGCTCTTCGAAGCCGAGTTTCTGAAGTCGCGCGAAAATCGGTATAGATTCGCCTGGATCGTCGCGACCGCTTCCCCCTCTGTGAATGCAACGGATGTTGATCGCGATCTTATATTTCTCGCACGTCGAGCATTGGATAAAGATTGGACGAAGCGTTCGCTACTCAAGTTGGAAGACTTTTTAGCTGGTAACGAAAAACAGCGAGCGCTTGCTCTCAATGTTCTTGGGTTCACTCGCACCCATCTCATTACCCACAAGGCCCCCAGCCTCAACGAATTGCGGCAACGCGTCAGAGAGGTGGCGAATGCGCTCGAGTCTCGAATTCTGGAATACCTCGGACGGCACGGCATTACTGCGGTCCACTTCAACGAAGCGGGGCAATACGACTGCTCGAAGCAATTGCGTTTCGTTTGGGATGCCGAAAATGACACACCTTTGACGGGCAGAATCGCGCTGACGATTGATCTGCTCCTGAAAGCTGTGCCAGCCGGACAGTCGTTCGACTGCAAGGCTTCGCTTCAAAGCAAGATAAGTGAAGTCGAGGCATCGAGCCACATCGAGCTTCCAGAAACAAAGGACGAGGCCGGTTCGAGCGATCAAATAGGCGAGCAGATCGAAGCCTCGCTGGGCTCGCTTGCAGCATCGCTCCTGCACGTTAGCTAAGAGACGGATACCAGAAATGTCATTGTGGTGGGCACGACGAGAGAATCTCGATAAACATCAAGTCGCATTAATTGAGGATTTGCCTCTTGGCGAGCATCACTTAGTGCTGGGGCCACCAGGCTCTGGAAAAACGAACGTGTTGCTGCGTCGAGCACAATATGTTCGGAGCCAGGGCTTACCCAATGTGTTGGTTTTGAGCTTCACTCGGTCGCTCACAGAATTCATAAAGACCGGATGCTTTGACGCGCAAGGCAGAGAAATCTTTCCTCAAACCTGTGTCAGCACCCTGGAGACCTGGATACGTGGACTCTACGCTCAGCACGGAGCGTCTCTTCCTGCAGCAAAGGCCACGCTAGGCGAACGGAAACGGTCGCTTGCAGCTGAGGCGCTGGGGTTCGCTCCCAAGACGAAGATTCCCAAATACGACACGCTTTTCATTGACGAAGCTCAAGATTTGTTGTCAGAGGAGATCGAGCTTTTATCCAAATGGGCTAACACACTTTTCTTGGTCGGAGACGCTAGGCAAAGAATCTATGATGATTCCAGTGGAATAGACGCCATCCGCGCCCTGGTCCCGGCACCAATTGTTTCGTCTCTATCGTTTCACTATCGATTGGCACCCGACGTCTGCCGAATGGCAGATCGCATTCTCGTAGCTCAAGGCGGCCAATCCCTGGAATCGACCTGCCTGTATAACGGACCAAAGCCTGGAAGGATCATCATCCATGGTCCACTTTCGAAGGACGCCACCATCGCCGCTATAACGCAGAGACTGCGGGATCAGATGCGAGCATATGCAGACTTGATCGCGCAAGGGGATCTGTTGGGTGTAATTGTAGCCCGCAAGGAGGACCGGGAGTTTGTCTTCTCGCGGCTCGAGAATGATTCCGAGTTAGCTGGCAAATCGCAGATCGTAAGGGCTCGGGAAGCGAACGATGATGATCACGACCCCACGCTCAGCAAAGACGCACCCATTTGCATCCTAACGGTCCAGGGCTGCAAAGGATTAGAATTCCGAGCCGTTCACTGGCCGTTCTGCGAAGAGCTTCAGTATTATTATGATTCTGAACACTACTACACTGTGGTAACGAGGGCGAAGACGTCTCTAGACCTCTACTACGCCAACCAATTGCCGCAGAAGCTGGCGCTCGCTTATGCGCCTCCCGTTCAGAAGCTGTGGTGAAGCAATGCTGCCAAATGTGAACTTCAGTAGGGTAACAGATAGTGAGTTAAACTCTCTGGTGGAGGGAGTTCAACCGCAACATTTGGTTCCGTGGTCTATCCGGGAGTCGCCGATGCGACTCGGCCCCAACGAATTCGGCGTCTTGTGGGTTTCCACCAAGTCTGAGACATCCGTGGCCCAACCACTTGTGTTGATCGTGCGCAAAGAGGACCAGCAACGCCTGTTCAGTCGCTTTGCCCAGCTGAGAAGTGATTTATCACCTTTCTCCGCCTGGTGCCATATCACGACGCCGAATCGAATGGATGTAGTCGATGATCTGACTAAAGATGGTAATTTAGGTGACTACGCTGCGGCATGGACGGGGCTCGTTGTGGCCGAAACAATGCTGCTAGCCGAACGGCCTCTCGCGCGACTCCGGATCCCGGCTTGCACGGCGACCCAAACGTTCGCTATCGCGCGCGCCGCCGCACTCTGGTCACCATCCATTTCAGAAGTGACTCAGAAATATGATCAGGCTCAAAACCTCTTCCGCGCGGAGCACAAAAGATCTTCAAGAATTCGGTCCGCGCTAGAACCGATTTGGGGCGCATTAGCAACGTTGTCCAGAGTTCGTTTGCCCCCGCGCGATGAACGCCTACTTCCGCTAATCGAAGGCATCCACCTGCTCCACGTGGCGCGAACTCAAAAGGATCCGGACGAGACGGCTTCCTTCCTGAGGTCCTTGCGCAATGTCCTTCCGACAGATCTGATGAATGAGTTTGAGCATCTATCAACTCTAGCTCCGGAAGAGCGGGTCCGAGCGTTTGATAGAGTTCTCTCCTATGTAGAAAGATCGCAAGAACAGAACGAACGCCAGATCTTTGCTGCATTGGCAGGATACTTGGCAACAATAGCTGCTGGAGGAACGCCTAGTCTTGGGTTACTTACAGCGAGTGCTCAACGCTTTCCAGAAATCACCGCGTGGGCCTATGTTTTGGGGGGAGTGGGTGAGCCAGTCGTGTGGACTGCCAGTTTTGACGGGCTAGGAAGACTGGTAGCCAGGGAGCTTCTTCGTCCTCTCCGCTTTGATGAGCCGCCCACTGCCGATTTCGCATTAGACGAAGCTCTCGTTCTTGCGGATCCTCGATTGGCGGACCCTTTAGTGCACTTGCGCATCAAACAATCAAGAATTGCGACTGTCGCTCTGTACCCCGGTGTAAACGTGTCAGTTCCCATGAGCGATCAGCCCGCATCGAATGCGAAGGAGAACCGTCATGACGACATTCCTTCGAAGTCTGTTACAGCCGTTTCGCCTGGTGGGAACCCCTGGGCGTTATTGGCGGAAGGTCTTTGGCCTTATCTAGAGGACAAACTCTCGGGACGTGAGACACTCGACGGAAGCAATAGGGTTCGAACAGGTAGACGCGGCGGGGCAGGTCAATCGAAGCTGCCGCTCAAAAGGCCATAGATGGGCGATGGACCAACAATAGTCAACGCTACGGTGTAATCAAGCGAGACCAAACTTGCTCGACCCTGATGGTGGTTACGTTCGCCCTGGTCGTGCTCCGCTTGCATATTTGGCGTCGCAGCGTGATGCGGGCTTTGCCACCTGTTGCGCCATCCGGAAGACCGTCCAAGAGTCGAACGTTGAACAACAGACCACTAGTCTGACTGAGTCACAAAACCGCAGGCTTTGTCCGGCCGGAATCAGCGATGGTTGAAGCATGGACCATCAGCCGAGGAGGCTACATGAGCGGGCGTGGCACCAAGACCAGTGAGATGCGATTTGCGGC
>NZ_JBVUBB010000055.1:0-31757 GCF_055791185.1 Bradyrhizobium ingae
CCTAAAAGGGGGCGAAAATAAACGTCCTGCTACGCGCTTTGCGGCAGATCAGCCGCCCAGCGAGGCGGAATCAGGTGGGGGAGTTTGAGGTGACCACACCCGGGGGAATTTGACCGACCGTCGGGGCCTCGGCCGCCTGAGCAACGCCGTTGGCGGTTGCCTCCTGGCCATAGGTGAGCACGGCGAGCGGATCGCGCACGTTGACACGGGCGCCAGCAAGGCCGCGCTTCTGCGTGCCGGGTTGCGGCTGATAATCAAGGCTCGGATGGGCGTCGTCGATTGCTAGCAGGTCGGCAACGCGCTCGTCCACGAACCGCGTATGGACGCGGCCGGCGCGAAAGTCCGGGTGCTTCAAGACCGATCTCAGAAATGCGATGTTGGTCGGCGCGCCCGCGATACGGAACTCCGACAGCGCGCGATAGCCACGCTCGCCAACCTCGGCGAAATCGTCGGACCGCGCATGCACGACGACCCTGGCGAGTAGCGAGTCGAAACGCGGGTTAGTGCGATACCCACCATAGCCGCAAGCGTCGACGCGGATCCCGGAGCCGCTCGGCAGCTTGGAGACACTGAACGTTCCCCGCACGACGCGCGTGTCCGTCTTCCGACTTCGTTTCCAGTTGACGCGCATCTGGATCGCAATGCCGCGCGGCAAGGATTGACGCTTGATCAAGCCCGATATCGCGAAGCCGTGCGCCACGCGCGATCTCGATCTGCGCGCGCACCAGATCGACGCCCGTGATCTCTTCGGAAACCGCGTGCTCGACTTGCAATCGCGGATTCGCTTCGATGAAGTTTGGCGGCGCCCGAACTGTCGGACACGTCCACCAGGAATTCGAAGGTACCGAGGTTGCGGTATTTCGTGGCCGAAGCCATGCTGAGCCGCGGCCGAACATCGGCATCAAGGGCCGCCGCCGGCGCGATTTCGATCAGCTTCTGCCGCTGCCGCTGCACGCTGCATTCTCGTCTCCCAGATGTGACTGACCGCGCCAGTGCCGTCGCCGACAATTTGCACCTCGACTTGCCGCACCTTCGGAAACAGCTCCTCCACATAGACATCGGCATTGCCGAACGCCTGCAGCGCCTCCGCTCGCCGGAGTTCATAGGCTTGTTCGAGCTTTTCGCGGCTATGCACCGTCCGCATACCGCGGTGTCCGCCACCAGCCACCGCCGTAATCATCAGGCCGCCGAGCGCGTCGAGCATCGCACGCGCTTCGGCTAACGTCGTCGCCTGCGACGTCCTGCGCATCATAGGCACGCCGCATTTCACCGCCATCGCACGGGCAAACCCCTTATCGCCAAAGACGGTCAGCGTCTCGGGCGATGGCCCAACGAACGTAATACCCGCATGAGCGCAGGCGGCGGCGAAGTCGGCATTCTCACTCAGGAAGCCATAGCCGGGATGAATGGCGTCGCAGCCCACCTCTTTCGCAGCGGTAATGATCTGCGTGGCATCGAGCTAGGCCTTCGGCCCTATCCTCTTCAGGGCGCGCACATCGTCGCATCGCCTCGTGTGCGGCGACGTAACATCGTCTTCGGAAAAGATGCCGACGGAACGTATTTCAGTCGGCAGCCACACGGGCAATCCGGATGGTAATCTCGCCGCGGTTAGCGATCAGAAGGCTCTTCATGCTGCGTACTCGATTTCTCACAGCATTCTGCAGGGTGGTGTTTATCGCCGACTACAGGGCGTCCATTGGCAACAACGCGCGACGAAATCGTTCTCACGCTGCAGCCCCTTGGTCAAATCCGCCTAAAGACCGGCTATTGCTTAAAGCTGACCTCCTGGAACTGACGCCACAATCCGGGCCACGGCCACGGCCGGAATACAATGTCGTCCCTCCAGGCCAGCGTGATGATGGGGCGATAAGTAGTCACGCCGCCGAGCACGTTTTCATGCTTGTAGCGTGCGATCTGCTTAATGAGCGCCACCCGCCGCTCCGGGTTCATTGTATTCTTCAATTCCTCAACCATCGCGTCGGCTTTGGGATCCGTGGTATGCGAGCAGACACCGAATCCCGTGCCCGGGATGAAGCTATGTAGCATGCCGGACCACGGCTCAGCCGGATCACCCGGCAGGCCATGAGCCCACATGAACGGCAAGATGCCGTCCATCTTGGCGTTACGGCCCTGATAGCCAAGATTTGCCCAAGCCAAATATTCAAGCCCCTGTACCTTGCAGCGAATGCCGACTGCGCCGAGATAGGCGAATATCGCCTCGCCCATTTCCTTCACGTTCGGTTCGCGCGGCGTGATCAGGTTGTAGCAAGGCGTCTCGAAGCCATTCGGATAGCCGGCCTCGGCAAGCAACCGCTTCGCCTTTTTTGCATCGTAGGAATACGCCTGCAGATTGGGATCGTAGCCAGTCTCGCCCTTCCCGACCTCCACATAGCGCTCGCCCTGACCGAACAGTACGTTTTTGATGATCGCGTCAACATCGACCGCATGCGCAACCGCCTGACGCACCTCCAGCTTGCTGAAGGGTGACTCCGGCTTGTCGGCCGGGAAATCGATGTAGAGGTTGTTCCTCGAAACGGCCGTGAAGGTCTCCACACCCGACATCTTCTTGATCTCGTTGACCGCCGACAGCGGCACCGCATCGATCCAGTCAACGGCGCCCGATTTGAAGGCCGCAAGGCGCGTAACGTCGTCCGGAATGATCTTCAGGACCAGGTTTTTGACCTTCGGTCGCGCATCCTTGTTCCAGTAATCGTCGAAGGCTTCAAGCCTCAGATCTTCCTTGATCGAGCGCAACACAAATTTCCAAGGGCCGGTACCGACCGGCGCCTTGGCAAATCCTTCCTCACCCACCTTCTCGAAATACTTCTTGGGAATCGCCCAGAGCTGCAGCGAATTGGGGATGTAGTTACCGTCCGGCGCCTTGAAATGCAGCTTGAAGTGATGGTCGTCAACGATCTCGAACTTTTCGACGTTGGTCTGTGTGTAGGAAAAGCGCGAGATCTTGGGGTCTTTCAGCCGCTGATAGGAGAATTCAAAGTCGGCAGATGTCAGCGGATCACCATTGTGGAACTTCACGCCGTTACGGATATGCACGTCAATGATCGGCTTGTCGGGCGTCCCCTCGATTGACCAAGATTCGGCCAGCCAGTTGATCGGCTTCAGGTCCGGATCGAAGCGGACCAACTGCTCGAACATCTGTCCGATGAAGTACTGATCGGCGCCGCCGATGGCCTTTGTAGGATCGAGTACCTCCCCTTCGGCCGCGAGAGCCGCGACGAGCGTGTCCTTGGTTTGTGCCGAGACCGCTGGATTGAGGGCGAGTAAACCAAACGCAGCGGCAAAAATACGCGATACGACCATGGTTTTCCTTCTCCGACTATCTGATAGTCGTAAAAGGCTATTCCAGTATAAAAACGCCAAAAAGCCAAACGGAGATGGAGAAATTATACAAAAATGGGGACACTCTTGCACTTTAAGCGCTGAGTTCACCGTGAGCTCGATTGCGGCGGCGGGCACCATAGCGCAGTCAATCCACAGCACGTGCGACACGCTGTCCATTCTGGCGACCAACATCAGGTATTTGCCGATCGGCGACGACTTTTATCAATATCCACGTGCCAGATCCACGACATTGGTCAACGCCTGCCCCTTCAGGAAGCGCTCGATGTTATCTGCGAAGATGGCAAATACTCGCTCCGTATAATTTGTAGCACTTCCTGAAATGTGAGGCGTTGCAATCACATTCGGCATGTCCCACAATGGACTTTCCTGAGGCAGCGGCTCCCGTTGGAATACGTCCAGCAACGCTCCAGCGATCATGCGCGCCTCCAGCGCCTCGATCAGTTCGGCTTCCACGATAACCTGGCCGCGGGCGATGTTGATCACGAAGGCATCGCGGCGCATTCGCGCGATCTCAGCCGCACCGATTAGACCTACGGTCGCTGCCGTCGCCGGCACGGCCAACACCACGAAATCGCAAAGCGGCAGCATTTCCTTAAGAGCCTCAGAGGTGAACAGCCGGTCGACACCATCGACCGGTCCTGAGACTTCCCGCTTCGAGCCCAAAACAGTCATCCCCGCGCCCTTCGCGCGGCGGGCGATCGCTGCGCCGATCGAGCCAAGTCCCACGACGCCGAGGGTTTTTTCGGCCAACGGCGCCACAAAGTGCGGGCTCCATATCCGCTCCGCCTGGTCACGCAGGAGCTTACGGAAATCCCAATGCAGCAGGGTTACGCCAGCCATTACGAAGTCCGCGATGATATTGCCATGAATCCCGCGCGCATTTGTCACGGTGATGTGCCCAATCCTTTCGCGAATCGGCATGATTGAGTCGACACCGGCGCTGGTGCACTGAATCCAGCGCATTTTTTTCGCATGCTCAAATAGTTCAACGGGGAAGGAAGAAGCAAGAAGGACGTCCGCCTCCATTATGCAGCGCGCGAGCTGCTCAGGCCTTGGCGCGACGATCGTGCGAACCTGAGGAAAGCGCCGCGCTATAAGCCGCGCATAGGATTCAGCGTCAGAGTGGTTGAGGACGATGGTAAGGACTGGCTTTTCGGCGGGCAATTGTCATCTCCAAAAACTAAAAGATTAGCCTGAATCAGAAGCTGTTCGAAATTGGCGTGAGAGGTGACTTGCCCAACCATGCAGCAAACCGATACGTCACTGCCGGGCTCGCGAGAGCCGCATTCGCAACATTACAACAAGCTACCTCCACGATCTTTTCCTTGGTATCCGCGTCGATTGCTCGGTCTATTTGCTGGTCCGCGCTTCAGCGACCACCAACGAGCGCGTCCCCACAACGAAAACATGGGCTTGAGCTTCGCGCAGACCTCCCGGGCAAACCGACCAGATGCAGGCATCTTGTGCCGAACAGCTCGAGAGATCAACGAAGTCCGCGCCGTCGATTCGATAATGTCAAAGAGGTGCGCGGACGACTTCGTTGGCGCTTACCAAGCAAATTATCCCCGGCTGGTTGGGCGAACAGGCGCAGGCCACTTTGGCGTTCAACCAGCAGATCGAGATCAAATCGACAGCATGGTTGCCGCCTCACTCACTGGTACTCAATCTTTCGAAACTGATAGCCATGACGGTCGAGTTCGGTAAGTTCAACCAGAAAGCGCGCACCGCAAGCCTGCAATCATCCTACGGCCGCCCGATCGGCACCAACAGTTTCAAACCTAGGATCGCCTCGACGGGCATCTTCGCGATCGAACAAGCGCGAGAGCGGCAGCGAGCGAGAAGCCATCTTCTTGGTTTCGCTGGCCAACGCAATGCGCTGGCGCGACCGCGGCGAGCGCTCAACGTGTTGAAGCGCTGCCGCCGAGATCTCAAACTCGCATCGATCAATCTAGTACATTCTGGCCGCAGACTGACGCGGAGAGGAGCCGCGGCTCGTGGGAAGATCATAACAGCCGCAACGTGGATTGAAACACCGATGTCGCCCATCACATCTTGGGTACTCGGCAAGGTCGCTGTTTTCCTTCCACCCCACAATGCGCGGTTACGTCGCGTATTCCGGCTCTTTACGGTCGAGTACCCGCTTCAGGGCATCGAAGTGCCGCTCGGCGGGACTCGGAGTTTCTTGCACGATCGCAGCTGCGCTGCGCGTGGTTTCGCGGAGCACCTGTTGTGGAAGGTACTTCAGCGGCTGGTGGGTCCACATAGCGTAGAGTTGTACCTGTGCGGCACGCTCGGTGTAGTAAAGTTTCCCGTAAGCATCAGCGATTGTTTCACCCACGGTCGTGATGCCATGATTGGCCATGAACAGCACTTTCTTTTCTCCAAGCACTTTGGCGAGCCGCACCCCCTCGGCTGGATCGAGCGCAGGCCCGGGGAATGAATCATCATATGCGATTACCCCCGACAGAAATGCTTCGCCCTGACCAATGTCCTTAATGCGGGGGTCCTCAAGGCGGGTAAGGGCACTGGCGAACGGCATATGGGTGTGAAAGATCGCCCTCGCTTGTGGCGCGACCTTATGGATAGGCGCATGGATGCAATAGCAGGAGCGCTCGACCACACCTTCTCCACGCTTCACCTCGCCGTCGTCTATGCCTACTTCCATGAATGAGGAAGCAGTTACTTCCGACCAATGCATCCCGAATGGGATCTGATAGTAACGGTCATTGCGGCCGGGCACCACGTAAGTCAGATGATTGTAAATCCCTTCTGAGAAGCCTTGGAGGAAGGCCATTCGGTGCGCAGCCGCTAGATCGACCCGCGCCTGCCACTCCTCGGCGCTGATGCTCTCTCGCACCGATTTCGGCGGAACCTTGAAATCCATGCGCTTCCTCCTGTTGTGCCGGGCCCTAAGGCGACCAAATCAACCGTCCGACCTAATCTAATCGGCACTACGGGCGAAAGGATTCGAGATTCCATATCCAGCGCAGTTAAACTGCGAATAACTTCAACTCCTGCAGGATTTTCGTTGGCGCAGCTGGAGGAACGGACGATCGTCGGAGCTGATCGCGATTGTGTAGCCGATTGTCCGTTGAGACGCAGCGGGCGGAGTGGCCCGTGGGAACTAGGGTTTTTCAGGGACAGTTGGGTTGGACTTTCGGAGCACGTTCTTCACATCCGTGCAATTAACGGCAGAGTGATTGGTCGCCTGCGTCGACAGTAAAACGAAGCATTGCCTTCTCACTCTAGCTTGCCTGCTCGCCATCGAGGCTGCGGCGCCGTTCGTCACTGCGCGCGGAGGTTCGGCAGCTTGGACCGATATAAGATTGGTTCTGCTGGCCTATGTTAGGCCTTACGTGCGGAGAGGAACCAAGAATGACGTCGATCGGCGAAGCGGTCGCCCGTCCCAATGGCACTTTTTCCAAACGTCGAGACCACGGTCTTCTTTTACTTCCTCGCGGCGGAACCTTACTGGTCCGCCAGCGGAAGCCGACAGTCATCGCCATTTCCGCTCATTTGGCTGAGTTTTCGATCATTGTCGGACAAGAAGGCCAAACGGCGGACGGCCTTGGGGAATTGATAATGAGAGGTGAACGCTCCTGGCCAATGCGCGCACGGCACTGGTCAACTTAGCTGAAGGAGTTGGACCAGCAGGATGATGCCATCGACCAGCGGAGATCACGATAGTGATGACGAGCTGCTCGCGCGCTTGCGTCTAGCGCGACGACGTGGTGCTGACGTCGCTCTTGAGAGCGATCGGTCAGTGGGACATATGACGGTCGTGCCGGTCGAGACCGTAGTGCTGTCGGCGATCGTTCCCCATGCGTTGCAACCGGTTCCGGCGGCTGAATGTTCCGGAGTGGGGGCGCATGTTGGCTAGCGGCAGGCGGCTTGAGCTCGCACCACACCGCCGGCGTTCATGCCGCCGTCGATGACGAGCTCGGTGCCGGTCACATAGCGCGACGCATCTGAGGCCAGATAGAGCACGCCATGCGCGATCTCGGTTGCCTGCCCGGCACGACCAAGCGGCGCCGCAACTCTTGCACGCTGTTCCGGATCGATCGGCACGTTCTCGCCGGCGCCGGCAGCGCCGGATGGGGTCTTATCCCAGATTGGCGTGTTGATGATGCCTGGATGTACGGAGTTGACGCGGATGCCGTCACTAAGCTGCGCGCACTCCAACGCGATCGCCTTGGCAAACAGCCGGACGCCGCCCTTGGTCGCGCAGTAGCCCGCGAGACTTGCCGAACCACGAAGGCCGACGATCGACGACATCATTATGACCGAGCCGCCACCATACTTGCGCATTAGCGGCAAAGAGTGCTTCACCGAGAGGAACACGCCGTCGAGATTGATCGCGGTCTGCCGGCGCCATTGCTGCAGCGGCATGTCGACGATTGAAGGCACGCCGATGCCGATCCCCGCATTGGACACCAACACATCGAGCCGACCATGGCGCTTGCCGATCTCGGCTACGACTTCGATCCAGCGCTCCTCGTTGGTGACGTCCTGCACCAGGAAGCTCACGTCGCGATCAGCCCTTTTCAGGCGCGCGGCAAGCTTGGACCCGTTCAACTCGTCGATATCGGTCGCGACGACCGTCGCGCCCTCCTGCGCCAGCAATTCTACAATTGCAGCCCCGATGCCTGATGCGCCGCCTGTTACCAGAGCGACCTTGCCTTGAACCTGTCCTGACATATTCACTCCTCACGTTGGATACTCTTTGCGCCGGCGTCGGCAGCCGACGCCGACATCACCGCCGTCTGAAGTCGTTGTTTGGCAGGTTACTGTTTTGATAGGTTTCTTGCTCGCTCTGCGGCAAAAGCGCCGGCGCGCCGCCCAGAAGTGAAAGCCCAGCCAAGATGATGACCATGTCCTGCGAGTATTAGGCCACCTTGGCCCACCGAGCCTACCGCGTACAATCCAGGAATTATCTGTCCTTGAGCATCTAGAACTTCGTGTTTGGTCGAGACGGCGAGACCGCCTTCGGTTATATCAACCCAGGCTGAAACAGGTCCAATTGCATGAAACGGACCTCGTTCAAGCGGTCTTCGTATTTCGCCAGACTGGGTTTTTACCTCCTCGTTGTAGGTGCTGAGCGTTTCACTCAATTTATCGCCTGGAACTCCGATCCTCGACGCTAGTTCACCAACGGTCTTGCCTTTTGCGTAAAGCTTCTTTTGCTTTTGGTAATCGCCGATGTAGGCGTAGGCGACCCCTGGAGCGGTTGATACGTAGTTTGGCCAAGCAATGAATTTCTGGGAAATTGTTTCGTCAAATACGATATAGGCCTCTTGTCCAGTCTGCTTCGCAACGTCTAATGCTGGGCGATCCACTTCGTTGGTAAAACGACGTCCGTGTCGATTGATCAAGATCGCGCCGGACTTAAGAAGATTGGGCGATGGCGCGAGTGTCGAAGTTAGAAAGGACAAGACAAACGGTCGGAAGAGCCTCACCGGCAGTCTTGCGAGTGCCACTTCCATAACTCTGGTCAATAGGGGCCAAGCTGGAAGGCGCTGCACCAAACTACTACCTGCTCCAGGTCGCACGCGGAGGCTCGGTCCCCACAGTATATCCCCGTTGAGAATTGGCGCTCCTACGGACTCCCCAATTCTTTGCCCATCTCCAGTGCTTGCTGGATTAAAGGCGTCAATATGCGCAACCGAGGGAAGGAAACGTTCTTTGAATGCCTTGCTGGCGCTGAAATCACCCGTAGCGAAAATCACCCCACCTCGACACTTAACATGGCGCTCCCCTCCTTCTATTGAAACGACGACACCTGTCGCAGCACCGTCTTGCTTCAAGACGTCCGTGACACGCGCACTCGTTACACACTCAACCCCAGCCTTGAAGCAAGCGCGCGAGAGCACGTAAGGATAAGCTCGTGAATTTGGAATTACGTTATGCATCCTCGGTTTCGAGTGGGGCGGCTCCGGCATCGGCCCGAAGAATCGCAACCCCAAGTCCATAAGCCACTCCAACGTGTCCGGGACATTGTCAACTAGGATACGACGCAGCTCTTTGTTTTCACGATGATCATCGGGACCAAGAATCAAGCCCATGTCTACAAAGTGAAAATCGGTCGTATCGACAACTCCTCGAGCCTTCTGAAGCTTCGTGCCCGCGGCAGTAATTGAGCCGATAGACATACCAGTGGAGCCTCCGACAGCGCCATTCTTTTCCAGCAGAAGCGTTTTAGCACCAAGGGATGCAGCTGATAGTGCGGCTGCTAGCCCAGAGCCGCCACCGCCAACGACAATTACATCGTATACGTCTGAGACCGTGTTCACCGTTGTGTAATCCCCCATATCGACGCCAAGTCAAAGACGACCGCAGATTCAACCGCAAATCCGATCATCCGATTATTGAGATGAAAACGATGTAGTGAATCCCTGAAGTGCATCGAATTCTCCGATGTCGGGGCCTTTGGGCTGCGTCAAGTGACGTAGAATTGCAACTACGCTGCTTTAGCGATCTAGTTTAGTTAGAAAAGCGATCTGTTTTCCTGCGACCCGGCTCGCTGCATGCAGACATTCAACGACTTTGACGTTAATGCGCAGCATTCCGAATATGGAAGCAAGTGAAGTGCGCTGGAGGACAAGAGCACGGAGCTGAAGCCACGACTTCAGGAGGCAATAATCGAAGGAGGCATCGAGACCTCGCTTAAAGAATCGTGGTGGTGCGGAAAGCGTGAGGCCTGACTCAGTTGCAGATTTTAGTGAGTGCGGCGCGGCGATCAAAGTGAGAGTGCTCTCTCCCAGATCGTCGCGCTACAAGTGAGCGACGTCGTGTTCGACACTTGCTGCAAGTGGATGGTTATGCGCCTACAAGGCACTAGCCCGCGGTCATGGTAGCCTGGTCGAGCTCACCATTTGTCTCGCTCTTGCCCGACGCAAGTTCGTCGCGATGTTCAGAGTGATCCGGTCGCGATTCGCGCGCGCGGTGATCGAACGCCTTGTAGGCAGTCTATGCTATCGAAACGGAGGTCCGCTGCGCCGTTGGCGAGCAGCCACTGATCGCGCGCCGCACCAGGAACCACGCTCCCTTGATGAAGGCTCTAAGGGAGCGGCTTACGGCAATGGTTGACCGGCAGTCCTCCCAGCCGAAGCTGGCGGAAGTGATCAACTATGCGCCCGATAACTGGATCGGCTGACACTGTTAGGGCCGTATTCATTTCATCAGCAATACGGTCGAGCGTTCTCCGATTGCACTGAGAGACGGAGCTCTTTCTTCAGTGGCAGCGAAGTCAGTGCCCAGAGAGCTGGGCGGTCCTGGTGCCCATACCTGGCACTTGCCGTACATGGCATAGTGCAGTCCATGCTGATTCTGAGCTATGCAGAATAGGCTTGAGATTGGGCCAGCTATTTCCGGGTACTTGCCGCGGGTCGAGCGGCAACTGTCATGACACCAACTGGCGCGATTATAACATCACTCGCCCCACAGCACGCCGAGGTACGTGGCCCGGCGGTGCTCGCCCGCTTCGTCGAATCTTCACGGAGTCGATGATGTTACGCATCGGCCGCGCGCCAAGTCTACAGCATGGCGGCCGGCGTCGAACTCATCGAGCTCGACGCGGCGCCACCGGGCGCGGCAACGGCCGCCGCTTCTGAACTTTATTCGAAGTAAACCCAGAACCGCGTCTCGATGCTCTCGCGCGGCGTAGCGTTCGGGAAAGCTCGCCGATTGTCGAACGACGTATGGGCGCACTTGGCATTGCTAGACTTGCCTGAATCGTAACCCTTAAATATGATAAATTCGTTCTGCTTCATATTCGAGAAGTAATACCACATCTGCGTCGGGCTGTGCCGTAGAACCCAACCCGGCGATACCGATTTTTTGCTGGGGTCATCCCCCCAATCCTCAATTAAATCCGCATCTGCGACAGTTCTTCCATCCGCGATCGCCAAGGGGAGATCCTGAGGTGGCGGAGAGAGGGCGCACCAAGCCTGTATAAGCATCATGCGGGAATAGGCGCGCGGCGAGATTCCATGAGCTTGATCCGCCAACGCGGCGACTGCGGGCGCGTACTTCGACGAAAAGTCGATGTGAGCGAGCGGAGCGGGTGTGTGCTTAGATCCGGTGGCTGCAGAACGCACGGTGGCTGCAGATAGCAAGACGGTCGATTCCCCGAGTTCGCCAGCGCGAACCCAAGGCACGACCCACGAGGCGCCGAGATAAGATTTGATGAAGGCGGCCATCTCCTCAATATATTTTGAGACGAACGCGGGCGACTCACGCTCCTTCAATGCAGCGATTTGATGCTCAACTAGGACAAAGCCCTCGCGATCGAGGGAAAGCTCACCGCTGATCGGACGCGCATCTCGGATATTCACTTGGCGGGGGACACCTGAAGTACCAAAAAGTCTCCAGTGGATGCGTTGCGTGTCGGCGCTATCTTCTTCTGGTGCAAACCCAATCTCCTCAACCACGGGCTCAATTTGATCGCGCGTGACTTTTGCCGCCATTTCCGTCTCCATCCACTAGCTCCGCTTCGTCTTGGTTAGACGACTACTGTTCTGACAAAACTCGCGTCAAGCGACGCGTAGACATTGCGATTACCCTGTTCTAGTGATACTTTTTAACTTGAAGAGCGATCCGCTTTCCTGCAAGCTCGCGAGTTGCATGCAGATATTCAGCGACTTCGACGCCATAGCGCATTATTCTGAATGTATGGACCGGTAAAGAAGGGCATACTCGGGTAATTCGGCCGTTCGGCTTTGCCCCCGCGAGCAGGAGTGGCCGGGACCCTGACGGCACGCTTCTGGCTCTCAACTCCACTCATCACTCGCATGCGGGCGCAGGCGCGGATATGACGCGGAATGAAATCGGAAAGAGCCGGTGCGGAAAGCGCCATGCGCCGGCTCTTCTGGCTATTCCGTCTCAGACAACGCAGCCAGGTCCGGTGCACTTCCCCGTAGAGGCCGTTGACCACTGCATAGTTGTGCCGCCTCTCATATTAGTCAGAGTGCCCGCCCTGCACTGCAGCGAACCGCTCGTGCTCCGTGGTCTCTGCCGCATGTATGAACCGCCATGCCTTCTGGCGCAACGTGTTAGCTTGCGCGTCAGGCGCTTGCCTCACGTCTCATGCTTCACGATGGACCGGCCATCCCGGGTCCGCCCGCAGCAGTGGGCGAGGCCGATGAAGGCGGAAGCCTCTGGCCGCTAGTTGCCGCGACCGCGTGCACGGTGACGACGCCATTGACGGCGCCCAGAGATCGAGGACTTAGTGCAGGAAAATGTTGGCAGCTGACGCCAACCGCCGTGGCGCACCCCCCTGCCCGTCTCTTGCTTCTTTTCGCTCTCAAGAACGCCAGTCCGCAACCACAGCCCGAGGAGCTGCAAGATGCGCGGATTGGCGAACTTGTGCGCCACCATCTGGAACCGCCATCGTGGTCAACCGAGTCAAACAAGCTGCGTATCTGGCCATCGAGTACCCAGTTCACATGCAGGTTCGTCGCCGTATGCATCAAACAGCATCTGGGGATTCCGCTCCAGCCGAAAGCAGTAGAGAACCGAGGAAGTCGGCCTCGTGACGGCACTCAGCACCTCGGCCACTGCGGTTTGGACAATCTTGTCCTCTAGCGCGGGCACACCGAGAGGCCGCTTACCGCCAACGGCTTTGATGAAGCAGACTCGCCGCACTGGCTCTGGCCGGTGGGGATTGGTGTGGACTCGCCCGCAGAGGTCGTGAGGGTTACGGCTTAAATCTGACTTCCTGAAAGGCTCGCCACAACCCGGGAAACGGCCATGGCCGGAACTCGATGTTCTCCCGCCACGCCAGCGTGATGATCGGGCGATAGGTGGTCACGCCGCCGAGTACGTTTTCATGCTTGTAGCGGGCGATCTGCTCAATCAGCTCCACCCGCTTTTCCGGCTTCATGGTCGCCTTCAATTCCTCGATCATCGCATCTACTTTGGGATCGCTGGTATGGGAAAAGGCGCCGAAGCCCTTGCCCGGGACGAAGCTGTGTAGCATGCCGGACCATGGCTCAGCCGGATCACCCGGCAGGCCGTGGCCCCACATCCACGGCGCGACGCCGTCCATCTCGGGCGAGCCACTGCGGCCGCGGCGGCCGATATTGAGCCAAGCCGAATATTCAAGCCCTTGCACCTTGCAGCGAATGCCGACTGCGCCGAGATAGGCAAACACTGCCTCGCCCATTTCCTTCACGTTCGGCTCGCGCGGCGTGATCAGATTGTAACACGGCGTCTCGAAGCCATTCGGATACCCCGCTTCGGCCAGCAGCTGCTTCGCCTTTTTGACGTCGTAGGGATACGCTTGTAGATTGGGATCGTAGCCAGTCTCGCCCTTCCCGACCTCCACATAGCGCTCGCCCTGGCCGAACAGTACGTTATTAATGATCGCGTCGACATCAACGGCGTGGGCAACCGCCTGACGCACCTTCAGCTTGCTAAAGGGTGAATCCGGCTTATCGGCCGGGAAATCGATGTAGAGGTTGTTTGAGGAAATGGCCGAGAAGGTCTCCACACCCGGCATCTTCTTGATCTCGTTGACCGCCGACAGCGGCACCGCATCGATCCAGTCAACGGCGCCCGACTTGAACGCCGCAACGCGTGTAAGGTCTTCCGGAATAATTTTCAGGACCAGGTTCTTGACTTTCGGCCGCGCATCCTTGTTCCAGTAGTCGTCGAACGCTTCAAGTTTCAGCTCTTCCTTGACCGAGCGCGAGACGAATTTCCACGGGCCGGTGCCGACCGGCGCCTTGGCAAAACCTTCCTCGCCCACCTTCTCGAAATACTTCTTCGGAATCGCCCAGAGCTGCAGCCTGTTGGGGATGTAGTTGCCGTCCGGCGCATTGAAATGCAGCTTGAAGTGATGGTCGTCAACGATCTCGAACTTTCCAACGTTCGCCTGGGTGTAGGAATAAGGCGAGATCTTGGGATCCTTCAGCCGCTCATAGGAGAATTCAAAGTCGGCAGCGGTCAGCGGATCACCATTGTGGAACTTCACGCCTTTACGGATATGTACGTCAATGATCGGCTTGTCGGGCGTCCCCTCGATTGACCAGGACTCGGCCAGCCAGTTGACCGGCTTCAAGTCTGGACCGAAGCGGACCAGTTGCTCGAACATCTGACCAATGTAGTAATGATCGCCACCGCCAACCATCTTTGTAGGATCGAGTGTTGATGGTTCGGTCGCGAGGGCCGCAACAACCGTATCCGCGGTTTGTGCCGAGACAGTTGCATTGAGGACGAGTAGGCCAAACGAGGCCGCAAGAACACGCACAATGAACACACTTCTTTGACTCATGCTCGCTCCTCCAATTTGTCATACGATCGTAAAGGCTCCTCAAGATTAAAAACGCCGAAAATTGGCCCGGAATAACTGAAATTCTGCGAAAATGAGCCCCCCCTAGAGGAGTCAAACGCCGAGCTGCGGTCGCTCATCCGAATCCGAAGACGGCTCGCCTCAATCGAAGCGGCTCGTCGGCACTGCGACGCCCGCGCCGCTCTCGATGGAGAACGCAACCACCTCGACCGGCCCAAGGCCAGATAACTACCGATCGCGCCGTTAGGCGTGCAAAATCCCGAGACTCTAACTGCCGTTGAATGAAGATGAGTGGCAGGTCAGCATCTCTACCAATTGTCGGTGTTGAACCCTTTAGGGCCACTGAAAAACAATTGAATCCCCGTCTTTGCTGGTTAAGCACCGATACCTCATCGATTGCGGCCTCGACGCGTTCGAGATGCACAACGGATATCCTGGATGGTGATCTATCAATGTGGGCCTATGCGCTCACGGAGCAATAAGCGCATCTAACTCCACTCCGTTGGGGCTGCGGCGCTGCGTGGCCCTTTGCCGCTCAAAAGGCACGTGGGGTCTCTAATCTGGAAACTCCAACGTTTCTACGGTCCGCACGTCTCATCATCGCTTGGCCAGCGAACATCTTATTTCGAATCAGCTCGACGGCATCTCCAGCTACCGCTACGACATGAATGAGGGTAGCGCCATGCGTTTCGTCGAGAAGCCTGCAGCGCGATCGCGTTGCCGTCCCTCCTAAATTGGTGGGATATCCACCAATCCAGGACACAAGCAGTTGACTGCAGCATCCACTGCTTTCTTCAAGGACGCCAGCGCTCGTGCAAAATCTTGCAACGGCCGCTTGGGAAACCGCGTGTGTCGGCGAACCAGGATACGCCCCCCCCCCACAATCGAAACTTTCGCCGCCGCCTCGCCCTTTCAAAAGTGGAATTGCTGCATGAGTAGCGCATGCGAGCGACAACAATTATCGAGCCTATACGAACCTGGGCGCAATAGGCTGATCTTCACAGCCGCAGAAAACGCAATTCCAAGTGCCATTGTGAAGTATGTGGAATCCACTGTAGCTCACTTCTGCATACGAAAGCATGTCAGACAAATCCGAACCAAGGTAACATTGGCAACGAAGAGGCTCGGTACGCCGTCCGCGCTTAGGATCTCGTCAGGGACTCACTTTCCGATCGGATCGATTCGACGACAACCAGATTTGCGCCCTGCGCCGATAGTGCAATGGTTGACGCGCGACCAATCCTGAGGGAGCGCCGGTCACTATCGCAGCTCGGCTACCGATTTCCATTTCCCCCATATTTCTATCAAGCTAGGACAATTGCGGCGGGCGGATGGATCTTAAGAGCTTCGCGGTATCGCTCTGTCACGCTTTTGACCGTGCTTGCATCGACTGCAATCTCGCCTGCGGCCGATGCACGAAACAGGTCGAATATCTCCCACCCCTGAGCATTCTTCGGCATGGCTTCGTAACGCGGCACAAGATGGCAATGGAAATGAGGCACGCTCTCGTTCATCGAAGCAGTATAGATCCGCAAGGCACCCGTCACTTCCATCAACACTTTCTGCAAGTGGCGAAACGTGGGACCAAAGCTCAGGGCTTCAGCGTCGTTGAAGAACGCAATTCCCGCTACATGGCGCCGAGTTTGAACCATCATCCAGCCTGGCACCCCCCTGCCTGGCATCAAGTGGCGAACGAGCCAAAGGTCGTTTTCATAAATAATTCCTCCTGGCACCGAGGAGGCATCCAAGTTGGCTTTGCAGATATCGCAGCTTGGACTATGCATCATAGCTTCAGACTTCGCCATCATCGTGCCAGTCGATAGGCATCATGGATCAAAGTTACGGCGCGAGCGCAGTCATAAGCTGTGATTGGGGGAGGCTTGCCAACGGCCAACCGCTCAAAACACTCGTACAGCACTCGACGACAGCCGCCTACATAGCCATCCGGCACAGACACCATTTCATCTCGATCAGGGCCGAGAATGTGAACCCCACCAGCGACCTCGCGCACGATCGCTTTTTCTCCAGCTACCTTTTGCTCGGCGTCGGTCGCATTCTTTGGCCAAGTCGGTAATGTGTATCCGACCTCATTGTGAAAGATTATTCCTTTTGGCGTACGTAGGGTCACGTGCGCGTAGTCCTCGACTTCAGACTTATGAACAACGTTACTCAATACCGCCGAGACCACTGATGGCTCCTCTCCTGTGATGAACCGGCAGATGTCAAAGCCATGAGATCCAAGGTTAAGCAGCGCGCCGCCGCCAGCTTGATCCTTACTAAGCATCCAGGGCGAGTCCCACGCCACATAGCGTTGCATCGTAGGCCGGATCATTCGGAAAACGATGTGAGAAATAGCTCCAACTTCGCCGCTCTGCACCATTGAGCGCGCCATCTCTGCCCACAGAGTGAAGCGCGAGAAGTAGGGTACGCATACCCACGAATTGCGCTTTGATGCCAGCTCAGCAAGCTCCCTGACCGTTGCATCATCAATGCCCCACGGTTTTTCCATGAGAAATGGAATCCCGATTTCGACGAGGTGGCGAAATATTTCCGGCATATCGACGTGGCGCCCGAGCGCCACGATGAAATCCGGTCGTGTCCGGTCAATCATTTGCCGGTAGTCTTGAAACGGCTCAACCTTGAAGCGCTCGGCGCGATTGCGGACAATCTCTTCGTTCTCATCCGCTATCCCGACGACGTCGACATTCATATCGCGCAGCAGCTCGACATATGCGGCGTCATACGTCGAATGCCAATGGCTTACTCCCACGACCACTGCACGCTTTGGATAGGTCATCGCTCGCCCCAAGGCTTCATTTAGGATTTGTTATATTGCGCATTATAAGTTGCCGACTCTCCTGCGATCCGCCCTGTCACCAACGCTGTCGCTAAGCCGCCCATATATCCGCGCGTGCTTATGCCGCCTAGATCGCAACCTGCGGCGTAAAGATTCGCCATCGGCGTGAGCGAAAGTTCGTCCATATCTGCCTTCGTCAGGGACAAGGTAGAAGTCGTTAGAGATCTTCGCAGGACATTCATATCGAGATCGGCTTGGAGCCCACCGGCAGTGAAGGTAATGCCAGCCCGTACCATCACTGCAGTAAAGGGAGCCGTATTAAGAGGTACCGCATTCCTTTGTCTCGAGGGAAACAGTGCGCTGCCGTTCCCTTCGCTAACAGCGGCGTTATATGCACGCAGCGAGGCTAGCGCGACGTCGGACGGAACCGACCACTCAGCCAATTTGTCAGCGAGTTCTTCGAGCGTGTCGGCAGAAATAACCGGGCCGCCTGCATTGCGCGCCCGATCGATGGCAAGCTTAGGAGGATGGGCATTCTGTCCAGCGCCACTCGCTATGGACGCATCGACAATATAGATTCCTGTCGCGTTCGGCTGAGTCGCCATTGCTAGATTAAGCGCCTCTTCTCCCGTCCCTTCCGACTCGTCTACGAAACGCCGGCCTTCCAAATTTAGGGCTACGGCAAATTGCCCGTAGCGCTGCGTCAGATTGGAGAATTCATGGTGGGAGAAACGAGCGGGAGGCGCCGCCAACGCGTGACCGTAGAAGCAGTTTAGATGTGAAGAAACTGCTGCACCTGCCGTAGTGGCCGCAAGAAAGCCGTCGCCGGTGCTCCATGGATTGCTTCGGAGGTAGAGGGCGTCAGCATGGGGCGTAATGTATTGCGTGATCAAACTCGCGCTGCCCTGAAATCCGCCAGTAGCAAGCACCGATGACTTCGCTTCGACGACTATAGGTCCGTGATCATCAAACGCAACTACGCCCGAAACTTGGTCGTCGCAAACGAGCAGGCGCTGCATGCCAGTCCGGAGGCGAAGCCGTCCAGCTTTTTCGCCGAACCGCTGCGTCAGCGTCGAGGCCATAGAGCGAGGATCCGCTGCTCGGCCGCGCCCATACCACTCAAACGACGTTTCGGGCTCGAGCGCGACACCCAGCCCTTCCAGCCAAGCGAGACCAGCCGGCAGATAATCTACGACAAGCTCCTGGAGCGCTTCGTTGCCCTCGGGAATCTCCTGCTTTAACTGCCTCTTGTCGAAGAAGGTCCAGATTAGCCCATGCGATAGCAGCATAGAGCCGCCGACCCGGTTGCCCTTTTCAAGGACAACAACGTCTGCGCCTTGGTCAATTGCGGTAACCGCGGCGCAAAGACCGGCCATACCGGCTCCGATGACAACTACGTCTGCCCGCTCTCTTCTCACCCTCTGCTCATCCTCTGACTATTGAACCCGCCAAGGTTCGCCGGGCTCAACTATGCAGGCTTTGCCGTTGAGGCCATCTTCATTAATCAACATCATCACGGCCCGCGCGATATCGTTCGGTTCCAGAGCGGGCAGATCTTTAAAGCCGGCACGTCGGCTTTTGAAACGTCGCTGATCCTCGGCGTCAAGTGGCGCACTTGAGTGAGCTTCCAGGTTCGTGCGGACGAAGCCAGGGCAAACGCAATTTACTCGGATGTTCGCTTCCTCCTTCAGAAAGGTAAGGGAACGTGTGAGATTTACGACCGCGGCTTTCGTTGCGGCGTAGACCGGATCAGTGAAATGAGGCTCCAAGCCCGAGATCGAAGCGGTGTTGATTATTACGCCAGAGCCTCGTTGGCGCATTACTTCTGTTCCGTAGTGAATTCCAGACAGGACGCCCATGATGTTTACAGAGATCGCCCGCATCCAACACGACGGATCAGAATCAGGGAAACGCGGCCCCGAAAGAATTCCGGCATTGTTATGGAGGATATCCAAGCCCCCAAAACGCGACACAGCGGCATCTATCATCCGCTTGACATCATCCGGCGTCGAGACGTCAACGTGAAGCGCAAATGCCTTACCGCCATTACTTTCGATTGCGGATACTGTCTGTTGCGCGCCTTCAAGGTCGATATCACAGACAAGAATTCGCGCACCCGCCTTCGCCAATGCGTCGGCCGACGCGCGACCAATGCCAGAGCCCGCGCCCGTCACTACAGCAACTTTCCCCTCGGGAGTCATGAGATGTCCTCAACCTAATCGTTGTCCATTATTTGACTGGCCTGATGTGCTGCATCGCCCTCCATGGGCCAAGGCACCAGCCGGCGTCATACACAAGCTCATAGCTAGCGCATCTTACTGTTCCGGGATCACACGGTTCGACAAGCGGCCAACCCCGCCGATCTCCACCTCAATCAAATCGCCGGGCTTCATCCAGAGCTGCGGCCTACGCGACTCTCCTACGCCTCCGGTGGTCCCGGTAACGATCACGTCGCCAGCGTCCAGCATCGTGAATGAGGAGCAGTACGCGACAAGCGACGGGATATCGAACATGAGGTCATTAATAAACGCGCGCTGAACTTCTTCTCCATTTAGACGAGTTACCAAACTCGACCGCGTGATATCAGCGACTTCATCACACGTCACGAGGCAAGGCCCGAATGCACCGCTCGCCGGGAAGTTTTTTCCGGGAATCCATTGGCCGGAGTGCTGCTGCCAGTCGCGAATGCTCCCGTCGTTGTAACAGCTATAGCCTGCGATAACGCCAAAAGCATCTTCGCGGCTCACGTACCGGCAAGGCTTGCCAATGATTACGGCCAATTCGCCTTCAAAATCGAATTTTTCGGAGACCTTGGGGCATACCAAGCTATCGAGATGCCCAACCTGAGAACTTGCGAAACGAGTGAAGATTATTGGACGCGGTGGACGCGGCTGGTTAGTTTCAGTGATATGGCTCAGGTAGTTCAAGCCGGCACATAGGATGCGAGAGGGATTCGGAATCACCGGAAGAAACCGAATGTCCTCCAATTTGTAATCCGGAGCTTCACCCGCATACGACCGAAGTTTGTCAAACTCCACTAAGGCGGCGCGGAGGTTTTCAAACTTGGTTCGCTTAGCGAGGTCGACGACGCCGCCCCCAGAGAGCAGCCCGAAGCGTTCACGCCCCTCGACCGTGAATGAAAGTAATCTCAAGCGTTTCTCCTTTTGGCCGCTCGGCCGCGGCTGTTTCCATCGATCGAACAGGAACAACCCCGCACCCTAGGACACTCTTTGAGCTACAGCTCCAGGCATGAGCTCCGTGTGGGCGCTCGGCTTACGGCAACTCCAGGCCGATGCACGCAGCGGCGCAGTCGGCCTGAGGGGTCATCGCCTCCGGCTCGCTAACGGTGCCACCCCAACCAACTTCTCCAGACGCGGACTTCCTATCCGATCGCTCGACCTTACTTCGCTCGCCAGCCGAATTTCCGCAATGTCAGCACGAGCGTCGCCGAAATTATGCTTCATGTCTGGTAAGGCGCATGCTTTCCTCTTTGTGAGCACGACACCGACTGCTGACCGAGACGGCATGAGCGCTCATGCGAACACTAGAATGGTCTAGAAATTGAACGTCTTCTGGCGAAGGAGCATGGCTGCGCAGAACAGATCAAATCGGCCCTGCTCGGACGTCAGCCAAACTGCTGATATCCGATCGGGCCTTTTTCCTCTTGCCCACGAAGCGCGGACGGCATTCGAGCCGCGCCAGGCCGGTGGCAGCGTCACTAAGGGTCGGTCTAGGAGCCAAGATCGGGCTCTCTTCGCCCCCGATTGGCCTGCTCATTCGAGATCCGGGTAGGCTCGCGGCGTCCAGCTGGATAAGCCTTTCTAGAAGTTCATAGGCATTTCAGCTGCGCCGAGCGAACCGATCAGGTCCAGTAGCCTCTGGATCTCCAAGCGAACACACAACCCACCGGCAGATCTTTGCCAATCCCGACTATACATCCGCCGGCCAACCGAAACTAAGCGCCAGCTAAAGAAGCTTTTCAAGAACACAATTTCCGCTCGTAGCGCTCACAAACGCAGAGGGCTTCATCGCAGATTGACTGAGCATTGCCTAACCGCGGATAGGTCTCGTGCGTGTTGGGTGCGACCACAACGTCGCTATTTTCCATGCTCCTCGCCCTGAACTGCCAGCGGACCGCTCAGCAGATGGCATGCCGCTTCGCGGCCGTCGGCGAGCTTTATGAGCGATGGATTCTCGGACGCGCAGATCGGCATCGCATGTGGACATCGCGGATGGAACTTGCAGCCGCTTGGCGGTTCGAGCGCGCTGCCAGTGTCGTCAAACCCCTCGGCTGCTTTCGGCACGTAGTCCGGATCGGGACGTGGAACCGCAGCCAACAGCGCCTGCGTGTAGGGGTGCTTCGGCGCCGTAAAGATCTGCTCGCTTTTGCCGCATTCGACCACGCTGCCGAGGTAGAGCACCGCGATACGCGCTGACAGATGCTCGACCAGCGCCAGATCGTGCGCGATCAAGAGGTATGTCAGACCGAACTTCTCCTGGATGTCCATCAGCAGGTTTAGCACCTGCGCGCGGATCGACACGTCGAGGGCCGAGGTCGGTTCATCGAGGATGATGATGCGCGGTTCGAGCGCAAGCGCCCGCGCGATCGCGATGCGCTGGCGCTGTCCACCAGAGAATTCATGCGGATAGAGATCCGCCGACGCCGCCGGCAGACCAACGATGTCCAGGAGCTCGGCGACGCGCGCATTGAGCGTCGCTCGATCGCGTTTGTAGTGCGCAAGAATTGGCTCGGTGATGATCCGACGCACCGTAAGGCGTGGGTTGAGGGAGGCGTAAGGGTCCTGAAACACCGCCTGCACCTGCCGGCGGTAATTCTTGATCTCGTATCTCGACATGTCGCCGAGACTCTTGCCGTCGAAGGTCACCGCCCCGCTGGTCGGTCGCTCCAGCATCAGCACGAGCTTGGCGATTGTGGTCTTGCCGCAACCGGATTCACCCACGAGGGCCACGGTCTGCCCCTCCGGAATCTCGAGGTTGACTTTCTCCGCCGCGCGCACAACGGCGTTGCCGCGATCAGTGCGGATGGTGAAATGTTTGGAGAGGTCGCGAAGTTCGAGGCCCATCTGTCGCTTTACCTGTGTCGCTACTGCTTCGCTGCGAGCCAGCAATTGACCACATGGCCGTCGCCCAGCTCGGTCGCCGGCGGATAGTCGTCGCAGGCGGCCATCCGCTTCGGGCAGCGCGGCGCGAAGCGGCAGCCCGTCGGCAGGTCCATCAGATTCGGCGGCTGTCCGGGAATCGCGGCGAGCCGTTTGCGTTTTTGGCCGAGATGCGGGATCGCTTCCAGTAGGGCCTGGGTATAGGGATGCTGGGGGTTGCGGTAGATGTCGCGCACCTTGCCAGTTTCGATGATCCTACCAGCGTACATCACCGCAATGCGGTGGCAGAGCCCGGCGACGATTGAAAGATCATGAGTGATGAGGATGATTCCGAGCTTCGAGTCACGTTGGATGCTGCGCAGCAGGCTCATGATCTGCACCTGGATGGTAACGTCGAGCGCGGTTGTCGGCTCGTCGGCGATCAACAGGCGTGGCGAGCAGGCGATCGCCATGGCGGTTACGACACGCTGGCGCATGCCGCCGGAAAATTGATGCGGATAATTCTTCAGCCGCCGCTCCGGTGAGGGAATCCGGACTCGCCGAAGCCCAGCCGTGGCAGCAGTCTTCGCCTCGCGAACGGTCCTGACCAGCTTGTGGTAGAGAAACGGTCCAGAGACCTGGTCGCCGACCGTGAAAACCGGATTGAGCGAGGTCATCGGGTCTTGCGAGATCATCGCTACCTTTGGACCCCGCACGCGGCTCGCCATCTCCTCTTCGGTGAGATGCAGCAGGTCCTCGCCGTCGAGCCTCACACTGCCCTCCAGCCTGGCGTCGCCGTGGATCGGCAGGAGGCGCAGGAGCGAGAGGCAGGTCATTGTCTTGCCTGAGCCGGACTCGCCGACGATGCCGAGCGTCTCGCCTTCGTGGACATTAAATGAAACGCCATCCACGGCCTTCACCACGCCACGGCGCAGATGCAGATGCATTTGCAGGTTCTCGACTTGCAGAAGTGGTGCGGCGGTCACAGTTGTCTCCGTTTCGGGTCGAGCAGGTCGCGTAACCAGTCGCCGACCAGATTCGAGGAAAGGCAGGTCAACATGATGACGATGCCCGGCATCGTGATCCCCCACCAGGCATAGGTGATGTACTGCCGCGCGTCGGCGAGCATTAGACCCCAAGACGTGTTGGGCGCCTGGATGCCTAGCCCCAGGAATGACAGCGAGGCCTCGAAGATGATCACCTGACCGACCTGCAGCGTCATCAGGATCAGAAGCGTGTTGAAGATATTGGGCAAGAGGTGCCGGAAGAAGATCGTAAGCGGACCGCAGCCGGCGATTTTGGCGAATAATACGTAATCCCGCTCGCGCAACGACAGGATCTCGCTGCGGATGATGCGGCAATACCAGGTCCAGTACGTGAGTACGATTACAATCACAACGGTGGATAGACCAGGACCCATCGATGCAGAAATGATTAGCGCCAGCGCGAGACTGGGAATTGCCATCATGATCTCGGCAATGCGGATGATCACCGCGTCGACGATGCCGCCAAAGTATCCGGCGATGATTCCAAGCATCGTGCCGATCGCGCCGGAAAACACGATCGCATAGAGAGCGACGATCACGGATATCTGCGCACCGGCGATGATGCGCGAGAAGACGTCTCGGCCGAGATTGTCGGTGCCGAGCAGATATTCGTAGCTGCCGCCGGCCTGCCAGAATGGCGGTCGGAACGCGGCGGCGAGGTTCAGCCCATTGGGATCCTGAGGGGCGAAGCTCTCTCCACCGATGGCTGCGACAATGATGAGCAACAGAATCAGGATCGGAATCCAAGGCGCGCCCTTCAGACGGTAACGGACTAGAAACGGCCGCGGAGTCGTGCCCACGACGGCAGTAACAGGAGTTGGTGCCGAGATTGCACTCACGGACGGATCCTCGGATCGATGATGCTGTAGGACAGGTCGACGAGAAAGTTCGACAGCACGAACAGCATCGACGTGACGAGAACGCCCGCCTGCACCACCGGATAGTCGCGCGCAAACACCGCTTCGACGACCGTTCGTCCAAGTCCGGGCCAGGCGAATACCGTCTCGACCACGAACGAGCCGCTCAGCATCGAGGCGAAGTAGACGCCCATGATGGTAACAAGCGGCAACAGCGCGTTGCGGAAGGCGTACTTCCAGATCAGCAGGCGCTCCGGCGTGCCGACGGAACGCCCCATCCGAATGTAGTCGCTGTCGAGCACCTCGAGCATACCGGAACGGATGACGCGCGTCTGCGCTGCGACCGGATACCAGCCAAGCGCGATCGCTGGGAGGATCACGTGCTGAACGCCGTCTGCACCGAAGGCGGGCAGCCATTGCAGGGTGACCGCGAATACGAGGATAAGGATAAGCCCAACCCAAAACGACGGCACTGCCTGGCCCAACATGGCGATGATCCGTCCGATTTGGTCGACCCATGAGCCCCGATACACCGCCGACAGCACACCGAGCGGAATCGCGAGCGCGAGGCTAAAGGCGAACGCCGCCGTGGCCAGGTAGATAGTCGCCGGCAATCGATCGAACACAAGTGCCAACGCCGGCATCTGCCATCGATAGGATTGGCCAAAATCGCCCTGGACCGCCTTCCATAGGAACAGCAGGAACTGCTCCCACATCGGGCGATCGAGCCCGAGTTCTTGTCGCAGGGCAGTAATCGCCGACTGCGGGGCGTCCATCGGCAGCATAAGCGCGACTGGATCGCCCGAAAGGCGCGAAATCACGAAAATGATTACGCTCGCGCCGAGAATGCTCACCAGGGCATTGAGCAGCCCTTTGGCAAAAACCGCCTTCATCATTGCCTCTTATCGCGGGAGAGACGGGCTATGGTTTAAAGCTGACTTCCTGGAACTGACGCCACGATCCGGGAGACGGCCACGGCCGGAACTCAACGTTGTCGCGCCACGCGAACGTATTGACGGGGCGGTACGTCGTCACGCCGCCGAGCACATTTTCATGCTTGTAGCGGGCAATCTGCTTAATGATCTCCACCCGCCTCTCCGGGTTCATGGTCATCTTCAACTCTTCGATCATCGCGTCGACTTTTGCATCATTGGTATTTGAAAAAGAGCCAAATCCTTGTCCCGGCACATAGCTGTGTAGCATGCCAGCCCAAGGCTCAGCCGGATCGCCCGGCAGACCGTGACCCCACATCGACATCAAGATGCCGTCGATCTCGGAACGCGTTGCTCGGCGACTGAGATTGAGCCACGCCGAGTACTCGAGCTGCTGCACCCTACAACGAATGCCGACAGCGCCGAGATAGGCGAACACTGCCTCACCCATTTCCTTAATGTTCGGCTCACGCGGCGTGATCAGGTTGTAGCACGTTGTGTCGAAGCCGTTCGGATAGCCAGCTTCAGCAAGCAACTGCCTCGCTTTTCGTGGGTCGTACGCGTTCGGCTTGAGCTCCGGGTCGTAACCCGTCGAGCCACGCCAAACCTCCGTGTACCGCTCCCCCTGCCCAAACAATACATTCTTGATGATGGCGTCGACGTCGACCGCATGGGCAGCGGCCAGCCGCACCCCCAACTTGCTGAAAGGCGAATCCGGCTTGTAAGCAGTGAAGTCGATGTAGAGGTTATTCAGAGAAGCCGCCGTGAATGTTTTCACCCCCGGCATCTTTTTGATATCCGCGACCACGGACACCGGGACCGCGTCGATCCAATCAACGGCACCCGATTTGAATGCAGCGACACGCGTCAAATCCTCCGGAATGACTTTCAAAACGAGATTCTTAACTTTGGGACGCACATCCTTGTTCCAGTAATCATCGAACGCCTGGAGCCGCATCTCCTCTTTGACCGAGCGCGACACGAACTTCCACGGACCAGTGCCGACCGGAGCCTTCTCGAAACCTGCCTCACCCACCTTTTCGAAGTATTTCTTTGGTATCGCCCATAGCTGCAGCGAATTAATAATATAACTCGCATCAGGCGACTTGAAATGCAGCTTGAAGTGATGGTCGTCAACGATTTCGAATCGTTCGACGCTCGCCTGCAGGTTACTCCAAGGCGAAACTTTTGGATCCTTTAGTCGATCATAGGCAAACTGGAAATCCTCCGAGGTGAGCGGGTCCCCATTGTGAAACTTCACACCATTTCGAATATGCACATCGATGATCGACTTGTCCGCCGTCCCTTCGATACTCCAAGATTCCGCAAGCCAGTTAACCGGCTTCAGATCGGGCCCGTAGCGGACCAGCTGTTCAAACATTTGGCTGTAGAAGTATCCGTCGACACCGGCTGAGGACCTTGTCGGATCGATCACGGTCGCCTCGGCGGCGAGCGCGGCAACGAGCGTGTCCTTGGTTTGGGCTGAGACAGTTGCGTTGAGCGCGAGTAAGCCAAATGCCGCCGCAAGAACACGCAGGACGACCATTCTTTCCTCCCTGTTTGTTCTGCGACCGTAACGGGCTGCTCAAGTTCAAAACCGCTAAAAATTGGCCTAGCACTAGGGAAATTGCGCAGAAAATATTAGAACTCCGCAGTTTAAATGCCGAGCGACGATCTTGAACATCTATCGCCGGCCGGCACTTTGCATCGAGACGGCGCGCCGGGAATGCGAAACCCACGCTCTCGAAACAGCGCCGCCGGCTGACCTCGTCCCCCAGATGGCCGCTCAAAGCGGCCATAGGTCGAATGAATACGGCGGGCGTCCACCTCCTTTTCGCCGGGATGGGATCTTGACGTCGCGACCATGAAGGTTGTGGCAGAGAGTACATAGGCTTCGAGCAAGTTGAAGATCGGCCTGACCGCAAAGACCCCCGCGCCCGCTTTGTAGCGCCAGTCCTGTCGGTACAAAGGCTGATACTGACCAACTTTTTTCGACAGGATTTGCCGCCAGAAGTGGCGGTCCGATGGTCCCGGTGGCGAAGGCCGCAAAACTCAACGACAAAGCTCGGCCCACGCTGCACGGACGCCAACAATCTTAGGGATCGCGCCGGTCGATGCTGGACAACAGCAAGCTCTTCTTCGCCCATGCCGCCTGCTCGGCGACAGCAGACAAACGACAATCCTCCAGTTCTTCGTAAACAGACCCTCGCTTTGGCCATCATGCCAAATCGCCTCGGCGTCCACGGAAGCAACAGCACATTTCGCCGACCGCCAGCATTGGCAAACGCCCTGTCCGGCGCTGCAGGTCAGCGCTTGATAGCGCGCGTCAAAAGCGAACCCTATCAGCCGTCTCGCCTCCTTATCTGGTCCTTTTCCTCGGGTCGTTATTCAGTTTTGACCTCTGCTCCTACAGTGAAAACCAGAATACTGGCCCCATGATGGAACTGGCGGTTTCTGCCAATCCAATGGATAGCGGACGAGAGATCCAGTCGCTCCCCGCGCCTGAAACACCCTGGACAAGAGCTACTTGCAATTTTCAAGCGCCGCGACGGATTCCCTCAAAAAGCGGACGCCAATGCAGGAAATCGGCTGAGCGGCGCGAAATCGCGGCGCAAATATCTTTGATGCGACAGTAAGCTAGCCATAATTCAACAACCTGCGCGTGAGCTTTGGATGTCCCTTCAGACCGCTCGGCATAAAACCTCGCATTTGGTCGCTATTGCTAGGGAGCGCCTGCAAAATCTGCGTCGTCGCGATTTTGTTGCGGGCGCCGCGCTGATCGATGGCCGCTGGATTGCGGGTGAGCAACGAGACGTTGTGATCGATCCTGCAACTGGAGAGGAAGTAGCGAACGTTGCTCGTTGCAATGCTGCGGATATGAACATTGCGATCGCTGCAGCTGAACGATCCTTTAGGGCATGGCGCGAGCTATTGCCAGCAAGGCGAGGAGACGTTCTCCGGTCGTGGGCATCGTTGATGCGTCACCATCTGGAAGAACTCGCCGTCCTAGTCACTGTTGAGCAGGGAAAACCGATCGCTGAGGCCCGGTACGAAATTGGCTATGGTGCCGGATTTCTCGAGTGGTTCGCCGCGGAGGGTGAGCGCGCATACGGTGAGACGATCCCCAGCCACAAGCCCACGAGTCTGCTTCATGTGCGTAAACAGCCGATCGGCATCGCGGCTGCGATCACGCCATGGAATTTTCCTGTCGCCATGATCACACGAAAGGCTGGGGCGGCTCTTGCCGCTGGTTGTCCGATCATTGCGAAGCCTGCTCCCGAGACGCCACTGTCTGCTCTTGCGATAGCGAGGTTGGCCGCGGAAGCCGGCGTTCCGGATGGGGTCTTTCAAGTTCTCGTCGGTGATCCTGTTGCTCTTTCGACATCTCTGTTGCGCGATTCAAGGGTGCGCGCCCTCTCCTTCACGGGATCCACGCAAGTTGGCCGGCTGCTTTTGGAAGGCGCCGCGGAGACAGTAAAGAAGGTATCGCTCGAACTCGGGGGGCATGCCCCATTTCTGGTCTTTGACGACGTTGATCTCGAAAAGGCTGTCAAAGGGGCAATGGCGGCCAAATTTGCGACATCTGGGCAGGATTGCTTGGCGGCCAACCGCATTTACGTGCAAAGGCGTGTGTACGACGACTTCGTCGAGGCGTTTGCGGCAGCAATGGCTCGCCTCAATGTTGGTCATGGTTTGGAGCCCGCAACAGATATCGGCCCAATGACGAAGCTGTCAGTCGCCGATAAATGCAGGGCTCACATCGACGATGCTTTGGCAAAGGGAGCGCGAGCAATTTGCGCGAACCAAGACGAGTGGCTGGGACAGAACTTCGTGTCTCCGACGCTGCTGAGCGGTGTCACGGACGACATGCTCATTGCTCGTGAAGAGACATTTGGCCCAGTGGCTGCAGTACTTCCATTTGATTCGGAAGAAGAGGTCCTCGCCAGAGCCAACGCGAGCGAGATGGGGTTAGCGGCGTATGTCTACACGGACAGCCTGCGTCGAGCGTTGCGACTGTCCGAGAGCATCGAGTGCGGCATGGTGGGTATCAATACAGCTTCGTTCACGGGGCCGCCCATTCCCTTCGGTGGATGGAAGCAATCCGGACTCGGTCGCGAAGGTTCACGACACGGAATCGATGAATACATGGAATCTAAATACGTCTGCTTCGGCGATTTGGCGGCTTAGGAGAATTCGGTATGACTGAAATTAAGAACATCGCTGCACTCGATCGCTCAAGCGTCCTTCATCCTTTTACTCAACTCAAGGAATATGCGAGCGGCAAGATCGGTGATCCCACGATCGTCGCTGGGGGTAAAGGGATCCGAATCGAAGACGCGCAGGGACATAGTTACATCGACGGTTTTGCTGGCCTGTACTGTGTGAACATTGGATACGGCCGGACCGAAGTGGCGGAGGCGATTGCACGGCAGGCTTACAAGCTGGCATACTACCACACCTATGCAGCCCATACGACCGAGGAGCTCGCGATTCTATCGGATCGACTCGTACGAATGGCACCAGGTAAGCCCAGTAAGGTGTTTTTTGGGCTTTCCGGATCGGACGCGAATGAAACCCAGGCCAAGCTCGTTTGGTACTATAACAATCTGCGGGGGCAGCCTAAGAAGAAGAAGATCATCTCGCGCGAGCGCGGCTATCACGGCTGCTCGGTTATTTCCGGTTCAATGACAGGTATGTCGTTCTACCATGATCATATGGATCTTCCATTTCCAGGCATCTTGCACACCGGCACGCCGCACTACTATTGGGGCGCTGAACCGGGTGAGACGGAAGAGTCCTTTTCTCGGCGGCGCGCGGCCGAGCTTGAACAGCTGATCCTGCGAGAGGGACCCGAAACAATTGGCGCCTTCATCGCTGAGCCGGTGCTGGGTACGGGCGGAATTACGCCGCCCCCTACTGGCTACTGGCGTGAAGTTCAGGCCGTGCTTAGGCGATATGACATTCTTCTGATCGCCGACGAGGTAATTTGTGGATTCGGCCGGACCGGCGCTGACTTTGGCAGCACGCTGTATGGGATCGAGCCAGATCTGGTGACAGTCGCGAAGGGTCTGACATCCGGATACATGCCCCTCTCTGGAGCCATTGTCGGTGAGAGGGTCTACGCTGTTATCGAGGAAGCGGCGGATCGGGTCGGATCGTTTTCGCACGGCTATACCTACTCCGGTCATCCGATCGCGGCCGCCGCCGCTAATGCAGTTCTTGATATCGTCGAAAAGGAGCGACTAAGCGATCGTGCGCGGATTGTCGGCTCGCATTTCCAAAAGCGCCTCAAGGAACGGTTCGCGCAGCTGGAAATAGTGGGCGAGGTACGAGGCGTGGGCTTACTTGGCGCCGTCGAATTCGTTGCAGATCGACAGGGTAAGCGTCGATTTGATCCCGAACTCAAAGTTGGTGCCCGTATCTCGAAGGCAGCCCGTGATCGGGGGCTTATCGCCCGCGCAATGCCACATGGCGACATTCTCGGATTCGCTCCTCCTCTTGTTGTATCGGAGGCGGAGATCGACGAGATTGTTGATCTGGCCTATCGTGCGACAAAGCAAGTCATGGACGAACTCGCGAAGGACGCTTGAGCGCACGGTTCAAGCGCCTTTCAGGTCGGCCGATATCGTCAGCGACGACATCGGTTCATAGTTGGCACGGACCGGCAGTTGTCGGAATTTGGCACGGACCGTGTCGGGACGGCCGACGCGAAGCAGCGCTTCCTGGCTTCGCTCATCGAGGAAAGGCGCACCTCCAGTTCGGGTCGATGCGGAGGTGCTTAATAAGCAGTGCTGAGACCAACGTGAGTTAGATCTCCAAGAGCCCGCGGCGATGCTCCGCCAAGGGCTCTTCTTTTTTGGTGCCGCGCCGCTTCGATCGGTGCCGAAGCCTTCACGCGGTAGGCCTGCCGATCTTTTGCGTAAGCTCAAGGTCCTCGGCGAACAAGGTGCGGTCGATCTGAGATCGATGGTGATGGGGGCAGACGGTTACGGATCGAAAGTTACGCGCGACATCAGGGCCGGACAGCTCCGACTTGGTCTGCAATGCTGAGCCCCCCTTCAAGCCGTGAGGCTGGAATTCGTCGAAAATGCACGGCTGTTCGTGGAACTTGTGTGAGCCCCTGAAAGAGAGAGGCTTTGCCGCGGGCTGACATGATGGTTGAGAACTGTCCGCACTCTCACTTTGATCGCCGCGCCGCATGCGGCCGTCGTCGAGGAAGCGGGTGAACGCACTCCAGCGCTTGAGCAGTCGAGTAGCGGAGAGGAATTTCACCTCTCCGCCCTCACGAATCCGGACATGAAACTCGCGCTTCATCCGGCTTCTATCATCCAGCCGCGGGTCGAATGCCGGCCGTCCACAGGTACATCAGCTT
>NZ_JBVUBB010000056.1:0-31221 GCF_055791185.1 Bradyrhizobium ingae
TGGAACTCGTGTCGCGGAAACCATCTTGGCCAGCGGTCCAACAAGCCGCATCAACAGGCCGGACATATGGATGCAAGCGATCCGATCAAACCTCACTTGGCTCTTGTGCCACGGGGGCCGTCCACATCTGGGTCCCGGCCTTCGCCAAGCCTTCGCCGGGACGACACCGTGAGTGTTTCACGGCGCTACCGCCCTCACAGCCACGGCGCGGGCGTATCCATGGCAATCAGTTGCTCGACCTCGATGCGGGGACGCACCACCGCATACTGGTCACCTTTCACCAGCACCTCCGGCACCAGCGGCCGGGAATTGTACGTGCCGGCCTGCACCGCGCCATAGGCACCAGCGGTCATGATGGCCAGAAGATCGCCCGGCTTCGGCGTCGGCAGGGTGCGGTCGAGCGCGAGGTAATCTCCGGTCTCGCAGACCGGTCCGACGACGTCGGCCAGAATCGTCGACGCGCCGGCGGCAGGCTGCCTGACCGGGAGGATGTCGTGATGGGCCTCGTACAGCGTCGGACGGATCAGGTCGTTCATCGCGGCGTCGATGATGACGAAGTTCTTGCCGTCGCCGTGCTTCACGTAGATCACCTTCGCGACCAGGATGCCGGCATTGCCGACGATCATGCGGCCCGGCTCGAACATCAGCGTGCAGCCGAGATTGTGCGTGATGCGCCTGACCATCGCGGCATAGGCGTCGGGCGCCGGCGGCGCCTCGCGGTCCATATAGTAGGGAATGCCGAGGCCGCCGCCGAAATCGACATGCGAGATGTTGTGGCCGTCGGCGCGCAGCGTCTGAACGAATTCGGCGAGGATGCGGAACGCAATCTCCATCTTGGAGAGATCGGTGATCTGGCTGCCGATATGCACGTCGGTGCCGGTCACCTCGATGCCGGGCAGCTTCGCTGCCCGTGCGTACACCTCGCGGGCGTGGACGATCGGGATGCCGAACTTGTTCTCGGACTTGCCGGTCGAGATTTTTGCGTGCGTGCCGGCATCGACGTCCGGATTGACGCGCACGGAGATGCGCGCGGTCTTGCCCATCTCGCTCGCAAGGCGTGACAGCAGCTCGAGCTCGGGCTCGGATTCGACATTGATGCAGAGGATGTCGGCAGCAAGCGCCGCGCGCAACTCGGTCTCGGTCTTGCCGACGCCGGAGAACAGGATCTTGCTCGCCGGAATGCCGGCCGCGAGCGCGCGCTTCAACTCGCCACCCGAGACCACGTCGGCGCCGGCGCCCAGCTTTGCCAGCGTGCGCAGCACCGACTGGTTGGAGTTCGCCTTCATGGCGTAGCAGACCAGCACCTTCTCGCCGGCGAACGCGTCGGCAAAGACGCGGTAATGCCGCTCAAGCGTCGCGGTCGAATAACAATAGAAGGGCGTGCCGACACTCGCAGCCAGCTCGGAAAGGTTCACCGCTTCGGCGTGCAGGACGCCGTCACGGTAGTCAAAATGGTTCATGGCGTTGGCTCAGCTACCCCGGCTCACCTGCCGGGCTTTTCGTCCAGCAGCGGATCGAGGACAAACGATTTCTTCTTGCCCTTGGCAGCGGCGGGCGCGGCATCCGCGCCATAGGTGGGATTGAAGACGCTCGGCGTCTTCTGGGCCTCGGTCTCGGTATCGCTGGGAGCTGGGGCGACATTCGCCGTAGACGCATTGGACGCGGTCGGCGGCAGGTCCAGCGGGCCTTTGCGGCCGCAGCCGGCGACCGCAAGCGCGCTCAGGCTCAAGACAATGATGGCCCACCCCGAGCCGGTCGGGCGAAACTTTGACGTCACGACGAGATCCCCACTACGCGCAGGTCGCACCATACAGAGATTGGCCCGCTCTGGCGAGAGCCGGATGACCATGAAAAACCAGCGAAATTTTGCCCTCAGCCCGATTTTCGCTCTTTTTCCAAGCGCTTCGCCCAGGCCTTGGCCTGCGCCGTCACGTTCTTCGGCGCCGTGCCGCCAAAGCTGGTGCGGCTCTTCACCGACGATTCGACCGAGAGCACGCCGAGCACGTCCTTGGTGATTTTCGGCTCGATCGCCTGCATCTCCTTGAGCGGCAGCTCATGAAGCGCGACGCCGTCGCTCGCGGCCTTGGCCACGATCCGGCCGGTGACGTGATGGGCTTCGCGGAACGGCATCCTCAGCGTGCGCACCAGCCAGTCGGCAAGATCGGTCGCGGTGGCATAGCCTTCGCCGGCGGCCGCCTTCATCCTGGCTTCGTCCGGCACGAGGTCGCGGACCATGCCGGTCATGGCGCGGACCGCGAGCGACAGCGCGGCAAAGCCTTCCATCGCGCCCTGCTTGTCCTCCTGCATGTCCTTTTGATAGGCGAGCGGCAGGCCCTTCATCACGATCAGAAGCCCGTTGAGCGCGCCGATGACGCGCCCGGTCTTGGCGCGCACGAGCTCGGCGGCGTCGGGATTGCGCTTCTGCGGCATGATCGAGGAGCCGGTGGTGAATTTGTCGCTGAGGCGGATGAGGCCCACCAGCGGCGAGGTCCAGATCACGATTTCTTCCGCAAAGCGCGACATGTGCACGGCGCAGATCGAGGCTGCCGACAACGTCTCCAGCACGAAATCGCGGTCGGAGACCGCATCGAGCGAATTCGCCATCGGCCGGTCGAAGAGAAGCGCTTTCGCCGTGGCGTGGCGGTCGATCGGGAACGAGGTACCGGCGAGCGCGGCGGCTCCCAGCGGAGATTCATTGAGCCGCTTGCGGGCATCCCCGAAGCGGCCGCGATCGCGTGCGGCCATCTCGACATAGGCGAGCAGATGGTGACCGAACGTGACGGGTTGCGCGGTCTGCAAGTGCGTGAAGCCGGGCATCACCGTCCCGGCATGTTCCAGCGCGCGTTCCACCAGCGCCCCTTGGAACGCGGCAAGCGCGGCATCCGTCTCGTCGATGATGTCCCGGACGAACAGGCGGAAGTCGGTCGCGACCTGGTCGTTGCGCGAGCGCGCGGTGTGCAGGCGGCCGGCGGCGGGACCGATCAGCTCGGACAGGCGGCTCTCGACATTCATATGGATGTCCTCGAGCGCGCGCTTGAACTCGAAGCCGTCCTTGCCGATCTCTGACAAAATCGTGTCTAGACCCTTGCCGATATTTTTCGCATCAGAGGCCGTGATGATGCCCTGCGCGGCAAGCATCGCGGCGTGGGCCTTGGACGCGGCAATGTCCTGGGCGAAGAGGTGACGATCGACGTCGATGGAGACGTTGATTTCCTCCATGATCTCGTCGGGACGTTCCGAGAACCGGCCGCCCCACATCTTGTTGCTCATGATCCCCTGCTCACGCCCTGCGCTCTGCGGCTTTCGCCGCATGGTTTGCCGGCCTCGGCCGACCGTATTAAGAGGCCCCTGATAGCCATATCTGCGACCGGATGACAACGAAATGCTCGACCCCAACGATATGCTCGATCAACGGAAAGCGCGGTCTGCCACGCGCCGGGTCCCCCTCGTGATCGCCACCGTGGCGGTCGGCGGCCTGGTCGGCTTTGCCGCGCTTTACGGGTTGGGCCTGAAGCGGGGCCCGGCTGGCGATCCGGCCTGCCGCGCCGCGGTCCAGACCGCCAGCAGGATCGCTCCGCTCGCCCATGGCGAGGTGGCCGCGCTGACCATGGCGACCGCGCCGCTGAAGCTGCCGGACCTCGCCTTCGAGGACGCCGACGGCAAGCCGAGAAAGCTCTCCGACTTCCGCGGCAAGACGGTGCTGGTGAACCTATGGGCGACCTGGTGCGTGCCCTGCCGCAAGGAGATGCCGGCGCTGGAGGCGCTTCAGACCAAGCTTGCGGGCCCGAATTTCGAGGTGGTGGCGATCAATATCGACACCCGTGACCCGGAGAAGCCGAAGAATTTCCTGAAAGAGACCGGCCTGACCCGCCTCGGCTATTTCAACGACCAGAAAGCCAAGGTTTTCCAGGACCTTAAAGCCATCGGCCGGGCACTTGGCATGCCGACCTCGGTGCTCGTCGACCCCCAGGGCTGCGAGATCGCCACCATTGCCGGCCCCGCCGAATGGGCGAGCGATGACGCCGTGAAGCTGCTCCGCGCGGCGCTGAACCCTGCGGCCGCAGCGCTTTAAGCCGTAACGTTGAGATTGTTGCCGATGCCGGCGCCGACATTGGCCAGCGAGGGCTGGCCGGCGCCGAGCAGCGTCAGGACCGCGGATTTCTCCGCATCCATGTTCTGCTTCGTCACGGTCGCCGCGATGTTCGACTGCAACGCGCCTTGCTGAGCGGCCAGCATGCTGCTGACCATGGCCATCATGTCCATACGGTAGACCCTCGTACAGGCGGCAGCCTAGGCGCGAGGAGTTAACGCGAGGTGAGCGGGCGGGGTCTTGCAGGTTGGGTTAGCGAAGCGTTAACCCACCACTTTCTCCTGATACCGCGACAGAAAAGGTAGGTTACGCCGTCGGTAACCCATCCTACGAAACCGAGTTCTTACCGCGTCGGGACCGGTTTGGCGCCGCGGTAGTCGTAGAAGCCGCGCTGCGTCTTGCGGCCGAGCCAGCCGGCTTCGACGTATTTCACCAGCAGCGGGCACGGGCGGTATTTCGAGTCGGCCAGCCCCTCATGCAGCACCTGCATGATCGAGAGACAGGTGTCGAGGCCGATGAAATCGGCCAGCTCCAGCGGGCCCATCGGATGGTGGGCGCCCAGCTTCATCGCAGCGTCGATCGCCTCGACGTTTCCGACGCCTTCATAGAGCGTGTAGATCGCCTCGTTGATCATCGGCAGCAGGATGCGGTTGACGATGAAGGCCGGGAAATCCTCGGAAACGGCGACCTGCTTTCCGAGCTTGGCGACGAATGCCTTGGAGGCCTCGAAGGTGGAATCATCGGTGGCGATGCCGCGGATCAGCTCCACTAGTTCCATCAGCGGCACCGGATTCATGAAATGAATGCCGATGAAGCGCTCCGGGCGGTCGGTGGCCGCGGCCAGGCGGGTGATCGAGATCGAGGAGGTATCGGAAGCGACGATCGCTTCGGGCTTCAGGATGGCGCAAAGCTCGTGGAAAATCTTGCGCTTGACCTCCTCCTTCTCGACCGCGGTCTCGATCACGAGATCGCAGTCGGCGAGGTCATCGAGCTTCTCGGCGAGGGTGATGCGCGACAGCGCCTTGGCCTTGTCGTCCTCGCTGACGGCTTTTTTGGAGACCTGGCGCGACAGATTGCCGTTGATGGTGGCCATGCCCGACTTCAGACGGTCGACCGAGACGTCGTTGAGCACCACGTCGAAACCGGCCAGCGCCGCGACATGGGCGATGCCGTTGCCCATCTGCCCCGCGCCGATCACGCCGACCTTCTTGATCTCTGCCATAATGTCATCCACCGGAACGGCGCGAATGCCGCGCCCTGCCTATCCCCTGTGAGCCGGGGGTCCGATTTAATCAGAACCCGGGCTCGAAACCTAGATTGGATCGCGCCCTTCCGCGTGCCCTGGCGAAAGAAAGCGCCTCAGAAATGAAACACCGGCGGGAGTTTAGGACATCCGGCCGGTGTTTTTACGGTGTTTTACTTGCCGAGCTTGCCGAGTTCGGCCGTCAGCTCAGGAACCGCCTGGTAGAGGTCGGCGACCAGGCCGTAATCGGCGACCTGGAAGATCGGCGCGTCCTCGTCCTTGTTGATCGCGACGATCACCTTGGAGTCCTTCATACCGGCGAGATGCTGGATCGCACCGGAAATGCCGATGGCGACGTAGAGCTCGGGGGCCACGACCTTGCCGGTCTGGCCGACCTGCCAGTCGTTCGGCGCATAGCCGGCGTCGACCGCGGCACGCGAGGCACCGACACCGGCGCCCAGCTTGTCGGCGAGCGGCTCGATGTACTTGGCGAAGTTCTCCCGGCTCTGCATGGCACGGCCACCGGAGACGATGATCTTCGCCGAGGTCAGCTCGGGACGGTCGCTCTTGGCGACTTCCTCGCCGACAAAGGACGACAGGCCCGGATCGGCCGCCGCCGCGACGCTCTCGACGCTCGCGCTGCCGCCAGTGGCGGCCGCGGCGAAGGTCGAGGTGCGCACCGTAATGACCTTCTTGGCATCCTTCGACTTCACCGTCTGGATGGCGTTGCCGGCATAGATCGGCCGCTCGAAAGTATCGGGCGCGACGACCTTGATGATCTCCGAGACCTGCATGACGTCGAGCAGGGCTGCGACGCGCGGCATCACGTTCTTGAAGCGCGAGGTCGCTGGAGCGACGATCGCGTCGTAGCCGGACGCCAGCGAGACGACCAGCGCCGCCAGCGGCTCGGCGAGATCGTGCGCGTAAGCCTCGCCGTCGGCGAGCAGCACCTTCTTCACGCCATTAAGCTTGGAGGCAGCATCCGCCGCACCCTTGGCGTTCTGGCCGGCAACCAGCACGTCGACGTCGGCGCCAAGGGCGGCGGCCGCCGTCAGGGCCTTGTTGGTCGCATCCTTCAGCGACGCGTTGTCGTGTTCAGCAATCAGAAGCGTCGTCATCAGAGCACCCCGGCTTCGTTCTTGAGTTTCGACACCAGCTCGGCGACGTCCTTGACCTTGACGCCGGCCTTGCGGCCTGCCGGCTCCGTCGTCTTGAGAACTTCGAGGCGCGCGGTGACGTCGACACCGTAATCGGCGACGGCCTTCTCCGCGATCGGCTTCTTCTTCGCCTTCATGATGTTGGGCAACGAGGCATAGCGCGGCTCGTTGAGGCGAAGATCGGTGGTGACGATCGCCGGTCCCTTCAATTTCACCGTCTGCAGGCCGCCATCGACCTCGCGCGTGACCTTGAAGTCGCTTCCTTCGACCTCGAGCTTGGAGGCGAAGGTCGCCTGCGACCAGCCGAGCAACGCGGCCAGCATCTGGCCGGTCTGGTTGCTGTCGTCGTCGATCGCCTGCTTGCCCAGAATGATCAGGCCGGGCTGCTCTTCTTCGGCGACCTTCTTCAGAATCTTGGCGACCGCCAGCGGCTCAACATTGCCGTCCACCTTCACCAGGATGCCGCGATCGGCACCCATGGCAAGACCGGTGCGGATCGTCTCCGAGGCCTGCGCCGGTCCAATGGAGACCACCACAACCTCGGTAGCCTTGCCGCCCTCCTTCAGGCGCAGCGCTTCCTCGACCGCGATTTCATCGAATGGGTTCATCGACATCTTGACGTTGGCGAGTTCAACGCCCGATCCATCGCCCTTGACGCGGACCTTGACGTTGTAATCGACCACCCGCTTGACCGGCACTAAGACCTTCATCGATCCTCTTTCACTTGAATTCTTGAGGGGGGTTATCAACTGGCGCGGAACCTAATGGCCCGGCCCAGTCCGGTCAACGCGCGCGGAGGCCCAAAAATTCGCTTTGCGAGCCAATCTTGGCGGTTTGCTTAGCGGTTCTGGCCCGGCACCCAGAGCACGTCGCCGGCACCATTATGATTGGCCGCGCGGCTTGCGACAAACAGGAAATCCGACAGCCGGTTCATATATTGGATGCCAGCCGCGCCTACCGGCTCGTCCGGCGTGGCCGCGAGTTCCACCATCACGCGTTCCGCCCTGCGGCATATCGTGCGCGCGACATGCAGATGGGCGGCGGCAGGGGTTCCGCCCGGCAGCACGAAGGAGGTGAGTGGGGCCAGCTTGTCATTCAGCACGTCGATCTCGCGCTCGAGCCGCTCGACCTGGCTCGCCACGACACGCAGCCGCTCGGCCTTGCCCTCACGCTCGGGCACGGCGAGATCGGCGCCAAGGTCGAACAGATCGTTCTGGATCCGGCCAAGCATCGCATCGAGCTCGGGCCAGTCCTCGACGTGCAATCGCACCACGCCGATCGCAGCATTGGTCTCGTCCACGGTGCCATAGGCCTCGATCCGCAGATCGTATTTCGGACGGCGCTCGCCGGAGCCGAGCGCCGTCGTGCCGTCGTCACCGGTGCGGGTGTAGATGCGATTGAGAACGACCATGTTTGTCTCTCCAGCGAGTGCGTGTCAGCGCCCCATGGCCCATACCGCGAGCATGGCGATGACGATCGCCACGAACTGAAACAGCACGCGCAGCCGCATCAGCTTCTGGGAGGTATTGGGCGAGCCGCCGCGCATCATGTTGACGAGACCGAGCAGCAGCACCAGCGCCACGGCGCCGACAGCCACCGGAAGGATGAAAGAACTCAGGAAGGATGCCATTAGGGGTAGATAACATTGTGTTTGCGGCTGCGCCATCGCGGCGCGATCTGGCTTTTAGACCAATAATATCAGAAGCTAAGCGGATGATTTTTGATTTGAGCCGGTGCGCTTGCTTCGCCTCGTCCCGCCTGCGGGGGGAGGCGGATCCGCGCCGCAAGCGGGGAAAGAGAGCAATGCAGTCGCGGAGCAGCCAGTGAGGCAGATCCGCTACCTCTACCTGGTCGTGATGGACGCATTCTACACGTTCCTCGCCGACGACGGCTGGGCGATCGCAAGCCATATCGCACTGTCGACCCTGATGGCGCTGTTCCCCTTCCTGATCGTGCTGACCTCGCTGGCGGGCTTTGTCGGCTCCAAGGAACTCGCCGACCAGGCTGCGGGACTGATGCTTGAGGTCTGGCCCAAGCAGGTCGCCGATTCCATTTCCGGCGAGGTGCACGACGTGCTGACCACGACCCGCACCGACGTGCTGACCATCGGCGCGGTGTTGTCGGTCTACTTTGCCTCGAACGGTGTGGAGGCCTTGCGGGTCGCGCTGAACCGCGCCTATGCCGTGGTCGAGATGCGGCGCTGGTACTGGCTGCGGCTGGAATCGATCGGCTACACGCTTGTTGCGGCCTTCACCGCGCTCGCCATGGCCTTCCTGATCGTGCTCGGACCGCTCATCATCGAAGCGGCGCGGCGCCACATCCCGCTGTTCGTCGAGTCCAACGAGAGCATCCTGACCTGGGTGCGCTACGGCATCACCATCGGCGCACTGATCGTGGCGCTGCTCATCCTGCACGCCTGGCTGCCGGCCGGGCGGCGCGGCTTCCTTCAGATCCTGCCCGGCATCGTCTTCACCATGGTGGCCTCGCTGATCTCGGGCATCGTGTTCGGGCAATATCTGGCGCGCTTCGCCAACAACTACGTGACGATGTATGCGGGGCTCGCCTCGGTGATCATCGCGCTGGTGTTTCTGTATTTCATCGCCGCGATCTTCGTCTATGGCGGCGAACTCAACGCCGCGATCATCAAGTCGCGGCTTCCTCACGGCGTGTCGCTTCAAGCAGCGCAGTCGCTAGCGCACGCGGAGACACGGGTTTGACCAGGAAGGCGTCGGCGCCGGCTTCGCGCGAGGCCGTCTCGTCCTCGCCGCGGCCGGAAATGCCAATGATCGGGATCTGACCGAGCGGCGGACACATCCCGCGGATGCGCTTGATCGCCTCGATGCCATCGATGCCAGGCAGCACCATGTCCATCAGCACCGCATCGAAACCGCCCTGCGCCAGGCGATTTTCCGCGTCCTCGCCACGCCCGATGAACTCCGCATGATGGCCGAGCTCGGTCAAAATGGTGTTGAGCACGACGCGGCCGAACGGGTTGTCCTCGACGCTGAGCACATGCAAGCCCTCCGCGGCATGATCCCCGCGACCGTTGCGCGCCCCTGACCTCGCGGATTCCTCGGCCTTGGCCGGAGTCAGGGAGACCGTCAACGTGAAGGTGGCGCCCCCGCCCCGCCGCGGCGCGACCGTGATGTCGCCGCCCATCGCGCGCGCAAGCTGCTTCACCGATGACAGCCCAAGCCCGGCACCGCCGAAGCGTGAGGCGATGGTGACATTGGCCTGCGAGAAGGGGCGGAACAGCCGCTTGATCTCGGCCATGGTCAGCCCGATGCCGCTGTCGGACACCGCGAAGGCGACGCCGGTCTTGTGCCTTGCCTTGGCATTGGTCTTGGCGTTGGTCTTGGCGCTGTTCCTGGCCTTCTCGCCGGCTTTGATTTTGGCGATTGGCCATGGCGTGACCGAGAGCGCGATGCCTCCCTGCTCCGTGAACTTCACAGCGTTGTCGATCAGGTTTTCCAGCGCTGCACGCAAACGGACGGGATCACCGACCACAAGCGCGGGCAGCTTTGGCGAGATGTCGACCTGCGCCTGCAACCCCTTGGCGGCGGCCCGGCCCGCAAGCGAGTCGCCGGCGGTGCGCGCGAGCGCGCGCAGGTCGAACAGATCCTGGCCGAGGCCACCGCCTCCCTTGGCGGTCTTGGCGGCATCGACGAACAGGGTCGCAAGGCTCGCCAGATGCTCCGCACCGGCCTTGATGGTGTCGGCCCAGCGGCGCTCGCGCTCGCCAAGGTCCGAGGTCGCAAGCAGATCGCTGATCGCGAGGATTCCGGTCAGGGGGGTGCGGACCTCATGGGCAAAGGCTGCGAGTGCGGCCTGGACCACGTCCGCCGCGGCAGGTCTTGTGCTGGTCTTGACGCCCGTCTTGCCGCTGCCCTTGCGAGCCGCCCCCGCGCGCTGCTTTCCACGCGTGGCGACAAGCGGCTTGGCACGCGACTTCACACGCCTCTTGGGCAGCCGCCCGGACGACCGCGTGTTGCGCGCGATGCGCGTTTTCGCCGCCATGTTTCCCCTTGAACCCCGGCTCGAAAGTCAGCATGGCACGGAGCGGCCCAGGGAGTCACGGAGGCGTTTTCCTAAACCCCAGAGAAACTTAACGTAACCCCACCAAGGCGCGAATGTCGGCAGGGTGTGCTCCCGCCGCGCGCAGGTCGCGTAAGCCCGTGGCGCTACTCGACTTCGAAAGCTTTTGCCCGGCCCCGTCGCGGATCAACCGGTGGTGGCGATAGACGGGCGCGGGCAGGCCGAGCAGCTCCTGGAGCAGCCGGTGGACCGACGTGGCCTGAAACAGATCCTGTCCCCGCACCACCTCGCTCACCCCCTGAAGCGCATCGTCGACGACGACCGAGAGGTGATAGCTGGTCGGCGTCTCCTTGCGCGCCAGGATAACGTCGCCCCAGGCCTGCGGTTGGGCAGGAATGCTGCCCTGCTCGCCTGCGAGCCCCTCGCCGTCCTCCTGCCAGGCAAGGCCAGTCGCATGACGGCAAGCGGCGGCCATATCAAGCCGCAGCGCATAGGGCGCGCCGGACGAGACCAGCCGCGCACGCTCGGCGGCCGAGAGCGATTTCGCAGTGCCTGGATAAAGCGGCGCGCCATCCGGGTCGCGCGGCCAAGGGCTATCAGCCTCGCGCTGCCTCACCAGCCTTGCAATCTCGGCTCGGCTTTCGAAGGCGGGATAGACGAGACCGAGCGCAGTTAGCCTGTCCAGCGCCGCCCGATAGGCGCCAAAATGCTCCGACTGCCGCCGTACCGGCGTTTCCCAGACCATCCCGAGCCAGGCGAGGTCCTCGTAGATCGCCGCCTCGAACTCCGGTCGACAGCGCATTGCGTCGATATCCTCGATGCGCAGCAGCAAGCGCCCGCCTGACTCGCGCGCGCGGTCGAAGTTCAAGAGTGCCGAGTAGGCATGTCCGAGATGGAGATAGCCGTTCGGGCTGGGCGCAAATCGGAAAACGGGTGGCATTGACTCTCATCCGAACCCTGGTCGTTGGCTACTTGCCAACCGGGACAAACGATCTATCCCTGCTTTTGGATGAGGAGGAAGTCCACCGAACAGCATCGAGCCAATTCACCTCCTTCACCCGCGGCGCCGAGGCGTACTATTGCCGGAGTGCCGGCGTCTCACCGTCTGCGCGGGGCGAAGTTCATCGCGGTGGCCATCCCAGATCGCGGCCGCGACTTCTGCGGTTGTCGGGCTTTTTCCGCGAAGCTGGTCGCCATACTGTTTGACGACCAACTCAGCTATTTTGTTGAGATCGGGACTGACGCCGTCTTTCCCTTCGGCTCCATTCTTGCCGTCCCGCCCGTCCTTGCCTCGAAGCTCCTGAGCGTGCAACGCCATGAGCGTAGCAACAATTTCAACAACTCCAGGAGCGCTCCTTCCTGGAACACCATCCTTACCGGGCGTTCCGGGCTCGCCTCGTAGCTCCTGCCGATGGGTGGCCATGAGCTCGGCGACAACGGCCGCAACGGCGGGACTCACAGCGTCCCTGCCGGGCAGGCCGTCCTTGCCACGGAGTTGCGCGCCATGCTTCTTGAATAACTCATCCGCGACAGCGGCAGCTGAAGGAGCGACGGCGTCTGCGCCGTTCTTGCCGTCAAAGCCGGGCTTGCCGCGAAGCTGATCGCCGTACTTGCTGGATAGCTCCTGCGCAATGTCGGACGCGCTTGGCGCAACGCCATTCATGCCGTCCCGCCCGTCCTTACCTCGAAGTTCTTCGCTATGCTTTTGAACCAATTCAGTCGCGATTGCAAAAACGGACGGCGCGACAGCGTCTTTGCCGTCGGCTCCATTCCGGCCGTCCAGACCGGGTTTACCACGAAGCTGGTCGCCATATTTCGCGAATAATTCCTGCGCGACATCTGAAACGCCTGGAGCAACACCATCCCGTCCGGGCTTCCCTCGAATCTCCTCGAGGTGCGTCGCAATCAACTCCGTCGCAATCGCCGAAGCCGGCGGCGCAACGGCGTCTTTGCCGTTCGCGCCGTCCTGCCCTTTCGGGCCGCGAATCTTGTCAACATGTTCGGCAACCAGGACTTTCGCAACTTCATGTGGAAACGCGGTGTTACTAGTCGCGGTCTTGTATGCAGCCTTGAGAGCCGCGTCCGCTGTCGCGAACTTATCCATATGCTCGGTCAACGGCTTCTGCATCTGGATAAACGCAGTCTGCATCGCATTCTTGGTCGCAAGATCCTTGATCATATAGCCGGCGATGCCGGAGACGACTCCGATCACGGCGCCCCCAATCGCCAAGATGCTGAACATATAGTTCCAGATTGCGTACTTGGCGGCTGTAGTCAGTTCACCGTCCCCACTCACGCCCGATATTGCGGTCGATCGCTCGTCCACAGTATCGTCGTCATTCGAGCCATTTGAGCTTATCCCGTCCTTGTTTCGTGCGCTCGAGACCAACGCGTCCTTGGCCTCCCATTTTTTTACAAGCCGATTGCGCCAAAGGAAGTACAGTTCGATGCTTGCGAAAGCGGCGCCCACAAAGATCAGGATTGGAATGAATTGATAGAGCGACCACGCAACCTCATTGACAGTGTCCATAATGCTCTCCCGCGTGAATGCCACAACCATAACTAGTCAGGTTATTCAAACTAAAGGTGCATTATACATCCATACAACCTACGGGCCTAGGGCAATCCACGCCCGTCGCTGCGCGGTTTATGGACTGAGGTGGCTGTCTCGCCGCGGCAACTCGGTTGGGCTAAAAGATCGATGCGCGGGTTAAGCCGCACATGACGAGTTGAGCGACCATGACCATCCACCTCGAAACCCAGTCCGATCTCGAAGAGGCCATTCAGGCGCTGGTCAAGCGTGATACCCGACTGAGGCCGGTGCTGGAGATCGCCGGTATGCCCAGCCTGCGGCGGCGCGAGCCGGGATTTACCGGGCTTGCGCACATCGTCTGCGGCCAGCAGCTCTCGACCGCGAGCGCAGGCGCGATATGGGGGCGGTTGAACACCGCCTTCGATCCGTTCGACCATGAGGCCGTACGCCGCGCGCGCGCCGACCAGCTGGGACGGCTCGGGCTGTCGGCCGCGAAGATCAAGACGCTGAAACATCTGGCGCGCGAGCTCGCGGCCGAACGGCTGAACCTCGAGGTGCTCGCCGAAGAGGACGCCGACGCCGCGCATCACACGCTGGTCGCGCTGCCCGGCATCGGGCCGTGGACCGCGGATGTCTATCTATTGTTTTGTCTTGGCCATGGTGATGCCTGGCCGGCCGGCGATCTCGCCGTGCAGGAAGGCATCCGCATCGGGCTTGGTTTGAAGACGCGCCCCACCGAGAAGCAGATGGCGCCACTCGCCGAACCCTGGCGGCCGCTGCGCGGTGCGGCTGCGCATCTGTGGTGGAGCTATTATCGCGCGGTCAAAAAGCGCGAAGGCGTCATCGCCGGCGAAGCGAACGCCGTTTTAAACAATGTTGCTGTTGCAAAGCGCGCGACGGTGAAAGAGAAGATGCCGGCACGGAAAAAGCCGGGACCTTCGCCATGACATCCACCGATTTCATCGTTGCGCGCAACGACCTCGAGCAATGCAGGCTGATCGAGACCGCAATTCCCGAACCGGCCGCGCTACCCGCAGATGCGCTGCTCGTGAAGGTCGAGCGCTTTGCGTTCACCGCCAACAACATCACCTATGCCGTGATGGGCGACGAGCTGAAATACTGGCAGATCTTTCCGGCGCCGCAGGGCTTCGGCAACATCCCGGTGTGGGGCTTTGGCGAGGTCATCGCCTCCAAGCATCCAAACGTTGCCGTGGGTGAGAGGCTGTTCGGCTATTTCCCGATGGCGACGCATCTCGTCATCGAGGCCGTCGACGTCAGCAAACGTGCTCTTCGCGACGGCGCCGAGCACCGCAAGCAGGTGTCGCCGGTCTACAACACCTATTCCCGCGTCACCGGCGATCCGGCGTTCGCCGGACATCAGGGCGATCTCCAGGCGCTGCTGCGGCCGCTGTTCATGCTCTCGTTCCTGGTCGACGATTTCCTTGCCGAGAACGACGATTTTGGCGCGCGCAGCGTGCTGCTCTCGAGCGCCTCCAGCAAGACCGCGTTCGGGCTCGCGCATCTCCTGCACAGCCGCGGCCGCAAGGTGATCGGGCTGACCTCGGCGGGCAACGCCGGCTTCGTCGACTCGCTGCCCTGTTACGATGAGGTCGTCACCTATGATCGGGTCAGCTCGTTGCCGACGGACAAGCCGGTCGCCTTCGTCGATATGGCCGGCAGCAGCGCGTTGCGGGCCGAGCTTCACAATCATTTCCGCGACCAGATGGCGTGCTCAGTGCGCGTCGGATTGACGCATCGCGCGACCGATGCCGACGAAGGCGCACTGCCGGGTGCAAAGCCGCGCTGGTTCTTTGCGCCGGATCATATCCGCAAGCGCGCGAAGGACTGGGGGCCGGGCGGTATCGACCAGCGCTTTGGCGTGGCGTGGTCGGGCTTTGCGCCGCTGCTGGAAAGATGCCTGACCATTGTCGAGAGCCGCGGGCCAGATGCCGTGCGACGGATTTATCTCGATACGCTCAAGGGCCGCATTCCGCCTGAGCAGGGGCATATGCTCTCCCTACTGGGGTAGTCGGCTTTTGGCTCCTGCCAAAACAGTATAGCGTTGATCTCAGAGGAAACCCGCGAAGACGGCCACGAGGTCGCGCATGCTGGACAGGACAAAGGACATCCTTGTGTCCGCGCAAACCTGGCTCGATCAGTTCGAGCAGGCGCTCGGCGAGCCGGATCATGGCGCGCTGCATAAGCTCTTTCTCGGCAAGAGCTTCTGGCGCGACGTGTTGGCGCTGAGCTGGAACCTGCAAACAATCGCCGACCGCGACACGATCGTGCAGGAACTAAGCGCTCTCGCTGCGAGGGCTGACGCGACCAGTTTCGAGATCGCATCGACACGCGCGCCGCCGCGCTGGGTCACTCGTGCCGGAGCCAAGACGATCGAGGCGATCTTCAATTTCGAGACCCCGTCTGGCCGCGGCAGCGGCATCGTTCGGCTGATGCCCGATGCCGATGACGGCGATCGCCTGAAGGCGTGGACGCTGCTCACCGCGTTGGAGGAGCTGAAGGGATTTGAGGAGCAACTCAACAGGACGCGGCCGCGCGGCCAGGCCTATTCGGACCGAACTGGCTCGATCTGCGCAAGGCATCCGTCTCCTATGTCGATCGTGACCCGGTCGTGCTGGTGATCGGCGGCGGCCAGGCCGGCCTCGCGATCGCGGCGCGGCTGAAGCAGTTGAATGTCGACACGCTGATCGTCGATCGCTGGCCGCGCATCGGCGACAATTGGCGCAAGCGCTATCACGCACTCACGCTGCACAACCAGGTGCAGGTCAACCACCTCCCCTACATGCCGTTTCCGCCGAACTGGCCGGTCTATATCCCCAAGGACAAGCTGGCCAATTGGTTCGAGGCCTATGTCGAGGCGATGGAGCTGAACTACTGGACCGGCACCGAGTTTGAAGGCGGCACCTACGACGATACGAAGGAACGTTGGACGGTCGCGCTGCGCAGCGCCGATGGCACGACGCGGACCATGCATCCGCACCACGTGGTGATGGCGACCGGCGTCAGCGGCATTCCGAACATGCCCGATATTCCGACCTTGAAGGATTTCAGCGGCACGATCGTGCATTCCAGCCGCTATGAGGACGGCGAGAGCTGGACCGGCAAGCGCGCGATCGTCATCGGCACCGGCAACAGCGGCCACGACATCGCGCAGGATCTCTACTCCAGCGGAGCGGAGGTGACGCTGGTGCAGCGCTCGCCCACGCTGGTCACCAACATCGAACCCTCGGCACAACTCGCTTACGCGATCTACAACGAGGGCACGCTCGAGGACAACGACCTGATCGCGACCTCGATGCCGACGCCGCTTGCAAAGAAGACCCATGCGATGCTGACCGAGCAGTCGAAGGCGCTCGACAAGGAACTGCTCGACGGCCTCACCCGCGTCGGCTTCAAGCTCGATTTCGGCGAGGGCGGCACCGGCTGGCAGTTCAAATACCTCACCCGTGGCGGCGGCTATTACTTCAACGTCGGCTGCTCCGATCTCATCGTGAAGGGCGCGGTCGGGCTGAGGCAATTCGAGGACATCGAAAGCTTCGTTGCCGATGGCGCGCGGATGAAGGACGGCGCGATCATCCCCGCCGACCTCATCGTGCTCTCAACCGGCTACAGGCCGCAAGCCCATCTGGTACGAAAACTGTTCGGCGATGCAGTGGCCGACCGCGTCGGGCCGATCTGGGGCTTTGGCGACGGCTTTGAACTGCGCAACATGTATGCGCGCACGCGACAGCCCGGCCTGTGGTTCATCGCCGGCAGCCTCGCGCAATGCCGGATCAACTCGCGATTCCTGGCGCTCCAGATCAAGGCGATCGAGGAAGGGATTTTGGGGCGGGATGCGGGCGGGCCGGCGCGCACGACTTGAGCAGGAACGTCATTGCGAGCGCAGCGAAGCAATCCAGACTGTCACCGCGGAAAGATTCTGGATTGCTTCGCTTCGCTCGCAATGACGATGTGTGTACGGCGGGAGCGCTACAGCGACAATAAAAAGGAGGACAACAATGCCAACAATACTCGGGTCGGGCGAGCATCGTTACCGCGTCGTCGAGAACTGGGCGAAGCTGCCGGACGGCTGGCAGCTCACCGATGTCGCGTCGGTCGCGGTCGACAGCAAGGATCGCATCTACGTCTTCAACCGCGGCGCCCATCCGATGGTGGTGCTCGACCGCGCAGGTAATTTCCTGCGTAGCTGGGGCGAGGGGCTCTTCACCCGCGCGCATGGCCTGCATATCGATGCCGACGACAATCTCTATTGCACCGATGATGGCGACCACACGGTGCGCAAGTGCACGACCGATGGCAAGGTGCTGCTGACGATCGGCGTCCCCGAAAAACCCTCGCCGTTCATGAGCGGCGATCCCTTCCACCGCTGCACCCATACCGCGCTGTCGCCGAAGGGCGAGATCTACGTCTCCGACGGCTACGGCAACGCCCGCGTCCATAAATTCACACCTGACGGCAAGCTGATGATGAGCTGGGGCGAGCCCGGCACCGATCCCGGGCAGTTCAATATCGTTCACAACATCGCCACCGACGCCGACGGTTATGTCTATGTCGCCGACCGCGAGAACCATCGCGTGCAGGTATTCGACGGCAAGGGCAGATACGAGACGCAGTGGAACAATCTGCACCGGCCCTGTGCGCTGTGCTGCTGCGGCGGCAAGCAGCCGACCTTCATCATCGGCGAGCTTGGCCCTGCCATGCCGGTGAACCGCAAGGTGCCCAATCTCGGCCCACGGCTGTCGATCGTCGATGCGCAAGGCAGGCGCATCGCGCGGCTCGGCGGCGAAGATGGTCCGGGTCTCGCCAGCGGAAAATTCCTGGCGCCGCACGGGATCGCACTGGACTCGAAAGGCGACATCTATGTCGGCGAGGTCGGCGTCACCGACTGGAGGACGAGCTTTCCGGATGAGGAAATGCCGGCCATCGTACGTGCCACGCGGTGCCTGCAGAAATTGGAGCGGGTCAGCTAACCCCACCGTGATTGCGAAGAGCGGGGCGACGAAGCAATCCTGAATCTCAACGCGGAGATGAGCTGGATTGCTTCGCTGCGCTCGCAATGACGCGGTTTTGGGGAAGCTGCAATTGCTACGCGAAGACAGCGCAGCGCATGGACACACCCTCACTCCACCTTGATCCCCGACGCCTTGATGATCGGCCACCAGCGCGCGGCCTCTTCCTTCTGCCAGGCGCGCAACGCTTCCGGCGATTGCTGCGCGGGCGGCGAGATCTGGATGCCGAGCTCGGCAAAACGCTGCTTGAGCTGCGGACTCGCCAAAATCTGCACCATGCTCGCATTGAGTCTTGCGATGATGTCTCTCGGGGTGCCCGACGGCACCCACATCCCGTACCAAAGCGAGGCCGAGAAGCCGGCAACGCCCGCTTCATCGGCGCTCGGCACGTTCGGCAATGATGGCACGCGCGCCAGGCTCGTCACCGCAAACGGCTTGACGCTGCGCGCCTCCAGCAATGCGCGGAAGTTCGAGGCCGGCTCGATCATCGCATCGATCTGGCCCGCGACGAGATCCTGCATCGCCGGGCCGTTGCCGCGATAGGGTATGAACTGGAACGTCGTGCCGGTCTCCTTCTGGAACGCGATGCCTGCGAGATGGCCGGTAGCGCCGACGCCGGCGATGCCGACGGAGGCCCTGTCGGGATTGGCCTTCAACCACGCGATCAATTGTTTGAGATCGTCGGCGGGCAGATCCCTGCGGCCGACGATCAGCAGCGGCTCACTGCCGATCAAAACGACCGGCTCGAGATCGCGCAAGAGATCGAAGGGCAGCGCATAGAGCCCGCCGGTCAGCATGTGCGTGGTCGAGGTTCCGATCGACAGCGTATAGCCGTCCGCGGCTGCGCGCACGGCGCGGCCGACGCCAAGCGAGCCCGCGGCACCGCCGACATTTTCGATCACGACCGGCTGCCCCAGCACCGCGTGCATTCGCTCGCCGAGGAACCGCGCCAGCGTATCAGTGGCGCCGCCCGCCGGGAACGGTACGATCATGGTGATGGGCCGCGCCGGATAATCCACGGCCGCAGCAGAACCTGTCAAAACGCCGCTGATCGACGCGGCACAAAGCGCCGCGACAAGCGACGCGGCAAGCCAGCTTCGCGTGCCTTCCCGCATGGACGCGCCCCCAATCGCGGCTTTTTTGCAGCCTGTTTGAGCCCGCGGGCAGCCTGAATAAGTCTCTCAACGGGCTTCACAATCCCGTCACGCTGCATGTAGTATGTCAATCCATGCTGCTTCGCAGCGATATGGAGGCCAGGAGCGTTACTTGAACGCACATGTCTCGCAAGGCAGTTGGCCGGTCTTGGTGCTGAATGCGGACTTCCGGCCGCTGAGCTACTACCCGCTGTCTCTCTGGTCGTGGCAGGACGCGATCAAGGCGGTGTTTCTCGATCGCGTCAACATCGTCGCGCATTACGACCAGGCGGTGCGAAGTCCAACGCTCCAGATGCAGCTCCCGAGCGTCGTCTCGCTCAAATCCTTCGTCAAGCCAACCACCCATCCTGCCTTCACCCGTTTCAACGTCTTCCTGCGCGACCGCTTCAATTGCCAATATTGCGGCTCGCCCGAAGATCTCACCTTCGATCACATCATCCCGCGCAGCAAAGGCGGCCAGACCACCTGGGAGAACGTGGTCGCGGCCTGCTCACCCTGCAATTTGCGCAAGGGTAATCTCACACCGGCGCAGGCAAAGATGTTTCCGAGGCAAGCGGCGTTCGCGCCGACCGTGCATCAGCTCCACCGCAACGGCCGCCTGTTTCCGCCGAACTATCTGCACGATAGCTGGCTCGATTATTTATACTGGGATACCGAGCTGGATCCTTAAGACCCTCATTCACGCTTCTTCATAACGACTTGCAGAAAACCAGCCTTGGCAATCCGCGCCCTGATCGCCGCGCGCGTATTGGCGACGACGCTTGCTGTCGCTGTGAGTGAAGCACCGGCGCGGGATGCGCTTCCAGCGCCGCTGCCTGTACCGACGAACGGTCCAAACAGCACGGAAGCCGCGCCCGCGAGCCCACCTCTGTCCAACATCACGCAACCATCCATCGCGGACGAATGCAAAACGGGATTTATTTCCCTGCGCGAGGAGGCTGAAAGGCGAGGCAAGCTGATCAAGGCCGCCAGCGAACGGCATGCGCCGCCGGATGAAGCCTGCAAGCTGATCGGAAATTTCAGCCACGCCGAGATCGGGCTGATCAGATACGTCGATACGCACGCGGCAGCCTGCGAGATTCCGGCACGAATCCTGAATGAACTGAATGTCGGCCACGAGAGCACTGAAGCGATGCTGACAAAGGTCTGCGCGGTGGTGGAGCTGACGCGCAAGCGCGGGCCGGCCGCTGACTTCGAGCTCACCCGCTAGGGTACAGGGATCTCCAGCCTGACGCGCGGCGGCAGGGTCGCCTTGAATGCCAGAAGGGCCGAGGCGAGTTCGGCGGCATTTGCCGATGGCGTGCGATAGAAGGAGACATCGGGTTCATCCGCGGTCACCGCCTGCGAGTGGAGGACGGCGACCTTGATCCAGCCCGATGGGACGCCTTTCGGGAACCAAGCATCATAAATCATCACGAGGCCGACGTCGTGATCGCTGGCCAGTGCGGCCATCGTTTCGGGCCCATACTGTCCCGCGCGCCTTGCCTTGCGCACCTCTTCCGAACCGAGACCCCAAAGATCGAGCACGTAGTTCCTGTTTCTGTAAGCGACTAGGCCGAGATCATTGACCGCGACCGCGTGCCCATAGAAGGACTGCGCGAAGCGAGCCATTTGATATTGTTGCTCGTAGATGCTGCGCGCGCCGAACGGCGTGGCCATCGCGATCGTCACATACGGGAGCGCAGCCACACCCAGCATCAGCACCAGCGCAACCTTGGCAAAACTCCATTGCCGCGCCCCGAGTTTTGGCTTGACTTGCGCGACCGCCCACAAAAGCGCAGTCGTCGCGAGCGACATGATGTAGACCTCATACCGGTTGAACCAACCGTACTGTCCGAACACGAGATGCGCACCAATGGCAGCGAGAGCGACCAGACAGACGATCGTGGCCTTGCGATCGGACCGCAGCCAAAAACACGTCACGGCAAGCGCGACACCGAGCATGAGCAGCCGTAGACCGTAAGCGGTCGTCACGGCACGGATCACGCTGAGGATGGATTCGGCGATCGTGTCGGCGTGCGGATTGGCATCCGCCGCCAACTGCGCTTTCAGCATCACCGAACTCGGGATCAACGGCAGGCCTCGCGACGTCATCAACGCGGCATACACGGCTCCAACGATCGCGATTGCAAACGTCGCGCGCGCAGCAAAGCGGCGCTGCCCGAGCAACGCAAAGCCGACGATCGCCGAGCAAGCGAGCGCGGCACCCTCGAAGCGAATGAAAGGCAGCGATACCAATGCGACGAAGTGCACCGGCGTCGGCGAACCGCCGCGCGCCGCGGCCACCAGACCGGCGAAGGTCACGACTGATGCCAGGACATGAAGGCTATGTTCCATGCCTGTCATAGGAAGCGCGACGGCGCTGGCGTTGAAGATCACGATGAGTGCGATGAGATAGGCGAACGGCCGCTCGCCCGCGCCGCCGAAAAGACCACCCGTCTCTGCGAGACGCACGATCGCGAACACCGTTGCACACGCCACCGCGGCATTGATCAGGAGCAAGCCGAATGCTCCAAGATGCAGCATTTCGACAGGCACAAGCAGGTACGGCCAGACAATGGCGGAACTCGGCGAAGAATATTCGCCCGCATTGACGCCATAGCCGCCCGAGAGAATCTGATCGGCGACGGCAAGATGGATATAAGGATCGTCGAGCGAGAAGACGAGATTGAAATCGCAGAGCATGGCGATCGTAACGAGCTCCGCTGCAAACAACGCCAGCCACAGCAGCACGCTCACGGTCGAGGGACGCGGCCAGATCCGCGCCGCCGAGCCAGCAGACGCCGGCTGGCTCGTTCCGTTTAGGCGATCGTCTTGACCCACGGCAATCGTCACGGTGCCCTTCCCGTCATTAATCTCGTGGTTCGACAGACCCGCGAGAGTCCAGCGGCGCATGGCAGCCCGCCCCAGTCACTCATTACGTATTCAGCACTACAATCAAACGTTTAACGGTAGCTTGCTGCGGTTGTGCACCTGATCGGTTCCGTCGCCAAACTGCGGGTGCATTGCCCGTAAGGTTGCCCATTGCGGAACTTTTCAACGTCCACCGCGTTGTCGGTTATGACAAATGAAACCCCGGCACATTCCCCCCGCATTCTCACCCCCGAACAGCGGAAGGCTCGCGACGAGACGCGACGCGCCGAAGCGGAGCAGGCGATGCGTGACCATGAAGCCGCGCAGAAGGCCCTGTATTCGAACATGGAAAGGCTGAGGGCAGAGCGCTTGGCGCGTGAGGCTCGCGCGCGCGGTCGCTAGTGCCGTCCGGAAGCGGCTCGCGGCCTCAAGACCCCCTTCCGGTTTCATTACCGTTCCGCGAGCCGGACGCGACATCTGACTTGGCGATGTTACGATCCGGTGATGTCCAGGCTATCCCGCGGCGGAATTGTCGCCTTGAATGCCTGAAGCGCTGAGGTCACTTCAGCCTCATCGGCCAATGGCGTGCGGTAAAAGGAGACATTTCGCTGCGATAAGGTCACGACTGCCGTTCGCAGGACGGCGACCTTCTTCCAGCTCGACGGCACACCTTTCGGGAACCAGGCGTCATAGACCATCACGAGGCCAACGCCGTGATCTCTTGCGAGAGCTGCCATCTCTGCGGGTCCGTACTGTCCGGCGGTTCTGGCCTTACGCACCTGCTCTGAACCAAGCCCCCAAAGGTCCAGAGTGTAGTGGGGATTACCGTAAGCTACGAGGCCGAGATCGTTGACCGCAACCGCACGCTTGTAGAACGACTGGGCGAAGCGGGCCATTTGGTATTGCTGCTCGTAGATATCGCTCGCCGCAAATGGCGTGACTACCGCGGTTGTCACATAAGGCATCGCGGCCATGCCGAGCCCAAGGACCAGCGCGACCTTTGCAAAGGACCACTGTAACACACGCAACTGCGGCCTGATCTGCGCGGCGGCCCACAGCAGCGCGGTCGCCGCGAGCGCCATGATGTAAACCTCATACCGGTTGAACCAACCATATTGGCCGAACACCAGATGCGCGCCAATGGCCGCAATCGCGACGAGGCAGACGATCTGAGCCTTGCGGTCGGCACGCATCCAGAAGGCGCAGCCGGCAAGGGCAAGACCGAGCAGAATGAGCCGCAGGCCATAAAAGGTCGCAATGCTCCGCATCATGTTTTTGACAATTGCAGGGACTTTGCTGGCGGAATCATCGAGATTCGCGAGGTAGCCCTTCAGCAAGACAGAACTCGGCAGCAGCGGCAGCCCACGTGACGCCATCAGCGCGAAATAGCCCGACAGGCTAACAGCGATGACAAGCGCAGCGCTCGCGGCAAAGCGCCGCTGGCCAAGTAGCGCAAAGCCGGCAATCGCCGCACAGGCAAATGCGGTTCCTTCGAAGCGGATAAGGGGAAGCAGCACTAGAGCGATAAAATGCAGGCGCGTTGGCGCGCATCCGCGCGCCGACGCTACGAGGCCGGCAAAGGTCACGATGGACGCCCACACATGAACGCTATGTTCCATGCCGGTCATGGGCAGCGCGACGGCGCTGATGTTGAAAATGAGAAGCAACGGGATCAGGAGCTTGAACGAATGCTCACTAGCGCCATCGAACAGTCCCCCCGCCTCCAGAAGACGCAGGACGGCAAACACCGTCGCACACGCGGCAGCGGCATTGATCAGTAGCGGGCCAAACGCACCAAGACGCAGCGCTTCGGTCACCGCTAGGATATATGGCCAGATGATCGATGAACTTGGCGATGAATATTCACCCGCGTTGACACCATATCCGCCGGAGAGAATTTGGTCGGCGACCGCAAGGTGGATATACGGATCGTCGAGCGAGAATACGAGATTGAAATCGCACTGCATCAGACACGCGACGAGCTCTGCCGCGAACAGCAACAACCAGAACAGCACGGCCAGGGTAGAAGGCCGAGCGCATGCACCGGCGCCCGAGCGCGCAGATCGCAACCCGTCCGCCTCGTTCAAACTATCACAATGATTCATGGCAATCGTCACAGAGCACTCCCACGGTCAAAGGCGCAGCCCATGACAGCGCAGCCATCGCATCTGCCCTCCCGATACAATCAAGAGCTTAATCGCGGATTTGCGTCGTTGTGCGCCTGATCATTTACGTCAGCATTTCGTTAACGACGATGATCGCCTGGACTCACCGTTCCCGGCTCATCGCGATTCTGGAAGTGCACTTCTCCTCCGATACCGTCCATCAAGCGTGAAGCGTAAGCTCACCCCCGAGCTCCACGGCGCCTCGGGTCCTTCATCCTCGCGTGCGACCGCCGGTCCCGCCCGGAAGCGGGCCGCAGCTTCGAATCCTTTCGGGTTCGTTACCGTCCCTTAAGCCTGTCGCGGCAATCTCGGCCCTGAATGGCGGTGCAAGAACCGGCACGTCATCGCGTAGGTCCGAAATCATCATGCTCGCCGAAATACTGGAGCGGCTTCAATGGGCGCCCTCGAGGCGCGCCATCTACGTGCGCGTCATCCTGGCCGCGCTGGCGGCGCTCGTTGCCTTCAAAACGTTCTGGTTTGCCCGCCTCGGTCCCTGGCACTCGCGCGAGCTTGCCGATTTCGACGCGTTTCACATCGTGGCGCAGCGGGTCTGGCTCGGCGACGTCGGCGAGGTCTACCGGCTCGCGACTTTTGGCAAGTTGCAGGCGGATGCGGCCGGCGGCACGACCGGCATGATGCCCTGGACCTACCCGCCGCAATTCGACCTGCTGCTCGCGCCGCTCGCCTTGCTGCCGGTCGGTGCAGCGTATCTGCTGTTCACCTCGGCAACGCTCGCGCTCTATCTCCTCGCGCTGCGCGCGATCGCGCGTGAGAGTCTCGCGCTGATCCTGATCGTCTCCTTTCCTGCACTCGCGGTCACGATCGGCTGCGGCCAGAATGGGTTTCTCACCGGCGCGCTGATCGGCCTGTTCTGTCTCACCTTGCAGAAGCGCCCGGTGCTTGCGGGGCTTGCGCTCGGCGCGATGGTCATCAAGCCGCATCTCGCTATCGCCGCGGCCGTCTATCTCATGGTGACGCGTCGCTTCGCGGCGATCGCCGCTGCGGCAGCGATGGTGCTGATAAGCTCGCTGGTCTGCACGCTGATTTTCGGCCCTGAGATATGGTCCGCATTCGCAGGCTCGGTGCGGGAATCGGCGAGCTATCTCGACCAGGGCTTTTACCAGCTCTTTCGGATGATCTCGGCCTATGCGGCGCTGCACACGGCAGGCATGCCCGCCATGGGCGCCATTTGGGGACATATCGCCGTCGCCGTGCTCGCCCTGCTTGCGGTCGTGCTCGGCGCCTTGCGCGGGCCCTCGCCGAACCTCGCGCTCGGCGTCACCGCGATGGCCTCGGTGATGATCAGCCCCTATGCCTATGACTACGACCTGCCGGTGCTGGGCATCGGTCTCGCGCTCGCGCTTCCAGATCTTGTCCACATCGCGCCGCCGCGCGAACGCAGCATGATGTACGGGCTGATCCTGCTCGCAGGCGCCTATGGGCTCGTGCTGTCGACGCAGGGGTCGGGTCAACTGGCAGCGCCGGCCATGGCCGGCTTTGCCTTGATGGCGGTGCTCGCGCTGCTGCTGCGGTGGATGTTGCGCAACGAGGCAGCCATTCATGACGGCGGCACGGGTCACCTGCCGCGCAATGCCCTCCATGTGCAGGACTAGAAACCTGCGGGCAGGCTGGGCGTTCACTTGCGTTGACCCTTGGACTTCGTTCAGGCGCAGTTTAGTCTCTTTCGACGGAAATCCTGACTTGCGCCCCGCCGCTACGCCCTGCCGCTATTCATGGAGGTTCGTCATGCCCGCTCAAGACAAGGATCACGTCTACAAGATCCTGGAACTGGTCGGATCGTCGGAAAAGTCGATCGAGGACGCGATCCAGAACGCGATCAGCCGTGCCGCAAAAACCATCCGCGAGATGAAATGGTTCGAGGTCGTGCAGACACGCGGCCATATCGAGAACGGCACCGTGCGCCACTACCAGGTCACGCTGCGCGTCGGCTTCACGCTCGAGGCATGAGTGGGGGACAAGAGGCACTGCTGCTGCACGAGCGGCAGCGTGGTTAACATCGTCCCACGATAATCCGTCGAAATATCCTGGCGTTCTCCGATCGAGTACGGACTTCCGCGCAATCAGCGCGGATGATGCAACAAGCCGTTAAGGCGATGGTGAGAGGTTTGCCCCGAATTGGAGCAAACCGGATGCCCTCGAGCCGCGGCGAACTCGGCAAGACCCGCCTCCCGTTTTGGGCGGCGGGATTCGTGGTGCTGATCTGCGCCGCCATCCTGGCCTTGAGCGGCTGGCGTGAATGGGAGACGCGCAACGCCGAGCTCGGGAATGCCGAAGTGGACGTTGCCAATCTCGCCCACGCGCTGGCGCAGCATGCGGACGACACGTTCGAGCTTGCCGATACACTCCTGGTCGGCCTCGTCCATCGGCTCGAGCTCGATGGGACGGGACCTGACACGATTTCAAAGCTCCAGGCCTACCTGCCCACCCGCAAATCATCGGATCGCATCCGCGGCATCTTCGTCTATGACGAGACCGGCCGATGGCTTGCCACGACCGAGCAGATCGACTTTTCCAAGTTCAACAACAGCGACCGCGAGTATTTTCAGCGTCATCGTGCCTCGATGGACCGCAGCACCCTGATCGGCCGGCCGATCAGGAGCCGTTCGGGCGGCCAGTGGATCGTCACGGCATCGCGCCGCTTCAACCATCCTGACGGCAGTTTCGCCGGCGTCGCCCTGGTCACGATCGACGTCGCCTATTTCGTCAAGTTCTACGAGCGATTCGATGTCGGAGCGAACGGCTCGGCGTCGCTGCTCAACACGGACGGCATCATGCTTGCGCGCAGCCACGACGAGAGCGGAAGCTATGTCGGACGCGACTTGTCCGATGCGCCATTGTTCAAACAATGGAGCAGCCGGCCCGCAGCCGCCGTCTACTATTTCAAGTCGCCGCTCGATGGCGTGCAGCGCTTGAGTTACTATCAACGAAGCGATCAACACCCCCTGATGGTGCTCGCGAGCAAGTCGCAGGATGACGTGCTGGCCCCCTGGCGCCGGGCGGCCGTCGTGCGAATGACCTACGTCGTCGGCCTCGTCCTGTTGATCGCCGCGATCGGCTTCTATTTGGTCCGTCAGCTCCTGCAGCGGCAGCGCTTGGCGCTGGCCCTGGTCGCCAAGGAAGCCCACTTCCGCCTGCTCGCCGAGCAATCCAGTGACCTGGTAACCCGGATCGGACTCGATAACCGGCTGCTGTACGTATCTCCATCGAGCGTGCGCATCCTCGGCTGGTCGTCCGACGAGCTCCTGGGCAACTCGGCCGTGGCGGGCATCCATCCGGACGACATGGAGCGGGTCGAGCAGGCGATTTCGGCGCTGAAGAACGGCCAGGCCGAGGAGGCGCGTTTCGTCTATCGCCAGCGCCACCGCGAGAAAGGCGAGATCTGGGCCGAGTCGGCCCTGCACGTGACGCGCGCGTCCGACACCGGCGAGATCGACGGCGTCGTTGCGATCATGCGAGATGTGACCGAGCAGAAGGACCTCCAGGACAGGCTCGCCTCGCTGGCGACGACCGACGGCCTGACCGGACTCGCCAACCGCCGCACATTCGACGAGCGGCTTGCGGAGGAATGGGCACGCGCCCGCCGCGACGGCACGCAGCTCTCGCTGCTCTTGATCGACGTCGATCATTTCAAGAAGTTCAACGACCATTACGGACACCTCGCCGGTGACGGCTGCCTGCGCGCGCTGAGCAAGATTCTAGCCGCGCATGCACGGCGGCCGGCCGACCTCGCGGCACGCTATGGCGGCGAGGAATTCGCTCTGCTGTTGCCGAACACCGGCGCCGACGGCTGCGCCAGGATCGGCGAGGAAGTTCGCGTAGCGCTGCACGAGCTCGCGATGCTCCATGCGCAAAATCCGCCGTCGCGGCTGGTCACGGTGAGCCTGGGCGCTGCGACGGGGCTTCCGTCGCAGACCGCGACGGATTGCAACGCGCTGGTGGCGGCCGCCGACCGCGCGCTCTACGCCGCCAAGGACAGCGGCCGCGACCGGCTGGTGATGTCGGGCCAGGTCGTGCCATGGCCGGCGAAGAGTGCGTGAGGAGATCGACCGCTCACCAGGCGTAGCGAACGCCGCCCTTGCCAGCGTAGCCACGCATGACGTTCGAGAACTCGCCCTCGAACGTCGCCGCCGCTGACCAGCCGTTCATCCATTTCATCTCGAGCGAGGCGGTGGTGAGCGCGGAATCGCGCGCTGGCGTGGCGCCATTGACGACGAAACTCGCGCCGGGCAGCGCCTGGAAGGTTGCGCCGATCGAACGATCCGGATTGAAATCATGCGCCCAGCCAAAACGCACGCGTAGCGTCAGCACGCCGTTTTGCATCGCGAAGGATTTATCGCTGCGCAGGCCGAGCTCGCCGCGGGTATCCGTCACGCTCTTGGCAGAGTAGTTCAATGCAAACGCGGCCGCGCCGGAAACGACCTGCTCGGCATAGGCCGGTAGATCGAATGTCGTGAATTGCGCCGCACCATAGGGTGTCAGGCCGATTCCGCCGATCCACGGCGCAACGTAGCGATAACCGCCTTCGAGGCGGCCGGAATATGCATTCGCGTTGAACTCGGCGCGGAGATGATCGGCGCCGGCGATCGTCACGGTGCGATCGGTGGTGATATCTTGCCAACCATAGGCCAGCGCCGCGGATATATAGGCAGGGCCGTCGCTGTGGCGCAGATAGGCGCCGACCTGGAACAAGTCGGAGCGACCGGAGCCGCCGTTGGCCACGATGAAATTGGTCCCGCCGCCGGCCAGCGCAAAGCCGACTGACGTATGTGCCGAGACCGAGTAATCGGCCCCGACGGCGGTCCCAAACACACGGCTCGTGGTGTCGTCCGAGCCGGCCGTCGCATTGCCGGCTGTCGATTGCGATCCGCCAAAGCCCGCAGCCCATACGCTCCAGCGCGGCTCGAGGGTCTGCGGCGGCGCTTTGGCGAACATGGCAAACGCATCGATTCGTTTGCGCCCGGTATGGGCGTTTGCCTGCTCTTCGTCCGCAAAGCCGGTCATGCCGCTGGCCGATCCCGGCCCGCCATCCCGCTGTGCGAAGGGATCGGTGAGCAGGCCCATGAACTGGGTCATCGCGGCAAACGTGGTCTGCTGCGAGCCCGTTCCCGATTCGCCAGCGGCTTGCGTCAGACCGGCCGGAGTCAGCCCAGCGTAGACTGCGGCTATTCCACCATTGGTGTTGAAGAAGCTCGTCAGTGCGTTGCCGACGCGTTGCTGATTGCCGTTGAGCCCGGACGGAATCGAATAATTCAGGGCAACGTCCAGATAGGCGTCGTTGGCATCGTAGCTCAACGCGACACTTCTGATATTGCTTGGCAAACCGATCGTGACCAGCGACCCGAACGTGCCGCTGACCCCACCACTGGCGGTCAGGATGGTGTAACGCTTGGAGATGTAGCTGCCGCTTGCGAAGACTGCGTCGACGGTCGCACCGCCGAGTGTCGCCACACCGGCGACGGATGCGAACGAAGCTGCCGAGGGACTGACCTGAACCAGATAGACGGCGCCGGATGCGAGGGCGAGGCTGCCGCTCACGACCATCGACGTCCCCGCCGTACCATTGCCCGGCGCAAAGATGGCGCCGCCGTCGATGACAGTCGCGCCGACCGTGCCGCTACCGGTGAGCGCCGCGCCGCTCTGGACAGTGACCTGGCTGGATGACGCTATCGATCCGTCGACCTGCAACGTGCCGCCGCTGACGGTCGTCGCCCCGGTATAGGTGTTGATGCCCGAGAGCAGCAGCAAGCCGGTGCCGGCCTTCGTCAGCGCAAGTGATCCTGCGCCGTTCTGGATCGCTCCAGAAAAAGCCGTAGACGTGTCGTCGCCACCGGTGGTCAGCGTTGCAGCGCCACCACTGTTGGTGACGGTGCCGGCGCCGGCGAGCGAGCCGAGCGAATTGGAGAAGCCGGCGAGATCGAGCATCGCTCCGCTCGCGACCGTGACCGCGGAGTTGCTGCCGAAGGCGCTGGTCGAGCCGGCTTGCAGGGTGCCGGCGTCCACAACGGTCGGGCCGGTGTAGGTATTCGCGCCAGAGAGGATAAGCGTGCCGGCATAGCCGCTCGCTTCGTTAACGACGACGTCGCCGGAGCCGGACAGCACACCCGTCAGGTTGACTGTGCTGCCAGTGAGAATGTTGTAGATGGGATCTCCGGTCGCAACGATGTTGTTGCCAATCGTGTAGCTGCCATTGAAAGTGACTGTGACGCCGGTCGCGCCGCCGTTGAGCGTCAACGTACCGGTACCGAGCGCATGGGCGTCACCGACGACAAGTGTTGAGCCCTCGTTGATGGTGGTGCCGCCGCCATAGTAGTTCGCTGCGGAGAGCGTCAGCACGCCCGCGCCGCTCTTGGTGATCGAGCTCTGCCCGCCTGTGCCCCCAAAGCCGTCCGCGGCGCTGCTGCCGCCGGAGCCGTTCTGGTCGGCGATTACATCGGAGAGGGTGAAATTGCCGGCGCCGAAGGTCAAAGCCGAGCCCTGCACGAAAAAGCCCGAGCCGAACGCGGAGCCAGTGTTGGCGCCTGAACCACCCGTCACAGTGTTGCCCGTGGTGCTGCCGCTGCCGTTGATGGTCAGCGTGCCGCCCTTAGCGACAAAGACAGCGCCGCCCATGGCCGCGCCACCGCCGCCTCCGGCCGAGCCTCCATCACCGGCGCCGAACCCGGCCTGGCCTGCGGTGGGACCCGATCCGCCACCACCGCCGAAGCCACCTTGGCCACCCACGCCGCTCGCTGACCCGTATCCGGCGGCGCCACCACCGCCACCGAATCCGCCGCTCCCGCCGGTCCCGCCCCTGTCTCTTATACACATCTGACGCTGCCGACGACTAGAAGGGGGGGGGGGGGGGGGGGGGGGGGGGGGGGGGGGGGGGGGGGGGGGGGGGGGGGGGGGGGGGGGGGGGGGGGGGGGGGGGGGGGGGGGGGGGGGGGGGGGGGGGGGGGGGGGG
>NZ_JBVUBB010000057.1:0-30473 GCF_055791185.1 Bradyrhizobium ingae
CCGCCTCAAGGAAGCTGCCGAGGCCCTTGCACGCAAAACCCAGTCAACCTAATAACCTCTCGTCCTGCTCCACAAGTGGGGGAGTTTGCGCGACCACAGGTGGGGGAGTTTGAAGTGACCGTCCGGGGAGGATCACAATGGTCTGGCCGGGCCGAGCGACACCGTACTGCTGTTGGCTTCAATGCAAGTCGTCTGGATCAGCGTCGACGAGGGCGATCTGCTGCGCACAGGTCAGCAGATCCTCGTGATGGAGGCGATGGAGAAGCAGCGCGTGATCAAAGCTACGATCGGTGGATGCCTGAAGCCGCTGAGGATCGCAACTGGCGACGCGATCCCCGAAGGCCATCCACTGGCGTACGTCGAGCCGAGCGACGACGCCGGACATGCGTCCGAGGATGATCATGAGATCGATCTCGATGGAAGTCCGGCCAGGTCTCGCAGAAGTGTTGGAACAGCATGCCAAGATCAGGCATATCAACCGGCCCGACACAGTCGCGAGATGCCGCCGGACGAACCGGCGCACGACCCGCGAGAACACCGATAACCTCGTCATCCCGGTGCGTTTCACGAGGACGGTGCACTGGTCGTTGCCGTACGGCGGACCACGACGCCTCTGGAGAAATTGATCGAAACGACCCTGGCGGACGGCCTATCCCGCGGAACGGTTGTTCGCCTTTAACCGCTTGGTCGCGGAACGGTACGAGCGTGGAAAAGCGGTCAACACAGCATCGATGTTCGAGATCGATGACGTGATCGACCCGGCTGATACCAGAGACTGGACTCCTGCAGGCGTAAGCTCGGGGCCGCCCTCGCCGACGCGCACCAGCAAGGAGCGGCCGTTTGTGGATGGCTGGAAGACCGACGTTGCAGAAACCCCCGATTCCGAGGCGCATTTTGGCTTTTGAACAAGTCTCTGGCATTCACGGCGAGTATCGTGACCCCAGCTATGGGAGGCTCTAATTGTCTACCTTGGCGGACTTCGAAGTCGCTTACGTCAACCGCAAGCACTGACGAGGCGGCGCCCACAGAAGAAATGACAGGAGCCGCGTCCCCCCGCCACGCTTTCGTTGGACTTGAGGCGGCATTTCAACGCCAGGCGCCGCGAAGTCGACGAGCGGCTCGGCTGGCGGCAGGCGACACGGACTAGATCGACACAGTGAGCGGGCCGCCGACATTCCGTGGAATGCCTTTCCTCTTCGGTGACGAAGTTGGCCCGCACGTGCTCGCGTTGCGTTCCCGGATATGCTCCCATCGTCATCGCGCTTTCTTCGGTGGCACCTAGCCAGGTAGTTGGAAAGGCTCACCGAGAGGTACGGATCAAGAAGCCGGCTTCGACGATGATGTGGAGAGCTGTCCACCCCGGACGCTCGCCGAGCGCTGGAACGCAACGCGCCGCCTGATGCCCGTTGAAACGGCGCTGGTACCGCAGCCCCGATTACCGGCCGCAGCTATGGCGTCCGCTTGGGCCAGCTCCGACGCGCACACCTCAACACAATTTGGGGAGCAAAGCCCCGATTTCAAACCGCGCTGCTGTCGGAACAACTCGGCGAACGGCCCTCACCACGTGTCGATGAAGGCTCGCTTCTTGCCCGTGCGCAGCGGCACAGCGGGGGTGCATTCGAGACCAGCGGCGATCCACCGGCGCGTATCAGCAGGATCAATCAAGTCGTCAAATTCGTAAACTGACGCTCCATTGACGGCGCGAGCCCATTCGTAGGCCTGCCCCAGCAGCTCCTCGTAGCGCGCCTTACGCTCTGCGACGTCCTCGATCGCGGCGAGCTCGGCGCGTCGGCCGAGCTTGACCTTGCCCTCCAGGCCCATGTCGGCGAATTCCCCAGTCGGCCAGGAAACAACAAACCGTGGAATCTGCAAGTCGCCCCCTGTCATCGCCATAGCGCCGAGGCCGTAGGCTTTACGCAAGACCACCGAGAAAATTGGAACCGAGAGGTTGCCGCCGGTGACGTACAGTCGGGCGCAATGGCGGAGCGTCGCCGTTTTCTCCGCCTCTGGTCCCACCATATTGCCTGGCACGTCGAGCATCGTAAGGATCGGGATATCGAAAGCATCGCACAGCTGCATGAAGCGGGCGGCCTTGTCGGCGGCGTCCGAATCCACTGCGCCCCCCGTCGGAGATAGACAGTTGTTGGCGATGACACCGAGAGGCCGTCCCTCCACCCGAATCATCGCTGTCACCATCGCCAACCCGAAGCGAGGGCGCAGCTCAAGCATGGAACCTTCGTCGGCTAAAGTTCGGATGATCTTCCGAACGTCGTAGGGCGCGCGCCGATTTTCCGGTATCGCGTGCCGGAGGATTCGCTGGTCCGGCTCTTTCCAATCGTTTAGGCGGCCCTGGAAGTACGAGAGATAACGCTTAGCGACTTGCACCGCCTCGGCCTCGTCCTCGACGACGATATCAATGACGCCGTTCGGCTCTTGGATCTCGACGGGGCCTACCTCTTTCGCTGTGAAGCGGCCAAGTCCACCCCCTTCGATCAACGCCGGGCCGCCGATCCCCATCGTCGTATCGCGGGTGGCGATGATGACGTCGCAAAGCGCCAGCACGACGGCATTCCCCGCAAAGCAGTTCCCGGACACAATGCCGACGACCGGTACCAGTCCTGATAGACGGGCCATGTGCCGAAAGCTCGCGTACTTCAACCCGCCCGCCGTCGTGGGCGGCGGCGGAGGCTCTCCGGGATAAACGCCCGGGCGCCCGCCTCCGCCCTCTGTAAAGAAGACCACGGGCAGCGTGGTATCCCGCGCCATCTCCAGCATTCGGTCCGTCTTCTCGTGCCCTTTGTTGCCTTGGGTGCCAGCGACGACAGAATAGTCATAGGACAAAATGGCGCAGCGCGATCGGTCCGCACCAAAAAGGTCGCCATTCACTCGACCGATCCCCATCACCAAGCCATCTGCGGGCGCCTTTGACAGCTTGGCCTCGAGGTCTTCTCGAGTTTCTCCATGTTGTCGAGAAGGAACCACGAGCGGGCCATACTCTAAGAACGTATCTGCATCGCACAAATCGTCGATATTCTCCCGAGCGGTTCGCTTTCCTTTAGCGTGGCGCTTTGCCCGCGCCGCCGCCCGCTCTTCGTCACCCGTCAGCGTGTGAAGGTGCCTCGCCAACGCGAGATCCTGCCTGACGAAGTCAAGATCTTCGGCGGTTTCCTCGATGGCCTCGCGATCCCCAACCTCAGCTGGTTCAATAAAGACGAGGGGTGCCCCTTCCAATATGGCGACCCCTGAGCGCGCCGGGATGCCAACCACCACGCCGCTAGCGGGCGAGGGGATCACGTGCTCCATCTTCAAGGCTTCGATGACGAGCATGGGCTGCCCGACCCGCACGGATTGACCAACCTCCACCTGCAACGTGGAGACGGTGCCCTGCATAGGCGCGCCGATTACGATCGCCCCCGTCGGGCCCGGCGTCTTAGCAGCAGCGCCGCTCTGTTGCGCCCCGCGCTCTCGACGAAGCGACAACACAGCGAGCGGATCGTCGGGATCGACGACCGCGCCAGCGGCGTTCACATCGTTGTCAGTGTCGGAAAAATATCGCTGGAGGTCCGGTGGCGACACCAACAATTCTGCAATGTGATCATCGATATAACGTGTATGTATTTCGCGTTTCTCAAGTGCATTGCTCTTAAGCAGAGCCTGTAGCAAGGAAATGTTGACCTCAACACCTTCAATTCTGAATTCGCTTAGGGCCCGCCGGGCGCGTGCAACTGAGGCCTTAAGAGTGGGGCCGTGGACGATCACCTTCGCAAGCAAGCTGTCGTATCGCGGGCTGGTCGCGTACCCAGCATAACCAAAGCCGTCGGTACGCACTCCGGGACCGCTCGGCGGTTCGTAGACGTCAATCACGCCTCCGGTCGGCCGACTTGAGCCGTCGGGCGCCATCCGTTCCATGTTGACGCGGAGTTGGACGGCGACCCCTCTGGGCGACACCGAGTTTGCAGACAGCCCGAGGTCTTGCAGGCTTGCACCGGCTGCGACGCGCAGCTGGGCCTCCACGAGATCCAATCCTAGGATCTCCTCAGTGACGGTATGTTCGACCTGTATCCGCGGGTTCGCCTCCATGAACACGAAGCGTTTCGCGTCGGTCGAGCTCGCATCGATCAGAAACTCCATGGTGCACAGGCCGCGGTAGTTGGCATGCTTTGCAAGCCGCACCGCCGCATCGAAAATCTCACCGCGGACGTTGTCATCGAGGCCAAAGGCGGGCGCTACCTCGACGAGCTTCTGGCGGCGCCGTTGAAGGCTGCACTCCCTATCCCACAGGTGCCGAATCCCGCCTCGGCCGTCCCCCAGTATCTGCACCTCAATGTGGCGCGCTCTGGGAAAGAGCTCTTCAATGTATAAATCCGGAGATCCAAACGCGGACAATGCTTCTGAGGCGCAGCGCTGAAAAGCCTCGGGCAGGTCCTCGACGCGTTCGACTGGGCGCATGCCCCGTCCGCCGCCGCCGGCGATCGCCTTCAGCATGACGGCGCGGCCCTCCCCGAGGTCGCGGAGAAAGCGATCGGCCTCTTCCAATGTGATCGCGCGATCTAGTCCAGGCAGCAGCGGCACTCCACACGCCTTAGCCGCGCGGCGCGCGGCCGCCTTATCGCCGAACAAATCCAGAGTGTCGGGTGTGGGCCCCACGAAAATCAGACCAGCCCGCTCACACGATCGCGCGAAGTCGGCGCTTTCACTCAGGAATCCGTATCCAGGATGAACAGCCTCGCAGTTCGTTTCGGCGGCAACTTTGAGAATTTGTTCAGTATTCAAATATGCGGCGACACCGTCGGAGCCCAGACTGCGCGCCTCATCCACCACCTTCACATGAAGCGCATCTGCATCGTCATTTGCGAACACGCCGACGCTGGTGATGCCGAGATCGGCGGCTGTGCGCGCTATGCGAATGGCGATCTCACCGCGGTTGGCGATCAAAATTTTCCGCATGGGTCGATGTCGTCCTTACTTTGATAACTGTTCGGGCATACTTCCGCAGCGCGGTTGTAAGATCCAAGCTGCTTAGCCCTGGTTAGCAGCCAACTTCGTTCGCGCAATTCGTTCATCACGCAGCTTGGTCCGACGAACCTTTCCCGCGTCATCGCGAAGAGGCTCATCCACGAACTCAAATGTTCGCGGGCGTTTGTAGCCCACCAGCCGGTGCTCGAGGTGCGCCAGTAACGTGTCTTGGGTCAGCCCCGGGCGAGCCTGAACGATGGCGTGAACGGTCGACCCCATGTCCTCGTCTGGCAAGCCTACCACGGCGCTCGACAGCACTAGTGGGTGCTCGTCGATCGCGGCTTCGACTTCAGCGGGATACACATTAGCGCCTCCGACCAGAATCATGTCAGTGAGTCTGTCGACAAGATAGAGGTACCCGTCAGCATCGAAATAGCCAATGTCACCCAAGGTTTCCCAGCCCCCCGGAAGACCGACAGGTGGCGGCGCGCCTAGGATCGTATAGCGTGCAGGTAAGCCCAAGGGGCCGCGCATGTAGATTTGCCCGACTTCGCCGACCGGCAATTTGTTTCCGTCAGGGCCGACAGCAATGATCTCCCCGCCGAGCACACGTCCAACGGAACCTCGGTGTTCGAGCCATTCGCATCCAGTAATTCTTGTCCAAACTTGAGTTTCGCTGCCGCCATAGAGCTCCAGAATCGCTTCGGGCCCCAACCAGCGAATGAAAGCTTCCTTTAGCCACGGCGGGCAGGGTGCAGCTAAGTGCCAGAGCGTTCTCAATGAAGATACGTCATATTGGGCTCGAACTTCTTCCGGAAGCCGCCAAATGCGGTTCATCATTGTCGGAACAAGATATGTCCACGTTGCCCTCCGACGCTGGATCTCAGCGAGCACAAGTTCGGCGTCAAAGCGGGGCATCAGCACGACATGGGCGCCTTTGACCAGTCCTTCCTGAGCAGACAGAAAAGGTCCTCCATGATAGAGAGGTGCAGGTATCACCATCGTATCCCCGGCTCCCACGCGCCATTGATCTTCCGTCGACAGCTTTCCGGCAGCGGGGACGTCAATGGATGTCACTCCGGGGAAGTTAGTGACTATGAGCTTCGGTCGACCCGTGGAGCCACCGGAAGTCATAGCCTTCACGCATGGGGCCACCCGCGTCGCCACCGACGCTTCGTCGTCGCACAGCGCGAGGAGGTCCTCGACAGTAACCCTTCGTCGGCTCGCCTCCATGTCAGGCAGGGCAATCACTACTCGTGGATCGGCCAAGTCGACAATCGCTTTCAATTCGAAGTTAGTGAGTCGGAAGGATACTGGTGTTGGTGTTGCTCCGATTTTCCACACGCCCCAGCAAGCCTGAACGAACTCGACCCCGTTTGGCAAACCGATGGCTACACGGTCACCCACATTGACGCCCAGAAGTTCAAGCGCCCGAGCGATGCGATTCGTCCGCGCCTCAAACTCCGCGTAAGTTAGGGTAACTTCGCCGCAACTGACCGCGGGAGCATTGGGTTGCATTTGGGCAAGTCGGGAGAGCTTCTCGCCCAAGGAAATCAAATTGTTGGTCATCAGTCGGTTCCAGTACAAACTGTCTTCAGCTCTATTTACTCCGGACCAAGCCGTTGAAGCCCAGGCGCCTTAAATGCAATGTAGAGAGCGTTCCGGTCTCGCTTGATGCATTCAGGCACGCAGCGACGCCGAAATTCGACGCTTGCTTGAGTTCTGCGAAGAATCTCTGCGTCAGCGCCGTGCAATTATGCTTTCTCAAATGATCTTTCCGAGGTCCGCTTGGTCGCGCATTGCACGCGCTAGTGGGATGCGCGAGCGCCGTTTCAGTCAGGCAAAGGTGAAGGGCGGCTCCCGCTAAGTTGCTACGGATGATCCTCGCCATTTAATCCCCTACGGCGTAGAAGCACCCATGCAGCGGCACTGGAAGCGGCGTATCGGCCAAGCGCGCATCGCGTGCAGCGGGAGCGCCGGGCCTAGCGCCAGCGTGTTGGGGAAATATCGCGATCGAGGACGAGCCCATTTGCGCAGAGCTGCTAATGCTGTGCGAGCGGCTTATTGCGAGATCAAGTACACCCTCTAATTAGCGCGTGACTCAACTCTGCGGAAAATTTAGACGCTCACGTCACATTTGCAGCCGGCTTTGACCATCGGACGTAATGTTGCGCAGTCAGAGCAGCAGAGCGGCTCGCGATAGTCGGCCTGCGATGACCGTATTGTATGATTTTCCGCACGGTCCACCCATTTCCGCCCCGCATGCACGCTATCAGCGACTACGTCATAGGCGTGAACATCGGTGGCGCACAGTTGATCCAAAAATGGAGGAACAAGTTTTAGCAGACATCGCTCTGATTTCATGCAAGGGACCGGATGTTTGCGATGTTTTGCTGCTAAATACCTCGATTTTGGATGATTTTAAGCTCCCTCTGAGAACTACCTTGAATGCCGATGTCAAATTCGATGAGCATGCCAGATCGGCACTTAAGCCAGCATAGGCTAGCATCCAATTATCACGGTTCCTCTCCTGTGCGTGCCTACGATCAACGCTGCATGGAGTTGTGCAAATTTGGAGAGTCTGCGTAAGTCTGACGAAGTTCGGCGACTTTGATCTTCGGCGAAATCCGATATCGAGACGCTGGCTTGTCATTGGTGAAGCGAAAATAATCCGAAACGAAAAATGCCAGAAGACATGATTTCCTTGGGCGAAAAATTGCTCCGCCGCGCCCAGGCGATGCCGGATGCCCCAGCTGTCACTTGCGGGGAGACCACCCTCAGCTGCGGCCAGCTAGAGGCGCGGACCAACCGCATCGCTCGCGCCCTGGAGAAATTGGGTGTTAAGTCCGGCGACCTAGTCACCATCGGATTACCCAACGGGATCAACTTCATCGAGGCTTGTTGGGGTGTCTGGAAGCTCGGCGCGACCCCGCAACCAGTGTCCTTTCGACTACCGAACGCCGAACTGCGCGCCATCGTCGATCTCGCTGCGCCCTCGGTGGTAATAGCGTCGCCGGCTTTGGAAACTGACCGGCGGCGCGTTACGGTCGACGACTTGCTTTCGCTATCCGACGATGAGCGGCCGGTTGAGCCGCGTGTCTCTCCGGTTGCATATGCTCTGACCTCCGGCGGGTCGACCGGTCGACCTAAGCTGATCCTCTCCGGCTCGCGCGGTGTGACGTCGGCGGCACCCAACAGCCCCACAGTCTGGCGCTTGGGTCCGCTCGACACAGCGCTGATTCCTGGGCCGCTCTATCACGGTGGGCCTTTCGCCTTCGCCATGCAGGCAGTGCTCGACAATGCCCATCTGGTGCTGATGCCGCGATTCGATGCCGAGGGGGTGTTGGCCGAGATCGAGCGGCGCAATGCGACTTGGGTGTATCTGGTGCCCACAATGATGAGTCGGATCTGGCGATTGTCGGAAGAGGTGTGGACCCGATATGACATCTCAACGCTAAAGACGCTCTGGCACTTGGCAGCACCCTGTCCGCCATGGCTCAAGGAGGCCTTCATCGGCTGGTTGGGACCCGAGGTGATCATGGAGATGTACGGCGGCAGCGAGAACATAGCTTATACCATAATCACCGGCTGCGAGTGGCTTCATCACCGCGGCTCTGTCGGTCGCGTGAAGGTGGGCGATATGAAGGCTTTCGATCCCGATGGCAATGAGCTGCCCTCAGGCGAGACGGGTGAGATCTACATGCGGCGACCGAACGATGCGGCGCCTGCCTATCGCTATCTTGGCGCGATGGCGCGCACCCTCCCGGGTGGTTGGGAGAGTCTCGGCGATATCGGCTACTTTGATGCTGATGGCTATCTCTACCTCGCGGACCGGCGCACGGACATGATTCTGGTTGGCGGCGCTAACGTTTATCCGGCCGAAGTCGAGGCGGCGATCGACGAGCACCCCTTAGTGGTGTCGAGTGCTGTGGTCGGCCTGCCGCACGAGGACATGGGCTCATCCGTGCACGCCATCGTCCAGCCGCGCGCGGGTCTGACTGAGGAGAAGCTCCTGGCGCATCTGGCGGAGCGGCTCGTAACCTATAAACATCCGCGCACCATCGAGTTCGTCGATGAGCCTCTCCGCGATGATGCTGGTAAGGTCCGCCGGACGCAGCTGCGTGACCAGCGCATCGCCCGAATGAAGTCGGCAATCGACCAAACATAATCAGACCGCTTGCTAAATGAAATCTGATTGGATGCGAACGCAACCTGATCTTTAGAGCCTTGAAGAGGAACCCACGATCACAAACACCGCCATGGCCGACCGATCTCGCCGAAAAGGAAAGTCACATCGGTGTGCTGCGCCAGACGATGCAATTGATGGCCCAACGCTCGATGGAGGTCGATGCCGAAGCGCGCAGCGCCGCCTCCCACGATAAAAAAGCTTGAGCCGATCGATAGCCGCAACCTGGCACACGCGTGCCGGCAGCTAAGACCCACGTGCACGAGATCTCCACCCGCTCGGGGGATGATCTGATCTGATCAAGGGGCTGGGCCTGAGCGGCGCGTCCAAGAACCGGGTCAGCCGATTGTGCGCTGACCTCAAGCAGCGCCATCAAGGGCGACCGGCCATACCTGCCTATCGTCGCACCGACCTTCGTGAACCGCCTGTTTGCGTGAAGCTGGTCACCAGCGACTGTCATGAGGAGATCGAAGCTGGTGCGGCAAGGTGCCCAAGGTCACGCTGCCAGCGCTGCCGCGCGTGCACTTCATGCGCATGCTCTGGCAGACGTGGGCAAAACGAAGCGTGTATGGTGGACCGCGATCGGGACGGCTTTGTTCGAAATCGCGCGGATGCAGCACGTATGCAGTGGCAACAGGGGCTGATCATGTACGATCCAAGTGCGGTGGCCCCGATTAATTTTCACTTAATTGACAGCAGATACTCGCCGTCTCATTTTTGCAAAACCAGTCCAATCTTGCAGTAATTCCCTGAGTTCGAGGGGATTGCGTCGCTTTTACACTCGATCAACCGCTTAGAGTTTAGGCGAGGAGTTCGTGCGTCGAGGGGGTCGTGCTTCCGAAGCTTTGAATGACCGCCGTGCTGCACCGAACTTGGCCAACTTCGGAATTGCAATAGCCTAGCGCTATTGGTTGAAATTGTTCGAGGAGATGTGATGATCAATTTTCGTGTTTCCGCGATGGCTTGCGCCTTGTTCGCTCTCAGTCCAGTGGCTTATGTGCAAGCAAAGGATACGCTTGTTGCGGCGCTCGCAGCGGAGCCGACAGCGCTCGATCCAACGAAGGCCGTTGCTGGCGCGGATTGGTATTTTTTCGGGCAAGTATTTGAGCAGCTGGTCCGGTTCGGGCCTGATTTGAAGGCGGTGAACTGGCTTGCGGACTCATGGAGCGTCCAAGGAACCGCGGAGAAGCCGATCATTGATGTATATCTGCGTGAGGACGTCAAGTTTCACAATGGCGACCCGCTAACCTCTGCGGACTTCGAGTTCGCCTACGAGCGGCTGAAGGACCCCAAGATCTCGCGCCTATCCCACTTTCAGGAGAGTGTCGAAAAGTTCGAGATCGTCGATGATCATCACTTCAAGCTGCATTTTAATGCGCCGGACGGTAACTACATAGCGAACTGCCTTCAGCTCTGGGCGATTCCCAAGAAGTACTTCGAGAAGGTAGGTGAGGAAGGCTTCGCCAAGGCACCGGTGGGCACCGGTCCGTGGAAATTCGTGTCGCGCTCGATCAAGGAAGACATGAAGTTCGAGGCGTTCGACGAATACTGGAACAAGGACGCACGACCGAAGGTCAAGAACCTCGTCTTGAAGTTCATTCCTGAAGATATGACCCGGATCGCTGCATTCAAGTCGGGGGCTGTTGACTGGATCGACTCGGTACCGGTGTCGTCTGTGGATGAGATCAAGAAGATGCCTGGGGTGAAAACCTTCTCAGCGCCTACTGTGAACAATCTCTACATTGATTTTCCGGCCTACAAGCCCGGGTCACCCTTCAGCAAGCTGAAGGTGCGACAAGCGGTTGCTCATGCGATCGATATGGACGCGATCATCAAGAACGTTCTGTTCGGGCAAGGCGAGCGCTACGCCGAGGTTTGGCATGGCTCTACGGGCTACGATCCAGCGCTGAAGCCCTACGCGTACGACGTTCGCCAGGCAAAGCAGTTGCTTGCAGAGGCTGGCTATCCGCGCGGCTTCGAGACCCCGTGCTACAACCTTATCACGCCGCGCGAGCCCAACGTGAAGGAGTACGGCGAAGCGGTGTTTGCGTATCTCGGCGCCGTCGGCATTAGCTGCAAGGTGCAGGGCCTCGAGTATTCGGCGTGGCTCAAGCTTCTCTTCCGCACTCCCACCGGCCCCCTAGATGGTATCGTGATGAATATGTATGGTCACGGCCTGCCGGGTGATCCGGCAGAGCCGTGGGCAGGCATGCTGCACAGCTATGTTCCTGGTAAGGGCTTTGGCCTTACTTCGCAGACTGACGATCCTAAAGCCGACGCAATGATCGAGGAGTTGAAGTCGACGGTGAACCCGGACAAGCGGGTGGACCTCATCAAGCAGATTGGCCACTACAAGCATGAAAACGTGCTGGGTGGGGTGCCCACGTACCGCCCAATCATCACGCTAGCTTGGCGCGACAACATCGAATTTCGACCGTGGCCTTTCCCGGGGTCGTGGCGTGCGTTTCAGGAAGTCAGCTTTAAGCAGTAGTCCACTCTCTCCGTTGACGAAAATGCGAGGAGCCGAACGAAATGGTGATTGCCTAACGATAATGGGATCCGATGCAACCCAGTCGGCCGATCGCATCGGCGCCGACAGTTGGATCTCCACGCTGCGCGTCACCGTCCTTGCGCCGATATTCTTCAATCAGGGCTACGCGACAACTAGAGGCGCAGCTCTGAGAAGAAGCAGATGGCGATCAGCGGTGACGCCAGTCCCACTGGCATCGACTGTGACCGTGGCCGCGCTCTTGGCTGTGATAGATATGCGTACCGAGCCTCGAAGGTGGCGCTCGTCGAGATATCGCACGAGGAACATCCGCATCCGCGTCACTCATCTCAAGCAAAATCCGTAGAGCGCGGCGGTCACTTCCAGCGGCGGAGCAAGAAGGTGTATCGCCTGTCGATGGCGCAGCTGACAGCCGACCTCTGCTGGGGAGTGATAGGAGACGGAAATCAGCCGCCGCTGCGAAGCCGCGCGCCTAGGCGCGCAGCACGGTCTTACCGTTCTTGATCACCGTCACACCGCGATCGATTACGCGGGCCTCGAACGAAATCACGTTGAGGTCTTGCCAAAGATCGACAGTGATAGCATCGCCGGGGAACACCGGTGCCGAGAAGCGCGCTTGGTGGCTCAGGATTCTTTTGGGATCGTAATCGCAGAACTCCTGCAGCACCGCGCGGCAAGTGATGCCGAAGGTGCACAGGCCATGCAGGATCGGTCGCGAGAAGCCGGCCTGCTTGGCGACTTCGGGATCAGAATGAAGCGGATTGAAGTCGCCATTCAGCCGATAGAGCAGCGCCTGGTCTGCCCGGGTATCAAACAAGGCCGACAGGTCCGGCTTACGTTCCGGCACTGGGTGCGGCTCGGGCGCACCCTGTGCCGGCCCGCCGAAGCCTCCGTCGCCGCGGGCGAAGGTGGAGCCGGTGAGAGTGACCACCTTCTCGCCCTTTTCGTCGGTCCACACGGTCTCGTCGACGACGACCGCGCCCCTCTCCTTGCCCTTATCGTAAGCGCCGATCGTGCGGCTGATGGCTGTGATCGTGCCGGACGACGGCAATGGCTTGTGCAGCTCGACTTTCTGCTCGCCATGGACCAACATCAGGAGATTCAGTTCACTAATCCGGAGGCCTGACTTCTGGTCTGCAGCGGGCCTAATTGGCCGTCCCCTAGCCGATGCCAGCACCGTGGCAACGGTCGGAGCAACCTTGAGATCCTTCTCGTACACGAATGGTAGCTCACGCTCATTCATTGGATCGTGACCCATGCCGATACCCAGCGCGTACAGCATTACGTCCTTCTCGCCGTAGGTAAAGATGCGCGGCTCGGTCTTCTGCTCCAGGATGTCGGGATAGTAGATCGGCATGGAATATCCTCCGGTATTTTGGCTCAACAAGGGTTAGTCAATCCCATGTGTTTTAATCCGCCATCAACTGTGGCCCTGGATCATCTCTTGGGACATGTCTCATCGACGGTCGGCCGCCGTTCAATCACCGCAGCGAAGAAGCCAATAGGGCGTTTCTAGCTGAACTTGGTACCACCGCCTGCTGCCTGTCACGCGATTATTGACGCGGCCGAAACGTCGCAGCGTTACTCAGTTTTCTGCGGCTTTCGCTTTCCGTCGTCACCCGTCGTGAGGGCAATTCGGGAAATGTCGCCGTGACTTGCTGGAGCGGTCGCGCCGGACATCGTGTCTCGTTTTCAGACCGCCAGCTTCATCTAAGAATGAAACTAGAAACTGAGGCGATCTCGATACGGCCTGCGATGCTGCGGGCGATTGCGCTTTCCGAGTCGCTGCTCGAATATCCGCGCGCCGCTCAAGCTAGCCTTATCAGCCATCAATACAATTGGCAGCCTGACAGCTCCACCTGAATACGATATGTGGTGACCACAACAGGTTTGAAGTTTACCAGCCAAAGTGATTCGGCCCGCTCATTGCGGGCTCTCCCTAGTTTCGGCATTCTTTGAAGCTAGCCGCCCTGGTGCTCCGATTAGCCCGTGAGTTTTGCTAGTTGCGCGGCATTTGTGCATTCTTGTGAGGTCACCTGCAGTTTTCCCGCTTTAGGGTTGGAATGTCGATCACTCCCGCTCGAGGGTTCGTCTCGACCGCTTGAGTTCCGAAGTAGGAGGCCCGCTGCGAGGCCGATGCCGACACTCAACCGAAGCGCTGCCTAACGCCTTCGACGTATCGCCTGATTAAGGAATTTGCACGTCTCTCCGACTGAGATGCGGCACTGGCAGACATATGTTGAAATCAGCCTCTGCCGGCGGTCCCGAATTGCATCGCTAAATGCGAGAGTGCACCCTTCTTGCTGCAAGACTGCACGAAGCTGCCAGAACTTAGCGATTTTATGCGCTGAGGGTACGTTAGCGTCGTCGTTGTTAGATGATGATGCACGGGGCCACGTGCAGCAAGGTCCATATTTGAAAGGGTAGAATGGCTGAACGATATCCGACGTGCGGCCTAGCCTTGGAAAAGGCCAGCACCGGGGCAGTCCCCGCCTACCTCGACAGCTGTTCTGGGACAAGACGAGTTCGCTTCAGAACATCGCCCGCAGGCTGAGGCGGCGAGTACTGCAGGCAATACGTACAAAATGTCAAAGCAGCCCGAGAGGAAGGCGGCAAAAGCGGAAGGCACGCAAAGTGAATAATGTTGAGAAGTTTCGCCAGGAGACGCGCGCTTGGCTCGATGCGAACTGCCCGCCGGAGATGCGCCAGCCAGTTCGTTCCGAAGACGACCTCGTGTTGGGTGGGCGACGCGCTGTCTATAAGGACCCGGCCCAAAAGCTCTGGTTGGACCGCATGGCGGAGAAGGGCTGGACGGCGCCGGACTGGCCCAGGTCTTACGGTGGCGGCGGGCTTTCTCCGGAGGAGACAAAGATTCTACAAAGTGAGATGAGTCGGCTTGGTTGCCGCGATCCATTGAGTTCGTTCAGCCTATCCACACTTGGGCCGACGCTGCTCAGATACGGCACCGAGGAGCAGAAGCGAGAGCACCTGCCAAAATTGGTTCGCGGTGAAATCTTCTGGTGCCAAGGCTATTCAGAGCCGGGCGCAGGTTCCGATCTTGCTTCACTAGCCACCCGCGCGGAGGACCATGGCGACCACTTCCTTGTGAGCGGCCAGAAGATCTGGACCAGCGACGCCGATAAGGCCGACTGGATCTACTGCTTGGTGCGAACCGACGCATCGAACAAGCACAATGGCATCTCATTCCTGCTCTTCGATATGGAAACGCCGGGGGTCTCGACCAAGCCCATTAAGCTGATCGCCGGGCACTCGCCATTCTGCGAGACATTCTTCGATAACGTGAAGGTACCGAAGAAGAACTTAGTTGGCGAGTTAAACAAAGGTTGGGACGTCGCCAAATATTTGCTGAGTCACGAACGTGAGAGTCTTTCTGACTTAGGTGCCGGCCAGCTGTCGCTCGGCGAGATGGCCAAACGGATAGTCGGTGTCGAACCGAACGGTCGGCTGGACGATCCCGTTTTGCGGGCGCGCATCGCTCTCTTCGAGGTTCGGGATCTGGCGTTTAGGGCCATGTCTGAGCGCTTTGTGGACGAATTGAAGTACGAGCGGGCGCGTCCCGAACAGGCTTCCGTCATGAAGTACCTTGGGACCGAGCTGAACAAGCAGCGTCATGAACTGATGATGGACGCCGAAGGATCGGACGCGCTGGAGTGGGAGAGCGAGCGATCTCGCGGCGGCGCCAACGCGCGTGCGTGGCTCCGCACCAAGGCCAATTCCATCGAAGGCGGTACCTCGGAGGTGCAGCTCAACATCATCGCCAAGCGCATCCTTCAGCTACCTGGAGCCTGAATCTTGCCTCTCTTCCACACCGAAGACCAGACGATGCTCGCCGACACCGTGCGGCCGTTCCTTGCGGAGCAAGCGCCGGTTCGCCACATGCGCGCACTGCGGGATGCCGGCGATAGGACCGGCTTCTCCCCCGACCTCTGGAAGCGTTTCGCTGAACTCGGCTTTAACGGCGTCCTGATAGACGAAGCCGACGGCGGCTTAGGGCTGGGCCACGTCGAGGCCGGAATCGTGCTGGAGGAGATTGGCCGAAACCTGACGCCTTCGCCGTTCCTCGCGACCGCGGTAGGTGCGGTCACGGCGCTGCGGGACGGCTCGGCGGCCCGGCGGCAAGCTTGGTTGCCGCGGATTCTGGCCGGCCAGGCGGTAGGTGTGCTGGCCATCGAGGAGTCCGCCCGCCATCGGCCTGAGCGGATCGCGCTGCGGGCGCAGCGAGTCGGCAACGGCTTTCGTCTCATGGGAGAAAAGCGCTTCGTGACGCACGGCCACGTGGCCGACTTCTTGATCGTCGCGGCCCGGACCGCCGGCTCCTGCGAGGAGGAGATGGGCGTCACGCTCTTCTTGGTTGAAAACCACGTAGCGAATCTCACGGTCGAGGCCGACCGGCTCACCGACGCGAGCCTCGCCGCGCGTTTGAAGTTTGATGGCGTGGAGGTTCTCAAAGAAGCAGTCATCGGCGAAGTTGACCGCGGGTTTGTCGGCCTGACGAAGGCGCTTAGCGCACTACGCGCCGGCGCCTCGGCTGAGATGGTGGGGGTAGGCTCGGGCGCCCTCGACATGACCATAGGCTATCTCAAGCAGCGGAAGCAGTTCGGTCGCCTGATCGGCTCGTTCCAGGCACTGCAGCATCGCGCCGCCCATCTCTACGCGGAGATGGAGCTGGCCCGTGCCGCCGTGCTCAAGGCCCAGCAGCTGCTCGACCGCGGCGAAGTCGGTGCTGAGCAGTCCGTTATGGTAGCCAAAGCGACGACTGGCATGGCTAGCGCGCTCGCTGTTCAAGAAGGCATTCAGATGCACGGCGGCATTGGTATGACCGACGAGTATGATGTCGGCCTCTACATGAAACGACAGCGAGTGCTGGGTGAGCTGTTCGGCGACGCCGACTACCATGCGGACCGCTTGGCGCAGCTTGCGGGGTACTAAGGCCGGAAGATGTCGCCCTCCTGCGCGTCCGGAGCGGGGTGATCGAGGATCCGCTCAGATCGTTGCCGTTGAACCCGTCCGTCAGACGTCTTCCCAATCCCGCTGCGCCGCTTCTCGAATGGGACAGAATCCACTGCAAGCGCATGGAAGCGGAGCGCTCGGTGAGCGCGCAACGCAACGCCGATATTGAAGTCTGGCACGCCCCAGAATCGTTGGATCCAAGGTGGCGATTATTTAATACCGGACCTCGCGGGCGCTTCCGCGAGGCCGTTGCTGTTCGCCAAAGGAGAGGGCGGCCAACCGTCATACATTGATCAGTATTCCCGATCTGACACAAAGCTTCAGATTTCTCTGGTTCGGTGCAGAATTTTGGTCGTCCCTGCAGCCAGATTGATGGAAATCAGCTCTGTCAACCGGATAGATATTTTTTTGCGAACGATAAAAGCCCTTTGTCAACCACAAGGTCGGCAAGGCAAAAATGCAGGTGGGAAAACAGTGCATCAACCGCGGGCGCCCCATGGAGGCGTATCCTTGCACACAGGCCACCCCAATCCGCTAAGAGCAAGATCGTGGCCTGGCCGCCGACGGCCGCTGCTGTATTGGCAGCGCCAAGACCCACTGGGGAGGGAATAGGGTCGATGCCAGGCACAAACAGCGCCTTTGTAAAGTTTTCCGGCGTTCAAAAAACTTATGATGGCGAAACCCTGGTCGTTAAGAACCTCAACTTGGACATTGCCCAAGGCGAGTTTTTGACGATGTTGGGGCCTTCCGGCTCAGGCAAAACGACAACCCTCATGATGCTCGCGGGTTTCGAGGCGCCCACTCAAGGCTCGATCCTGCTAGCGGGGCGATCCATCGAGAAAATGCCGCCGCACAAGCGCGACATCGGGATGGTATTTCAAAATTACGCGCTTTTTCCGCATATGACGGTGGAAGAGAACCTCGCTTTCCCACTCAAAGTGCGCAGGCTTGGCAAGTCTGAGATCGAGATCAGGATCAAGCGGGCGCTAGACATGGTTCGCCTCGGCCCCTATCGCTGGCGCCGGCCGCGCCAGCTTTCCGGTGGTCAGCAGCAGCGCGTCGCGCTAGCCCGCGCGCTCGTCTTCGATCCGAGGCTGGTTCTGATGGACGAGCCGCTGGGCGCGCTGGACAAGCAGCTGCGCGAGCAGATGCAGCTCGAGATCAAGCATATCCACGAGGATCTCGGCGTCACAGTCGTCTATGTGACGCATGATCAGAGTGAGGCGTTGACCATGTCCGACCGCATAGCGGTGTTCAACGACGGGGTGATCCAGCAGCTCGCTGCGCCGGCCGAACTCTACGAGCGGCCGCAGAACGCGTTCGTCGCCCAGTTCATTGGCGAGAACAACCGGCTGCGAGGGAAAGTCGTCGCGATGCACGGCGCGACCTGCAGGGTGGAGTTACCGGGTGCCGGCAACGTGCAGGCGCTAGCCATCAACGTCAAGGCGGTCGGTCGGCCAACCGTACTGTCGTTGCGACCGGAGCGGGTGAAGCTCAATCCGCCGCCGGGCTCGCTGCCCAATGTTTTTAGCGCGCGGGTTACGGAGCTGATCTATTTGGGCGATCACGTGCGCACTCGCGTCTCCGTGTGCGGCCATGATGATTTTGTCGTCAAGCTGCCGAATTCGGAAAACATGACGCAGGTCGGGCCTGGCACGGAAATCACCATAGGCTGGCGAACCGAGGATTGTCGGGCTCTCGACGCGCCGTGAGGACAACCTGGCTTTGCCGCGAGCAAGGTAGGCTGCGCTTTTGGCGACACCATCAAGATGGCAAAGAAGGAAGAGGCGATGATGAGAAAGTCATTGATGGCGGCAAGCGCGATGGCCATAACCAGCATGACGGCGAGCGCGCTGATGCTTGCAAATCCCGCGCTTGCCGGCGATCAGCTGACAATCACCTCCGGAGGCGGGGCCCTCCAGATGAGCCTGCGCAAAGTCCAATTCGAACCTTTTTCGAAGGCGACCGGGATCAAGATCACCGAAGACGAGTACAATTACGAAGTCGCCAAGATCCGCGCCATGGTCGAATCGAAGACCGTGAGCTGGGACGTGGTCGACGTCGGCCAATCTGTCGCCATAAGACTATGCGACGAGGGCATCCTCGAAACAATCGACTGGAACAAGCTGGGCCTCGACCGAACCAAATTCGTGGCCTCCGACAAGTATGACTGTGGGGTGCCGAGTCACGTCTCCGCCACGGTGATCGCTTATGACAAGGACAAATTGGGGAACGGTCCGAAGACCATCGCCGACCTCTTCGACTTGCAGAAATTCCCTGGCAAGCGCGGACTGCTTAAGGATCCATACGCTAACCTCGAATGGGCGCTGATCGCCGACGGCGTCGCCATCAAGGACGTCTACAAGCTGCTCAACACGCCCGAGGGCGTCGATCGCGCCTTCAAGAAGCTTGACACAATCAAGAAAGACGCCGTCTGGTGGACGAGCGGCGCCCAGCCGCCGCAGCTACTAGCCGACGGCCAAGTCATCATGACCGCCGCTTATAACGGCCGGATCTACGATGCCGTCAAGAACTCCGGGAAGCATTTTGAGGTCATGTGGGATGCTGCGGTGCTGGGCTTTAACTTGTGGGCCATTCCCAAGGGCGATCCGCGACTAGACAACTCCTACAAGTTTATTGCCTTCGCCGCATCCGCCCAGGCCCAAGCTGACCTGACGAGGTACATTCCCTACGGTCCCGCCAACACGGACGGGATGGCGCTTGTCGATCCGGTGATCCTGCCCCACCTCCCGACCGCACCGGATCACATGGGTATAGAGGCCGACGCCGCGTTCTGGGCTGACAAGGGCAACGATCTGCGCCAGCGCTTTACCGCCTGGCTAGCAAAGTAATACCAAGGAAGAAACGTCGGGGAGCGCTTCCGTTCTCCTCGCCCGTCTCCAAAAGACGAACTGAGAGAGGAGCCGATGGCGACGATGACCGCCGAAATCGCCGGCACCCCTGCTGGCACTCCGCTGCGGCTAAAACTGCTGCGGGTCGAACGCCGCCGCAAGCTGAGAGCGCTCACCCTCGTCCTGCCTCTCCTCCTCTTCATTCTGATCACTTTCGTGCTGCCGATCGGCAGGATGATGTTCAACGCGGTCCATGACGATACGCTGCTGACGCTGATGCCGCGAACCATGGGTGCGCTCCGCGACTGGGACGGAAAGGGCCTGCCCGACGAGACCGTCTATGCTGCTCTGGCGAGCGACCTAAAAGTGTCCTGGTCACAGAAGACTGCACCTCAGATCGGCGAGCGGATGAACTATGAGCTGCCCGGCGCTCGCAGCCAGGTCACATCGAGCGCCCGCAAGGCAAGCACTCTTTCCGTCGGTCCTTACAAGGCGCCGCTGATTGAGATTAGTCCGCTCTGGGGGCAACACGACGTCTGGAGTCTGCTCAAGCGCGGAAGGTCGGCCTATACGGCCTTTTACCTGCTGCGTTCGCTCGATTATCAGTATGACTCCGACAGCCAGATCGTCGCCTCGCGGCCCGAGAACGCTATTTTCCGCGACGTTTTCTTGCGGACGATCGGCATCAGTATCTGCGTGACCATCATGACTGTCCTGCTGGGGTTTCCAGTGGCCTATCTGCTGGCGACATTGCCGCCCAAGTCTAGCAATCTATTGATGATCATGGTCGTGCTGCCGTTCTGGACTTCGTTATTGGTGCGCACTACCGCCTGGGTCGTGCTCCTGCAGCAACACGGCGTCATCAATGACATGTTGGTGACGCTGCATGTCATATCGCAGCCAGCCGAGCTCATCTTCAACCGGGTCGGCACCATGGTTGCCATGACGCACATACAACTGCCCTTTACACTGCTGCCGATATATAGCGTGACGAAAACGATCTCACCGAGCTTTGTCCGCGCCGCTCGTTCGCTCGGTGCCGGACCCTTCTACGCATTCTGGAAGGTTTACTTCCCGCTCACTCTGCCGGGAATCGCCGCCGGCTGCCTTCTGACCTTCATTCTGTGTCTAGGCTACTACATAACCCCAGCCCTCGTCGGAGGGCCGGCCGATCAAATGCTGAGCTATTTCATTGCCCACTACACAAACGAGGAACTCAACTGGGGGATGGCCTCGGCGCTCGGCGCCATTCTGCTCGGTGCCACGCTGGTCCTCTACTATGTCTACAAGAAGCTGGTCGGCCTCGACCAAATCAAGATGGGGTGACAGCGATGGCCGTTCCCGCCTGTGCCACTCCGATGGAGAAGGGCTGGTTCTATCTGCACCGGCTGATCTGCGGAGCCGTTCTGCTGTTTCTGATTGCTCCGATCCTTGTGATCGTTCCACTGTCCTTCAACTCGGTGCCATTCTTCAGCTATCCGATGCCGGGGCTGTCCCTGCGCTGGTATCAGGAGTTCTTCCTGACTGGCCGGTGGCAGGGCGCACTCCACAACTCCATCTTCGTCGCCGTATCTGTTACCCTCCTATCAACTATTCTGGGCACGCTAGCCGCGCTCGGGCTCAGCCGACCGAACTTCCCCTGCCGAACGGCCGTGATGAGCATTCTGATCTCTCCAATCGTCGTGCCGGTGGTGATCACGGCTGTCGGCGTGTATTTTTTCTATGCCGATGTCGGATTGCTTAACACTTATGCCGCGCTGATACTCGCACACACCACGCTCGCTACACCCTTCGTCGTCATCACCGTGACCGCGACCCTGACGGGTTTCGATCACTCGCTGACCCGAGCTGCCGCCGGGCTCGGTGCGCCGCCGCTTACCGTCTTCTTCAAGATCACCCTGCCACTCATACTTCCGGGCCTAATCTCTGGTGCGCTCTTTGCCTTCGGCACCTCCTTCGATGAGGTGGTGGTCGCACTTTTCGTTTCGAGTGCTGAGCAGCGCACATTGCCAAGGGTCATGTTTTCCGGAATCCGCGAGGAAATCAGTCCGACCATCACTGCCGCCGCCACCGTGTTGTTCCTCTTCTCCATCACCATGCTGACCACCGTCGAGCTGCTGCGGCGGCGCTCGGAGCACCTGCGCGGCATCCGCAACGTCTGACGGTCCAATCGCACGTCGGGACCCGTAGTAATGCGCGAGCAAGCGACGCGCCTATAGATATGGCGATCCAGCCTAACCTTCCAACTGCACGCTATAAAGCCGATCGTTCGATTGCGTTTCTCCATCCTCAGCGGGCCGACTGAAACGAGCCAGTCATTTGTTTTCGCTAAACGAAGTACTCGGTCCCGCCATAGATGATCACCTCTGTTGATCAACATCGGGTCAATGAGCTCGCTAACATCTTGGTGAACAACAAGCGCGGTCTGTTGATCTCGGCGCGTCGCGGCAGAGATCAAAGCGGCCGGTGGCGACGCCGTACCGCTACAGCTCGACGTGACGGATGCGGATCAGCTCACAAAGATTGTCGCTGAAGCCGAGCGGCAACTTGGTCCGGTTACAATCCTGCTAAATAATGCGGGTATTCCGGACGCGCAACGCGCGACAAAAATGTCCATTGATCTTATTGACCGGGTTCTCGATACGAATGTGCGCGCGCCGTACGTACTGTCATGCGAGGTCGCGCGGCGATTGATTGCGGCAAAGCGTCCTGGCCGTATCGTCAACATCGCGTCCTCTTCAGCCTGTTTTTATGGAGGAAACGGCGCCGCGCTCTATTCGATTAGCAAGGCCGCAGAGGTGCGCATGACCGAAGCGCTTGCCGTCGAATGGGCGAAGTTCAACATCAATGTCAACGCTATCGCGCCGGGAGCGTTTTCGTCCGAAATGGTCGATGGCATGCTGCAGCGCGTGGGCGATATCACCCAAGGATTTCCGCGGCCGCGCATCGGCGATCCGGCGCAGCTCGATAGCACCTTACTGTTCCTGGTGTCGCCGTCATCGGACTTCGTGACCGGCACCTGTGTGTGCGTCGATGACGTTCAGACCGGCAGGTAGTTTCGCGCGGCGTCTATTATCGTCGAAGCATCATTTTCGAGACTTGCGTAATTGAAACGTGAAGCGCGGCGCGACCTCACGCCCAGTATGCATCGACGATTCGCAAGAAGTTTTGAAACAGCACATGTCCTTGTGGGGTAAGTATCGATTCTGGATGGAACTGCACTCCATAAGTCGGCTGATAGCGGTGGGTCAGAGCCATGATCTCGCCTTCCTGCGAACGTGCCGTGACCTTCAGATCCTGGCCGCACGGCTGATCGAGCTCGATAACCAGAGAATGGTAACGACCGACGCAAATTGGAGACGGGAGGCCTTCGAACAGTCCTCGGCCATCATGTGTTACGCGCGAGGAGCGACCGTGCATAGCACGCACCGCGCGCGCCACGCGCCCGCCGAACACGCTCCCGATACACTGATGTCCGAGGCAGATGCCCAGGATTGGCACGCGACCTGAAAGTTCGTGCACGGCGGTCTTCGATATTCCAGCCTCAGCTGGAGTGCAGGGGCCAGGAGAGATGACCAGTGCGCTCGGCCCGAGGCCAATAAGATCGTTGATGCTGATGCTGTCATTCCGGATTACCTCCGTCGCTTCGCCAAGCTTTCGGAAATACCTGGCAATGTTGAAGACGAAGGAATCGTAATTGTCGATGATGACAATTAAAATGCCTCCGATGTTTCAGAACGAAGTGCGTCGAAGATGCGCTGCGCCTTTGCGGGAGACTCTTCATACTCTGCTTCCGGCTCCGATAGGGCCGTTGTGCCGCTACCTGCATGAAACACAGCTTGACCATTGTTGATTATTACTGTGCGGATCGCAATATTCGTATCCATGTGCCCATCGAAGCCAACAAAGCCGATCGCTCCCCAATAGATCTCTCGCGCCACACGCTCAATTTCCGTAATGATTTGCATCGATCGCACCTTCGGTGCGCCTGTAATGGAGCCGCCAGGAAAGCAAGCGCGGAGTAGCGTAACGGCGTCTTCGCCTTTTGCAATCTCACCCGTCACGATCGACACGAGGTGGTGCACTGAAGCATAGGATTCGAGTTTGCACAGCCCTGAAACCTCGATTGAATCCGGAGTGCAAACGCGTGATAAATTGTTACGCAGGAGATCGACAATCATCGTATTTTCTGCCCGATCCTTCTCGGACGCGACGAGAATTTCGGCGCGACGCTGGTCCTCCAGGGAATCCGCGGAGCATCCAATCGTGCCCTTGATGGGGCGCGTTTCGACCAGTGGTCCGTCAGCTTTAGAAATCGTTCCGGCGAGCTCGATGCAATGGTCAGCCTGCCGTACCGCAAGAGGGCCGCAAAGGGGGCTGGGTTCAAGGACCGCAGCTGGCAGTAGAAGGCAAGCGGATCAAAGGAGCTTGACAGTCTTGCGCTGAAGCGCTGCGCAATGTTCGCTTGAAAGACATCTCCAGCCAGGATCATGTTGACAACGCGCTTTACTGCGGCAGTATAGCTCGCTCGGCTGAAATTCGATTTCCATGCGTCCACCCTGACGGGGCTATCCTTCGGCGGGTTTGAGCTGATAAGCAAAGCCGCAAACTCATCGGCTCGACAGCGTGCACGTTCCTTCTGACGTGCTGGGTCTTGCTCCGGCCAACCGGTAGAAACGATCCAGCATCGGTGGTCGCGGTGATCGTAACTGAGTACGACGTCATAGAAATGAGGATGGATTGAGGAAAATGCCAACCCGGGATCTCCGGCGCCGGCAATCGCTCCAGTGTCCTGTTCAGATCGTAGGCAAAGAATCCGGCCGCACCTCCCTGAAACGGCGGAAGATCAGGATGATGCTCTTGCGGATAATTGGCGAGGAGGCTGCGAAGAGCTTCCCATGGATCACCCTCAAGAGGCTCTTGGCTGGTCCTCGCCTGTCCGTCCGAGACCACGAAGGTGCTGAACGGTTCACAAGCCAGATATGAATAACGTCCAAGGGAACCGTGCCTTGCCGAACTATCAAGAAACTGAGTTGCGGCCGATGCGCGAGACATTGCATCGCGGCGACGGGCTCAATCCACTGCAGTTCGCGGAAGTACATTGGAATCACTGACCAACGGCTCGTATGCTGTGAGAGGCGTCCCCATTGTAATCCCCGCTCCAATAACAGCGATGCTTGTCTATGGCCCGCAAGTTCTCGAATCCGATCGCAACCTCGAAGACACACGCTGCGCCGGCAATTCGGCCTATTATTGTCGTTTCAGGCAAAACGCGCATTCATTAATACGTCGTAGTCGGCGGCGAAACGCAGTTCGCGGAGCGGGCGTACTCGCTTGATCGATTCCTGATATAGATGATGCGCTTTGTAAGCTGCGAGCTCCGCCTCGTTCTCGAACTCACCGTAAACCATAATGTCGATATCGTTTCCAAACTGGTCATGCTTGCGGTTGCGAGCAACTTCGAGCCGGCGCGCATGTGGAATTGTGGTAAGAACCCTTAGGCCCTCAACTATTTGATTGATATGGATCTTGTTCTTGGCAGTGAAGAAGACGATGTGACGAATCATGATGAGCCTAGAGTGATGTCGGAAGTGGGCGGTCCCTATAGTGGGATTGTGTTGCAAGCTCTTTCCTCGTCGCGCGGCAAGGTGATCTGCCGGTATCGCAATCCCGAGGCTCTGCAACGGAACTCGCTAGAACCCATTTCTGGTCAAGATGCTAAAAGCGCAATGCGCTCGATGCTTTGGATATGACGCGTGAGCAGGTGGCAGGCTTGATCGATATCGCGCGCTCGCAGCGCTTGCAGAATGAGGCGGTGGTCCGGATTGGAGCGTGGTCGCCAGCCGGCCCTCCGCGCCATCGCGAACACCAACCGGGAATTTGCGAGCTCTAGTCCGTCCAGGCTGGCGAGCAGGCGAGGCATCGCACAGGGCGCCGCCAGCGCGTGGTGAAACGCGCGGTTGCCTGCGTCAAAACCCGCGATCGTTTGGGCATTTTCTCCCTCAATCAGGGCAAGCTCGATTTTTGCCAGATGGGCCGGTGTGAGCTTTGGCGCCGCATTGCGCAACGCGACCACTTCGAGAGCGGCGCGCATCTCGGGCGATCTCCCTCACTGATTTGGCATCGAGTGGAGCAACCCGCACGCCGCGGCGAGGGGAAGCGACGACAAGATGTTGGGCCTCCAAGTAGCGAAAAGCCTCGCGCACCGGGACGTGGCTGGAATTGAACTCCCGCGCCACATGATCCTGCCGGAGTGGGACATTCGGCTGCAGTGCGCCGCTGATAACTCGCTCAGCGATTGTCCCTGCAATGCGCCCCGCAATCGTCCTGCTCTCTCCGCCGCTCATCATAGATTATCTATCACAAGCTGTATGCGCGATTTTAGCAGGAAACGCTCTCAACAGCGCAGCATTTCTCCAAAGTCAGGCCGACTTTGCCTTCTTCCGTCGTCGATCGGCTTCTACGTTGACTTTAGCCTCGGCCGAGGGTGGCGGCATGACTGCAGCCGCCCGACACCATAGATATTTGCGAAGCTTATCAATGATCAGGCCGCGGCCAGGAAAAATGGGATCGGGGGTAGCGGCTGCAGGTGTGCTTCTCAGTCAGCACGAAATATCTTTGGTGATGCGCTGTTGACCACGAGGGGTCCGGAACGAGACCACGGCGTGAATTGCCTGGACCGGCTTGGCACGAAGTCCGGGCGAGTCGCCTGTAAGCAGAGCTGCAAGTTCGCCTTGCACAACCAAACGTCCAGGTGACAATGCAGATTACGTTGATGAAGGGCAAAATACATCGCGCTTCGGTTACCGAAGCCGATCTGCACGATGAGAGCGCGATCTCGATTGATGGCGCATTGCTGGACGCGGCGGGATTAATGGTCCATGAGCGCGTCGAGATCTTCAATACTGACACTGGAACGCGCTTTGCCACCTACGTGGTTGAGTCGCCCCGGGCATCGGGCACGATAGGCCTGAGCGGCGCTGCTGCGCGCCTCGCGCTGCCCGGGGATAGAATTATTGTCGTTGCTTACGCCTCTTTGGAGGAGGCAGAAGCGAAAACCTTCAGGCCCCGGGTCGTGGTTGTTGACGGACAAAACCGCATTTTGCGGGTTGAGGGCCGAGAGGCCGGTACTCGGGCAAATGCGTCTAGCGCGTCGGAATTCCGTCGCACCTGATATGGGGCTGCGAGGGACACAATGAAGTCTATCCGTCAGGCCGGGGTTTCACGCTACGTGGAAGACTTGCATGCTCTGGAAAGAGATGGCCGACTGCGCGGCCTTAATCCTCGCGCGGGAATCGACTTCGTCTCGAATGATTATTTGGGGCTCGCAAGTGCACCACGTATGAAGAAGGCCGTCCTGGCCGCGATTGAGGCCGGTACGCCAATAGGAGCTGGTGGTTCGCGCCTTCTGCGCGGCAACTGCGAGGAGCACGAGCGGCTTGAAGCGGAAGCCGTTCGTTTTTTCAACGCGGAGACAGCGCTTTTTTTTCAGCGGTGGTTATGTCGCAAATTTTTCTGTCCTGACGACGTTACCGCAGCGAGGTGACCTACTGGTTCTCGATTCTCTCGTGCACGCGCGAGCATCCATGAAGGCGCGCGGGCTGGCCGAGCCGACTTCCGGATCAGCGCGCATAACGATCCTTAGTCTGTTGAAAGTACGATCCGTGACTGGCGTGGTCAGGGCGGAAAGGGGCGGATCTGGATCGTGGTCGAAAGCATCTACAGTATGGATGGCGATTTCGCCCCGCTGGAAGACCTTAGCTCGATCGCAGCCCGGCACGATGCGTTTCTTTTCGTGGATGAGGCGCATGCCACGGGCGTTTATGGCGAGCAGGGACGAGGGCGCTCCGCTTGCTTGGAAGGACACGAAAATTTGGGGGTCGTTCATACCTGCGGCAAAGCGCTGGGCGCCGCTGGAGCGCTCGTTACAGCCTCTACCGCGGTCCGCGACTTTATGATCGATCGCTGCGGGCGTTCATTTTTGCAACCGCGCCCTCGCCATTGATTGCCGTTGCCGTCCGGGAGGCGCTGTTGATCCTGCAGCAGGAGCCCGAGCGTCAGCAGCGTCTGGCGAGGCTGGTCGCCCTCACGCATCGGGAGATGAAGATGCGCGATTTCCGGTGTCCGTCAAAATCACAGATCGTACCGTACATCGTAGGTGACAATGGGGAGGCGATGCGGGTTGCCTCGGGACTGCAGGCGCGCGGCTTCGATATTCGCGGAATTCGGCCGCCAACCGTGCCGCCGGGAACCGCACGTCTCCGCGCTTCGCTGACGCTCAACGTCGGTGAGGATGACGTATGTGCAATGCTGGATGCGCCCGCTGAACAGACGAGAGGCTGGTCTCGATGACTCTGCGGATCGTGGTGACCGGTACAGATACTGGAATCGGAAAAACTGCGTTTTCTGCCGGACTTGCCGCTCCCCTGGGTGCGAACTACTGGAAACCGATCCAGGCCGGACTTGAAGAAGAAAGCGTTACCGAGACCGCGGCACGGCTGGGAGGCCTCCCGCCCGATCGGACCTTGCCGGAGCGTTACCGCCTTCGAACGGCTGCTTCGCCTCATCAATCAGACACGCTGCAGTCAGCGTTCGAAGCGTCGTTCCATGCGGTTGATTTCAAGCTCTGATGCCAAGAAAGGAGTTTGAATTCCGCATCCGTTCAGGCAGAACTCGCTTCAGAATGAGATGACGAAGGTTCTACGTGGTGATGCTGCCTGTCTCTACAGCGGGGATGGCCGACGTATCAAAGATGCAATTTCGTCCTGGTCGGTCGTGGCCCACGGTCATTGCCATCCACATATCGTAAGCGTCATCCGGGATCAGATCGGCAAGCTCGATCAGACCATCTTTGCCGAGGACACCCACAAATCGGGTGAAGAGGTTACAGAGCGACGGTCGCAACGCACAGCCCATGCTCTCGATTACGAGTTCTTCTCTGACACCGGCTCAACAGGTGTCGACGTCGCTGAACGGGCGCGGGGTGACCGAAACAATAGAGGTAAACCTCGGGCACGTGTCGTCGTATTGTTACCGTGTTCGCTCGCTTTCACTAGGAAAAGCGAGCTTTGCGGATGCAGGCCAGGAGCAGATCAGAATCAAAATGAGTCATCTTTCGAAGCCGCCGGTTGAACGCGTCACGATTCCGGTTTTACAACGATGGAAGCGAGGGGCGTCGCATCGTAGTGACCACCGCTTACGATGTGGTTGCGGCTCGTATAGCCGATCCGATCGTCGACATCATCCTCGTTGGCGACAGTGTGGGGAATGTCTGCCTCGGCTTCGACAGCACCCTTCCTGTCACCATGGCCATGATGAATCACCATGTAGAGGCGGTCGCACGCGCAAGGGGGCGTGCTTTGATCGTGGCCTCTGAGCTTTCACCTCAGCGGTGAGGAGACGATACGCAATGCGGGGGGCTTTGTGCAGCGTGGTGCCGACGCCGTGAAGCTCGAGGGAGGTGCCAAGCGCGTCGACATGGTTCGCGCTTTGGTCGATTGTGAGAGTCCCGTAATGGGCCATCTGGGCCTGACCCCACAGAGTCTTAATATGATGGACGGCTCAAGGTGCAGGGCAAGAAAGTGCACGATGCAGTGAGCCTCCTTGAGGACGCACACTTTCTCCAGGAAGCTGGATGCTTCGCTCTCGTCTTGGAAAGTACCCGGCGGAACTCGCCGCGCGAGCTGCCGAGTCCCTGACCATCCCCACCTTCGGAATCGGAGCGGGATCTGAGTGTTCTGGCCAGGGGCTCGTGATCCATGATGTGTTCGGACTGACCGAGGCCATCGGCCGAAATTTGTCCGTGCGTATCCGGACGGTTTTCAATTTTTGCAGGCAGCCCTCTCGCGCTGGGCTGCTGACGTCCGCCAGGTTGCATTCCCGGCACAACAGCAGTCCTATCGGCCTCCTCAAGCTCTGTAGGACGTGATCGCAAATTGGGTCCCCCAACCATCACAGGCCTGACAATGCAGAATTGACGACGATCGCTGAGCTGCTTCACGCCCTCGCATTGTCACGCGAGGCCGATAAGCGCATCGGATTTGTTCCGACGATGGGATATCTGCACGAGGGGCATCTGGCGCTGGTCGAGGCGAGCCGGGCGCAATGCGACGTCACCGTACTAAGCATCTTTGTCAACCCCACCCAATTTGGACCAAAAGAGGACCTCGGTACTTATCCTCGGGATTTCCCGCGTGACAAAAAGATGTGCAGCCATGTGGGAGTAGATATCCTCTTCGTCCCGGACACACATGAAATCTATCCGGTTCGGTTTGAGACCTTTGTTGAACCGGGCGAGTTAGCCCAGCCATTGTGCGGGGCTTTCAGGCGCGGCCATTTTCGTGGGGTTACGACCGTGGTCTGTAAGCTGTTCTGCCGCTCCAGACGATCGTGATCACCGTTTCCAGGCCATCGTGATCACCCATTCCAGAGCATCGTGATCACCGTTTCCAGCGGATCGTGATCGCTATTTCCAGCGATCGTGATCGGGGACAATGGAAGGTGCGCACGGCTGACGGTTTGCAACCCAGGTAGCTTGGTCCTTTGCCCAACAGCAGAGGACTGAGATGCCGACAGAGAGACTGTCCATGCGCCACATTCGCGAAGTTTTACGCCTGCATTACACCGTCGGCATGTCGCAGCGAGCGATTGCCCGCAGCCTCGGCCTGGCCCAGGGCACAGTCTGCAAGTACCTCAACTTAGCGAGCCGGGCCGGCATGACCTGGCCGTTGCCGCCCGAGTTCGATGACGATGTTTCCCTCGAGAACCGGCTCTTTCCGCCACCATCCGAGCTGCCCAGCAACGAGCGTCCACAGCCGGATTGGCCGGCGGTCCACCGCGAGCTCCGTCGCCCCGGGGTGACGCTGATGCTGTTGTGATGGGGTGGACGCCCCCCTCGACGGCATCAATGTGCCAAGATGGTGGTGTTGAAACAGCCACTGCAGAGAAGGAGCGTCCGCCATGGAAGTTAGCACGATCGGAATAGATTTGGCGAAGAATG
>NZ_JBVUBB010000058.1:0-29760 GCF_055791185.1 Bradyrhizobium ingae
CGCTCAGCAACCTTTCGTCAGCCCGCAGCCGAAATCAGCCTCAACCGGCGTTTACCCCGGAGCCACGTTGGCTCTGGGACCTTCTGCGCAGACGCCGGGCCTGACCCAGCAAAGCGCATTTTCGAACCTTGGATTGCGAGGCAGTTGAGTGAGCGCCTTACGAGATGAACAGTCACTCAAAGGTCGACGTTACCCAAAAGTTCGGCATCCTTCTGACCGATAGGTTGGACTCGGGCTCCTCAAACGACCTCCACCCTCACATCCGAGTATAATGCTATGCAGCTCAACACCTCTTCGTCATCCGCCAGTGCGGTTCCAGCTCAGTTCGTGCTTGCTCCGGAAAACACGGCCGTGGGTCCTTGCGTGCAGCCGCCCGGCCAGCAAGGCGACCCCTTCGAGGTCATGTTGTCCAGTTGCGCGCGGGAAGCCAAATCCGAGCTGCCGTCCCCGCCACCGGAGCTGCTGGACCCAAAGTTGCCTGTGCCGGAGGATCCCTTGGATCTGCTGCCGGCGAATGTGAAGGCGGCGGTTAAGGCAGCGGAGGAGGGCGTTCCCGCACCGGAAATGTCGAACGTCACGTGGAATGGTGGCACGCTGACCAATGCCGAGTTGCAGATCGTGGCAGTGCTGAACCGGCACAAGGACCAATGCCCGCTCAACTGGGTATCGCTGGCAGACAAGGCCAACGATCCGTCGACGCCCCCGGATCTGAAAGCCGCAATCGAGGGATTGCTCCAGGACCGCAACCTCTTCGATGCGATCAGAGGCCCCCAGGAGATCGATGCCATCTGCTGGAATCCGGCTCACTACTACAGGATCGGTGCATGCGATTTGTCGAGGTTCTCCGACCAGCACCCGCAGGTTGCTGCATTCCAGGAGCAGCAGGCGCACGGCTACGAGCAGAACTACATTCCCTCCGATGGTACCGGAAATGGCCAACCGTCAGTCATGACCGTGAACGACGCAATGCGCGAGCTTTACCGGTATTCCGACTACCTGACCAAGAACCTGAGCCTGGCGGATTTCAAGCAGATCGTCGACGGCAACGCTCAAACTGGCAAGAGCCCGCCGCAGGTGATCGCGGCGGCTCAATACTTCCTCGACCACCCGGATGCCTGGAAGCAGCTGTACGGTGGTACGATTGATCAGGTCCACAAAGAGGATTTCCTTCAAGTTGCTTCATCGTCGATGGGCCTCACGCGAACCGAGCTCAACACGCTCGACACGATCAACAAGAATCAGGGCGCCTTCTTTGGAGGCGGCGTGCTGACCCGGGACAAGCTGGCGAGCATGGCCGAGGACAAGAGTCTTGATCCGAAGGTACGGCAAGCGGCGTCGCAGCTGCTCTCGGATCCGCTATTGTTCGCACTGCTGAACAATTCGATTACGGGCTACAAGACCCATCACAAGTTCTTCGACTTCGGCGGCGGGCATAGGGTCGATTCCGGTAACATCAGCAACAACGACTTCACGAACTTCTACAGCAACATGTCGGCTGCGAACCGCACCGTTCAGCAGACCAAGACCCATATTCCCAAAACCGCGGCCGAGCAGTCCGCGGTCGCAGACATGATGATGGGCGTGGCCGACCAGCCCGATATCAAGTCTGTGAAGAAAAATGGCGGCGCCCTCATGCATGCGCTCGACGACGTGACCAAAGTGGGCGCGAAGGTTCTTGATTGGACCGCCACGGCGGTCGGTGCGCTCGGCTTCATTCCGGGTCTGGGCGAACTGGCCGATGCAGCATCAATGGTCATCGAGTGCGAGTCGCAAGCAGCGAACCTTTTGCACACCGCTATTAGTGGGGGCAATATGAAGCAGGCGCTGGAAGAAGCCGGCCTCGGTGTCGCGGCGCAGGCGATTGGCTGTATCTCCGGGCCCGAAGTCAAAATCGCGATGCGCGAGGGGCTAGCGAAAGAACTAATGGAAAGGGCCGCGAATGCGGGGGTCGACTTGACGGTCTCGCAGGCGCAATCCCACGCGCAGGACTATTTGAATAATCTGAAGGAGCGCCTCGAGGCCAGTCCCATGCAAGCCGCATAGGCTCCGAGCCAGGTCGGCACGACGGCATCGTTGCAAAAGGTGGCCTGACGGGCGCACTTGCACTCCTCGATACGTGGAGGGCTGCGCACTGCTGATGTTTCAGGTTAACTCGCTGTGAGGGAGAAAGCGCGAGAGCGTTAGCTTTCTTTGCGTCGAATCTGAATTGGCTTTCGCGTTCAAATTGTCCGTCGGCGCACCCAGCGTCTCCGACGAGCGACATCGCAAGACCAGCGCACCATATGGGTTCGTCCTGGGGTGCGGTCCGCTACGTTTCATTGCGCGCTCGAGAGGACCAGGTGCTCAGCTGTCTGGGGACGCACATGCGCCGTTGCGCGCCGCCGCGAGCGACCAGCGGTGCCGGCCTACAGCATGCGTTTGTGTCCGACCACAGACGTGCGGCTTGTTCCTATCACCACGGGCCGTGTCTGGCAGACAACATCGCCATCGAAAAAAAGCCGGGACGCGCATCACAGCCGCTGGCCTAGATCCTGCAGTGTGGAAGTGACGCCACAACGTCGGCCGTTCGAGCTGCGTTGCAGATGGCGCGAGCGTCGTGTGTTTGAGGGTTATATGGGATCTGGATTCCTTTCTTGGGGTGCCGCAACAGTTGCACTCGTGGGATGCGGCGTCGCTCATTCGGCGGATCTGGGGCCGGCGATGAAAGTCCCGACAGCCCTATGGAGCTGGACCGGAGGTTATATCGGCGTGCACGGCGGTGGCTATGGCCGCACATCCTTCAGTGACCCCTATGGCCCGTCAATCTATGGCGACATCGTCAATACGCCCGTGTTCCTGGCGGGCAATGTGGACCAAAAACGACAGCGATGTCACCTTCAACTGCAGCGGCTGCGATGGCCCGGGTACCCTCTATCAGGACCATGCTCTTGCGAAGTACAACATGGAGCGATGGGGAACGTTCTTCCAGGCCTCGTACAAAGTTGACTGAGAAGGCCGGCCAGGCCCCTCCGGAATACAGCAACTACGCGTGGGTGAAAGGTTGGGTCCAGGCGGCTAGGCGCAGGTGGAAGGCCGGGAATGAAACAGACCTTTCTTGAAAAAACCGAGCGGGTGCAGTGACGGCGTTGGTCGCTGGACGCGGCGAGCGCCGCGTTCCTATGTTCGACCGGATGAGAGACCATGCCTCCGTCCCGACCTGCCTTGCCCGGTGTAAGAGGGCGTTCGGCGGTCAAGGATGGCCGCAGGCCACCGCACCGCAAAGCGCGACCGCCGCCTTGCGATGGTGGGTGCAGGTGGCGCTCTGGGAGGCGTGTGGGACGGTGCAAAATCAGCTCTTCGAATCGGCGCTTCAGATTACCAAGCCGTTTTTTTGCCGGCACGGCGCTTGCTGGGTGCCATGGCCACTGAATGAATAATCCAGTTCAAACTCGCGCTGACCACACCCATGAAATGCTCCTTCCAAACCGGACGAGGGCAGCATGAAACAGTATGTTCGCGCTTCGGCAGTATTCGAATGATTACGCGCCGCGATTTTCTGGCAGGTACTGGCCTTGCCATCGTCGCCGGTATGGCCCCTATCGACTTCCTTCGGGCTCAACAGTTCTCACCCTACTATCCACCATCTCTGACAGGTCTGCGCGGCAGCCATCCTGGCTCATTCGAGGCGGCACACGCACTTGGACGCGAGGGTAAGGGTTTCCAAGCTGCACAAACGCCTGTGGAGGAAACTTACGATCTGGTCGTTGTCGGCGGCGGCATCAGCGGCTTGTCTGCCGCATGGTTCTATCGACGGAAACACGGTGCGGACAAGTCAATTCTCATCCTTGAGAACCATGATGATTTCGGCGGACACGCCAAGCGCAACGAATTCACACTCAGTGGCCGGTTAATCATCGGCTATGGTGGCACGGAAACCATCGATTCCCCGCGCACCGGCTATGGCGAAGTCGCAGCCGGCCTGCTGAAATCGCTGGGCATCGATCTCGATCGATTCACCGCGGCATTCGACCGTACTTTCTACGCATCCAGGAATCTGAGCCGCGGTGTCTTCTTCAACAAGGAAAACTGGGGCGAGGACAAGCTCGTAACCGGCGATTCGTTCTGGATGGCAGATGACGACCAACTTCCCAATCGGCTCAACGCCCGCCCGCTAAAAGACTTCATCGCTGATTTTCCACTCGCGGAAGCTGACAAGGCGGCCCTTGTTGCCTTCCATGAAGCGCCTATCGATTATCTCAAGGGAATGGCTTTGGATGCCAAGGAGAAGATTCTCGCCAGAACCAGCTACCGGGACTATCTCATCAAGCATGCCGGGCTGAGCGAGAGGGCTGCGCAGTACTTCCAAGGACGTTTTAACGACCTCTTCGCGTCAAGTTCCGACGCAGTGTCGGCGCTGGCTGCAATGAACACCGGCTTTCCGGGCTTCGATGGCCTAGGCATGAACACCGAACGGGCCACCGACAAGGATGCGGATGATCCCTATATCTGCCATTTCCCGGACGGCAATGCCTCCATCGCCCGCCTGCTGGTCCGCAGCCTCATCCCTGGTGCGGCGCCGGGCACGACAATGGATGACGTTGTCCTTGCACGGTTCGACTATAGCAGGCTCGATGAAGCCACTTCGCCGGTGCGGATACGCCTCAATAGCATCGCGGTGAATGTTAGGAACTTCGATGATCATGCAGATGTCAGTTACGTGAAAGGAGGTACGCTACGCAAGGTTCGCGGACGCAAATGCATCCTCGCCGGATACAACATGATGATCCCATTCCTTTGTCCTGAACTGCCGGAGGAACAGAAGCTAGCGCTCCGAAAGAACGTCAAGATGCCACTGATCTCTACAAACGTGGTGGTGCGGACTTGGAAGGCATTCCTTGAGCTCGGCATTCACGAACTCTATGCGCCGACCGGAACATGGGCCCGCGTCAAGATGGATTTTCCAGTCAAGCTCGGTGGATACCAACATCCGAAGGATCCGTCAGAGACAATGTGCGTTCACATGTACTGTGCTCCAACCACGCCGAATCAGGGCCTAGATGCACGCGACCAGTCGAGGCTTGGGCGCCAGAGATTGCTGGAGACGCCCTTCGAGAAGTTGGAGCACGATATCCGCGACCAGCTAAGTCGCCAGCTCGCTGGCAGCAGCTTCGATGAAGGACGGGATATCCAGGGCATTACCGTCAATCGCTGGCCCCATGGCTATGCCTATTCTCCGAACAGCCTATTCGACGACCCGAATGAGATGGCGCACACGATGACGGTGGCGCGGCGCCCCTTCGGCAATGTTGCGATTGCCAATTCCGATTCCGGCTGGGAACCCCTTACCCAAGCGGCCATCTATCAAGCTTGGCGTGCCGTCGGCGAGATCGACTAGATTATATGAGGGCTCGGTTGCTGGCGCTGATTCATTCTTGCGGATGAATCGCGAGCAAGCTCTCCGGGCCCGCCAGAAGCTGGCCAGCAATTTGCCGGTCACCGGCGAGATTCTGCGTGGCTCGCTGCTGGAGCGTGCTGTCCGACATACCAAAGATTGCCCGAAATGCGCGCGCGGCGAAGGGCACCAGGTCTTCGTGCTGACGGTGAGCTACGCCGGCGGACGAACCCGGCCATCAGTGTGCGCCGCGAACGGGTTCCCGAGGTTTCGCCGCTGGCTCGACAATTATCAGAAGCTGAAGGAGGCCATCGAGACGATCTGCGAGCTCAATCACGATTTGCTGCGTCCGAGAGAGCCGCGACAAAGCGCGGAGCGCGCGGGAGGAACCGTGATTAAGATGCGGCGGGCGTAGCTGAGCTTCGGCGACGGATTGATCACTGAGGACGTGAGCGATCTTCGTGAAGACTGGATGATGTACGTCGACCAAGTGCTCGCGGACGAACAAATAGTATCTGCCGTGTACGAAGCGTTGGCGAAGCGGCATCCCAAGAGTCGCGGCCGAGGCCGACCGGGCGCTCCAGCCGAAGTGGTTCATGTGATGACGCAGACCAGAGTGCGCATCTTCCGTGGTGATACGCGCTCTGAAGGCAAGATCCTCAGCCTGTTCGAGTCATCGACAGAAATCATTTGCAAGGGCAAAGCGGGCAAGCCCAGCGAGTTCGGCAAGATGGTGAAACTACAGGAGGCCGAAAACCAGATCGTGATCGACTATGAAGTCTATGCTCAGCGACCGCACGATTCGGAGCTGCTGATTGCAGTCATCGAAACGCATCAATCGATGCTCGGACGTGCGTCACGAATCGTGGCGGCAGACGCCGCCTTTTACTCCGCAAAGAATGAGGTCGCCGCGAAAGCGAAAGGCGTCAAACGCGTCTGCATCCCCAACCGCACGACCAAGAGCATTGAACGCAGGCGCGAGCAGAAAAAGCGCTGGTTCCGTAACGGCCAAAAATGGTCTCCTCAGGGGCATGTTCCGGTTTTCGGTCGCCGTCTGCAGCGTGTGCACTGGGCGGCCTTTAGACAGGCTGGCCAGTAGATTGTATTCCTGACCGACTTCATCACGCAGCTCGTAGTCGCGCCGCAAGTAGATGGCCTTCAGCATTTGGTCCTGCAGCGTGGCGATGTTCGCCCTACAGACCTTCGCGAAGGTCTGTATATCTTCCCTTGCGATGGGCGCTTTCAAACTACGCCCCCACGCGAAGAGAGGAACGATGCCGATGGTTGAGCCCCTTGGAAAACGTCCTTGGTACTTTTTATCACATCGATGGCGGGCTCGATGTCATGAGTCAGCATGAGGGTGGTCCGCCCCCTCAGGCTGGCCTTGCCCTGGAATAAGTTCGTGCAGGATGGCGAACTTCTTGCTCTTGTCGAAATGACGACATAGGGTCGTCCAGCACAACCAAATCCGGGTTTTCACTCAGCACCTGGTACATGAAAGGAACCAGTGCGAAGGCGTTTTTTCGCCGTAGCTCAGATGCTTCGACGCGGTCTCTAGGTGGCCGGCGAGGTCGCGGTGCACCAGCCAAGGCCGGTGTGTGGGAGAAAGTGTTCGCCGAACTGATCAAAGATCGCGACAACAAATATCTGATGCTCGATACCACTCTGGTTCGTGTCCACCAGCAGGCCGCGAACGGAAAAAGCGGGCCAAAACTCAGGAATTGGGGCGTTCCCGAGGTGCGCTGACCACCAAGATCCACATGCTCTCCGATGGTTTCGGCCGACCGCTACGCTTCAAGCTCACCGCCGGCCAGCGACATGACAACCTGACTGCAAAAGCCCTGCTCGAAGGCCTCAAGGCCGAGGCCGTGCTGGCCGACAGGGCCTATGACAACAACGACCTGCGCAAGACCATCGCAGATATGAACGCCGAAGCGGTGATCCCTTCAACCTGCTCTCGCACGGTCACCATTCCGCATGACGAGACGATTTACAAGCTACAAGCTCAAGCACTTCCGCCGCTTCGCCACTCGATATGACCGACGGGCAGTCTACTTCCTCGCCTTCGTCCACCTCGCCGCAATCTGCATCTGGCACCGCTGAATGTGGATTCGTCTAGTCGAGCCGCGCATCGCGCGAGCTCTTCGGTTAGCTTCCGGCGCCGGAAGGAGGCCACACCGTCGCAGATCAACGTCGGCGCCCCGCGGCCCGCTTTGATCGCCGCAGCCTGCCATCGATTGCGCGGAAGTTGCGCCTAGGCCGGCTTATGCCGTTTCGTTAATCCGCGGAGGTGCTGCCTTCCCTACGACGAAATAGACGAACCCGTAACCCGGGATGAACGCCGACAGGGCGCAATTGAGGATGGACCTGTTTTGCAATCCTCGAATGATCCCCATTACCCGGCTAGCAAATACGGTAATCGTCAAAATCCAGTACCAAAATGAACCCATAACCGAATCCCAATTTCAGACGCGTCCAGCGAGCTCCAATTAAAAACGGCCTCAGCTGGCCGGGGAGCAAATACTGAGGCCGTTCGTAACTGCTCAAGCTGTTCTGCAGCTCGAAGCGTGGTTGAAACGCCACCCATGGCCGTTTGTTCCCGAACAGAAACGCCGGTCATTCGGCAGTCAGGGGCCGGTAGATTTGGGCCACGAGGCGCCCGTACAGCTCCTTTCGTTCGTAGTAGGTCACGATGTGATGGTAGTGCCACATGGGAGAGCCTAAACGGCTGCGAGCTGTCGGATCAGCGCGCCGGCCGATGACGGGCCGTCCTCATAATCGTCGGGGCGGTTGAGGCTGAGCCAATTTACCAGAACCTTTGCCTGGCTCTAAATCCCTCAAACGTCACCGGCATGCTTGCGTCGATCTCTTCGACCAGCCTGCAACGGGCTACATTGAGATCGTCGGAGCGCTGGTTAGCTTCATCAATGCCGTGCTTTTTGCGCAGGCCATCGATCGCCGCGTTGTGCCTGTCGTAGGCGGCAACGATCTCGTTGATCCGCTTTTGTTTCCGTGCGCTCGGGGACCGAGTGTACAGGTGCTGCACCTTCGGTTGTGGTTCGGCGAGATGGTGGAGCTGATCGTCGGACGGCAGGGCATAAAAAATCGGCCTCACGCGCCTCTCTAAGCGACCAATCGTATTGCGGAACGTCCCGGATGGCCTCGATGTCTGAGGTGCTGCACCATAGCTGCGCCTTTTCGGCTGGGTGACGCTCCATCACATAGCTAACTGGATCGCCGATGCGCCATCTCATGGCCGAAAGGCCAGTCCGACGTCTCCGAGATGACGCGGTCAATCCGCTCGCCGCAGTTCGCGTCGGCAGCCTCGAAGAGCTCGTTGGTCGCAAAAAAAGTTGGCACCAAGATCCATCAGCTCCTGATCTGGCGAAGCGGCGCGGGCGGCTGGGATCACGGGGATGGTTGCTGCGGCGGCTGCAAGTGCCGAGACAGCAAGAAAGTTACGACGGGATGTGTTACCCGCTGCTTCAGCACAGGAGGCGGAGAAACAACAACTAGCCGATTGTTGATTTCCACTCGCCGGGCGTCAATCGCCTCTTACCGACTCAAATGGACGGTTCAGCAGAGCGATAGAACCATCATTGATGCCGACATGAACTTGCGTCGAGCATCACCATCTTTGTCTCGCTCGAGCACCCGCAGATTGTTGCAAAGTGCCTGCAGGCTTTCAGTTTTGAAGTTCACCGCGACCTCATGCGCGAAGCGATTTCGTACCTTGCGCAGCGTATCGGACCGTTCCGCTTCGCGTTCGGTAATGAGGCCTAATGCGAGACATCCGGCAATCCTGGTGCTGAAGCTACCAAAACGGGCGTTGAAGCCTGACAGGAGGGCTTTAGCGCTTTGGTTCTCGATCATAAACGCGCCGAGAATGTCCCCGGGGCAGTTTGTCAAGAAATGAAGTTGCCACCAGAGCGACGGCGCGATCAGTTTCCCCGTGCAACTCCTGAAGCGCAGCCAGAAATCCCCTGTAGTGAGGGTCCTTTTCCCAAATCTCTTCACGACCAACCGCATAGGCCTCCAACCATTTCGGGGACTTTGTCGCTCAACACCACCTCCAACGTCGTGAGTTACAGCACTTCCTACTACCACCAGTTGAATGGGCCTCGTACAAGAAAGGCCCCAGCTTTCGCTAAGGCCTTGTACAGCTCGGTCGGGATAGGCGTGCCGTCTGTATGGTTCACACTCCCGTAGGACAGGGTAGCCACGCTTTGCATAGCCGCGATAACACGGGACCGAAGCCCTAAAAGCCAATACGTCTCCTATCAGACGCTTCCCCGGAGGCCGTGAACGACCGCGCTATGGTCGTTGGCCGGGCCATTCAAAAGTCTGGTCAAGAGGACCTCCTTTGATTGACACGCCCGACATGGGTTCGGGCTGGCAAAAATTCACGGCACGTCGCTCTTGCGGCCTCCGCCTATCGAGACAGTGCCCATCCATACAATCGATTTTACCAATCCAACGAAATGAGGGTAGAAAACCTCAGTTAATTGAAATTGAACTCGGATATCGATCGTTGCTCTGGCTCTAAGAACAACCCTCGCTCCGACGCCGATTATCTTCCAAGGCACATGAGCGGTACCCTAATCGATCGGAACGGCCAGAACTGTGACGGATCCCGGCTCCTTATCTAGGGTGCCTAACGAGCGCGCTGACACCGGCAGATGCTGCAGCGTCTATCTGACGTTTGACGACGGCCCTAGTCTGCTTTTTACACCGGATGGTTGTCTTAGATGTGCTGGCCAAAGATCTGGTGTGGCCGACTTTTTGTGTTCATCAGCCCCTATGCCGCAAACCATCCAAGGCTATTCGACAAATGATCACAGAAGGTTATGAGATCGCCAAATCACACCATGAGTCATCCGGACGTATCCAGATGCGAGCCGACGACTGCGAAACGCAGGGACTATGAGCCTGCTAACGTTACCGTCGTTGATGCGATCTCGAGTTGTCGAAGCAATGTTATCTAAGGAAGATGCAATGACCCGCGCTACATCGCCGCCCGAGCCATTTGTAATCCTGGCAATGGCGAGGACCGGCACCCACTATCTTGAAGAGTTACTGAATGAGCATCCGAACGTGTTGAGCAACGGTGAGCTGCTCAATACATTTGATACGAATTGGCACGATAAGGATCGTTTGTTGCGGGGGGATCGCGAGCTTCTCGAGCTTGCGTATCTGCGCTATCCGACGCGAAGCGATAAGGCCAAGCTGACGCATGTTGGTTGCAAGATCAACGAACCGCAGTTTCACGATCGTTCCGGTATTTTTGCCGAGCTGGTTCGTTGGCCTCGCCTCAAGGTCATCCTCGTGCTTCGGAGAAACACTATGGAATCGCTTCGATCGCTGGTGCAAGCAAGGCAGAGTGGCCAATGGCTGAAGTTCAGTTCTGACGGCGAGGCCGCACCGCCGCCCCGCGTTACATTGTCAATCGCCGACTGCGAGGCCTATTTCAAGGCCGCCGACGATTTCCATGCCCGAGTTGCTCAGTCCTTCGCGTCGACCGGTATGCTCGTGATCGAGTATGAAAGGCTACTTCACCAACCAAGCGCCTGCCTGGCAACGGTTTGGGCGTTCCTGGGGGTCCCAGCGCTTCAGCTGTCTGGTAGCGCCATGCTTCAGCGCCAAGAAGCGCGACCGCTAGACCAAACCGTACAGAACTTTCATGAGCTGCGGCGGCACTTCGCAGACGGACCTTACGAACGATTCTTTGAGGTTGGTGAGGCCTGATCCGCGGTCAGTGGCGGCGAACGTCGGCGTAATTTGTCGTTTGTGAAGAACGTTTCTGAGCACCGTTTTTACGCGAGGTGTGGGTGCGATAGGTGGCGACACCATGCGACGCCAGATCGTCGATCCCTTCCTCAACTGGAATGACTGGCTCGCTAGAAATTTGCGTTGACGGCTGAGTCCCAGCCTGCGCTTGATGCAGCACAGCTCGATGCCAGAGCCAAGCGCTCTCGGGTCGAGTCCGTGGTTCATAACATCAATCCGAACCAGGTCGTAAGCCTTCGCAAGCCGCGCGCCGAAGAGCATTTCCCGAAGGGCATCCGGTGCTTGGTCAGCACGGTCGATGGGAAAGTTTCGACGGTGACGGAGGATTGCGAAACGGTGCGCGCTCGACTCGAAGCAGCGCGAGATAGGAGGACCAAATGTGTTCTGGCGGCTTCCGATCATTCGGCATATTCGCGTTTAGCGAACGGCAACTGCTAGATTTCGCCGGCCAATGCACCCAGAGATCACGTCGAAATTCTGCTCGACCATTGCCTGGCTGGATTGCGTATGGCCAGGCGATCTCTTTGCTGGTCCGATGGAGGCGACTGGCTGTAATCCGGCGATCGGCGTCACCTATACTGAAGGGAGAAAGGGACGTGCCCTCTCGGCCGCGATGACGGTTGCCTCAACAGCAAGGTGGCTTGAAATCGCGGCTTAGAGAAGGCCTGTCTGAGAAGCTGACATCGATATTCCCGAAGTGACTTGTCGCTTGTGATCGGCGAGCGTCACGGTCGATCGCCGAAACCCGTCGAGAAGGGCGGTCGGCATGACCAAACATGTCAGCATTGGTTCGGGTGGTAACGAAAACTGAGCTGCTAGTCGATCGTTGCTCATCGTCAGTTTTTCGACAGGTGCTGCGGGTAGAGTCGCTGCGAGTTGGATGCGCGCGATATGAACGTGCCGGGGAGCTCGGATGAGAGAGGCAGGGTCGCCTCATCTCATCAAGGCTCGTGTCGTTGGCAACGAGAAACATGCTGCGCCCGCCACGTGCGGGCGAACGGTGCTTTCGGAAGATTTCGTGAGTAATGTGCCCGGTTGATTATGCGCGTGGCGCTCGCACTCTGCCGCTTACTTCAATGCAACAGGACTTCAATGCAACAGGAGTGAATTACAATGGTGTATCTTCCCGTGACCGGTCTTCCCGTGGTCGGCGCTTTCGATTCGGCGACGAGTAATCTCGTGCCGGAAGGCGCGGCCGCCAATACCACGTTCGATACGTTGTTGGAGCCGTATGCCGGCGGTGTTCCGGCGGGCACCTACCAGTACCAGAGCCAACCGCCTTTGCCGGATCCGGTGTGGACGCATGAGGTCAAGGACGGCAAGGCCACGATCAACCTTGGCGACAAGTACACGATCACAGCCAAGGAGAATGACGGCACCTGGATGGTTCGTAACAACGAGACCGGCCATGTCACGAAGATCCACGGCGATCCTCATGTCGATGCCAATGGCGACGGCAGGGACGATTTCGATTTCAAGAAAGACATGACCCTGCAGCTCGATGACGGCACAAAGATCACCGTGAACACCGTCGATTACGGTAACGGCAAAACCATCTCCTCGAAGCTTACTATTACGAACGGCGACAACGCCATGGTTGTCGAGGGGCTCGGTGACGACAAGGATGGCAAAGACAATCTGAAGGTGACGCAGTCCAACGCCGGGCGGACTCTCGATCAGTTGACGCCCGATGGCTCGCAGACAATCCATGAGGAAAATCAGGGATGGGTCGACGGCTGCGGACGCGAGGTGAACCAGGCAATTATCCACCGCAATGAGAACCCTGACCCACCGCCAGATCTCAAGACGCTGATGCTTGATATGAGGATCGAGCGCATGTTCGGTCGCCATGTGCGGTTGCCCTGAGGTTCGATCCAAGTCCGTTCGTTAGTCATGGAAGCGGGCGCTTGCGCCCGCCTTTTTCATCCTCCGCACAAGAGTTGGAGGATGAAGGCAGGGTGCGGCGGCGTATCTATCCATTATCGCCGCTCTCGCATCGTTGATGATCTCGGCTGTCAGTGCTCTAGACCCTATGTTTGCCTTCTGAGGTGACGGGCGGCCCGCCCCGCGGCAAGCTCCTATCGGGGGTTGCTCCGGATGGTCCGGCGCCGAGCCTCAAGCATGGGGAGCGGACCTGATGAACGGCGCCGTCCGCCAATAACCAGACACAGGCCCTCCTCCACGGCACTTCTCTTTATCTTTACGAAGTGCACCAACTACCGGTGACGCCGATCGAGACCGCCGGGGTGCGGACCTTCCCGGCGCCAGAGGCTGTCTGCGCTGCTGCGCCCGTCTTCTGGCAGACTCAGAAGAACGACCTCATCGCCGTGCTGGGATCACTGAGGAATGTGAGCCCGATCTCGAAGGTTCTCCTTGAGGGCGGACATGCGACCGTGGCGGGGCGGATTGCCGGGGCGTACCGACTGCTGGGCAATGCTCGCGCCGCCGACGAGATCATCACCAAAATGACATCGGCCGGTCACGACGTCAGGGAAGACACCGATCCGTTCAAGGCATCGGTCCCGATGCAACTCCCCATCCGGGCCGCGCCGCCGATTATGACGCGGGTCCGCCTCATGTGGGCGGAAATGCGTGGGAAGGTGCTTGAGAATTTCAAGATCGAGCCGCGCCGCATCAACGATCACGACGGATATCTGACGGCAATCGATGAGCGGTACACCTCGGATGCATATCACTCGTTTTCCAGCGAAGGCTATTCGGTCACCGAGGACCTGATCGAGAAGGTCGGGACCGGGAATTGGGATCCTGACGGCAGCGATGGAGACCGTAAGCAAAAAGATGCGATGGCCGCGAAGGGGTACTGGGATGCGTTCCAACTGGTTGTCGCCTCGGTGGTGCGCGTGCTCAACGGCGAGGATCCGGCCGAGATCACGGATCGGGAGCACCTCAACTGGTACCGGGCTCTCTTTCAGCCTTCAGTCCAGGTAGGCATCATCAAGCCCGAAAATCTTGCGGGCTACCGCACTCACTTCGTCTTCATCAGGAACTGCGGACATACGCCGGTCGCATGGGAATCGGTGCCCGACGCCATGGAGGCCTTTCTGGACTGCCTGAAGGAAGACAAGGATCCGCGCGTGAGAGCCGTCCTCGGACACTTCATCTTCACCTTCATACATCCCCTTCCCGACGGTAACGGTCGAACAGGACGCTTTCTCATGAATGTCATGATGGCATCGGGAGGACTGCCTTGGACCATCATCCCCGTCGACAGACGCGACGAATACATGAAGGCATTGGAGAGCGCGAGCGTACAAGGCAACATCGCTTCGTTCGCGGCCTTCCTGGCAGATTGCTGCCGGCTTGAACCACCTCCTCCGCGGCGGAGCCGTCCGGGAGAAGTCCAGGCACCGGCTAAACTCGACTAAGCAAGCGCGCGGGGATGCGCTGGTCTGTGGTTACCGCGATGATCGCCGCGATCATCGCCCTGACCGGCGTCATCGGGATCAGGGGGCGCATCGCGATCATCATCAGGGGCATCGGCATGCTGATCATCGCCACCAGCAGCAGCAGACGTAGCCCAAACTGAGTATTGGGCCACGATCGAATCGGGGTGGGAATTGAGTTCGCCTATGACCTCGCGATTGAGCGCGCTTAGGGAACCTCATGAGCTTCGGTCGCGCAATGGACAAGCAGTCACTAAAAAGGTAGCCCACTTCCAGAGTAACCTTGGCCTCGATAAGCCCCGCCGGTCCCCGGCGGGGCTTATCGGTTGCCTGCATGGTTGACGCGCAGATCCTCGGTCAGGGCCTCAAAACAACCCGCGTGCAACCACCGCTGCGCCTGTTGATAGACGATCTCCCACGGCGGCAAATCGTTCGGCATCCAGCGCCAGGGCGCGCCGGTCTTTACGATATAGCGCAGGCCGTTGAACACCTCGCGAAGCGCGTGCGTCCGCTGCGAGGCGTCCTCGGGCAAAAGTGTCAGATACGGCGCAACAAGCGCCCACTCGTCATCGGAAACGTCAGAAGGATAAGGCCTCGCGTGGAATCGACATCCCGCAAACCTCAACATCTATTGTTCATCAGTCCCTAACAGCCTCTAGAGTCGCTAGTGAACGCACTTCCACCTGGGTCTCGTTCGGCTCAACCTCGGCCTGTGACGGATCCATCTTGATTATGCTGACTGAAGTCCGTCAAAGGGACGCGCTGTCGTCTTTGATCCGCCACCTTGCGACGTTCTGTTCTCGATGAGTACCTCGCCCTCATGCATGATCTGGCTAAGGCGCAAGTCAGCGGATGCGGCTGAGCAAGGGACGAGCCAGGAAGGCGCCGAGTTGGAGAATTTCCCAACACCCATCTTTCCGATCAAACTGAACGTGGGAATTGAGCTCAATGTTGAAAATTGTAGCGGTAGCGGCAATTTTCGTAGGAGAAGCCCTTTCAATAATTGCCGAATTGATTGCCTCAAAGAAATTTGGAACGGCAAGTGGGCCTCTGACAACGCTTCTGCCGATGTTCCTGCTGGTGACGTTGGGCGGCATCCTGCTCGTCTCTGGATACGCCCTCGGCTACATGCATCTCAAAAACATTTGGATAATTGTCGCGATATCGGTGGGATCGATTTTAGTGGTGGAGCCGATCCTCGCATTTCTGCTGTTCCGCGACGTGCCTACAACCGGCTCACTGATCGGGCTGGTTTGCGGCGCGGTGGGCACGCTCGCAGCGATTTTCTTATAAGCGCTAGTTTGGTCGGAGTTCAATTGGCGGGCTTGGGCGAGATAGGTGATGGAACTGAAGAGGTCTGCGCTCGCTGGGGAGGCTGGCGTTGGTCGGGAAGGTGACGGCTTTGGACCGAACGGTGTCCGCCGTTACCCGCTTTAGAACGCGCGTCTTCGACGCGCCTGTCTCGTGCGCCAACCACCTTAGTGTGACAACGCAGGTACCCGTTCGTCAGTTTTATCTGACCTCCAGTGCTTCTCGCGAACTCCGGCTCATGTCCGGCCTGTGTCGGCCTACCCCCGCCCTTTGTCCTAGAGCGAAGAAATGATGGATCACCCCCGATACGACGCTACGCGCGGTCGCCTCGATTCCGACCGCGACCGACTGCACAATCGTGGCAAAGCGCACCGCCGTTTGGACCACCGCCGAGCTGATGTCGGCCTCCCGCAGCGTTTTCTCACGAGCGTCCATGCAGCCGCCGCAACCATTTGCCGGGAAGACTGCCTGCGCCCACAACTTGAAATTGACTCTGTCCACAACGGGGTTCGCGACAACGTTCGCGCGTAACCGCATCGGCATCGCCTTGTATTCCGGATTGGATGCGAGGTGAGCGAAGCGCTAGTAAACCTTGTTCACCGCCATCACGGCAGCCGCACTTTTCGTTGCTGCGATCGCCGCTGGTGTGATCACGACGGCCGCCGCGGATTCCATCGCCTCTGTGACATTGAGTTGCGGGTCGCAATCGCGCTCGCCAGCAACAGGCCGTATTTGCTTTGCGGTAAAAGCGTCTCATCGGTCATCGTCGGGCCGGAGTCTGACGTCCTTGGCGGAATGCGGAATTTGATCCCTCAACTGCTCGATTGACATGTTGCCTCAGGCGACTTTCAGCGTCTCGCCGCCGATTTCGCGATTGCAGGGGCAGAGTGCATCGGTCTGCAGCGCGTCCAGAACCCGTAGCGTGTCCCTCGGGCTACGGCCGACATTCAGGTTGGTCGCATAGACATGCTGGATCGTATTCTTCGGATCGACGATGAACGTGTAGCGATGGGCGACGCCCTCAGGCGAGCGCACGCCAAGGCCATCGACAAGGGCGCCTTTGGAGTCAGCAAATTGCCAGATCGGAAGGTGATGCAGGTCCTTGTGCTCGCGGCGCCAAGCGAGCTTGCAGAATTCGTTGTCGGTTGAGCCGCCAAGCACGATCGCATCGCGATCGGCGAAGTCCTTGGATAGCCGGGCAAACTCGGCGATTTCGGTCGGGCAGACGAAGGTGAAATCCTTGGGGTAGAAGAAAATGATTTTCCATTTTTCGGGAAAGCTCTCTTGGGTCAACGTCTCGAACGCGCTCTGCCCCTTCTCTTCCTGCAGATGAAAGCCAGGCTTCACGCCCGTGACTTCGAACGACGGCAACCTACTTCCAATTCCAAGCATGTGTGTCCTCTCAGGGTTGCTTCGCGTGGAAGCGGTGGTCCGGCTTCATCGAAGCAATCGACATGCCACTCGATCTTGCGGTTTAGACTGGCGGGAATGCAACACAGGTTCTGATTGGTTTGAGAGTTCCGGAGAACCGATCGGGGAGGGACCAGCACTTCAATGCTGTGGGGCAAGCCGAGTTGGCGGCATGTCGAAAACCTGCACATTCAAGCGTCAACATCATCTGGTGAATGGAAGGCAGAGGACACCCCGAAACGCCGTTGCATTCCCATTCGGGCGCTTGACGGGTACACGGATTTGGCGGCCATGGCCTGTGGCATGTGTTTTCTCCTTAACCTGCTTTCGCTCCGGCAAAAGCGCCTGGTTAGTCGAAACGACTTGCTCGGTGGGGGCGCCGAGCGATCACGCGAGCGATCCGCGAGAAAGAAACTTCTGCGAGGCTGTCCTCGGCATCGGTGATCGAGTCGTCTCAGATTGGTGACGCTTGCGAGGGGACTTCAAGTGCGGCTGCAGGAGTGCAGCACAGAGTTGTATCCTACCAAAACAAGGAGGCGACAACATGCTACTTTGTGTAGCAAGATGTTTTGCGAGCGTTCGGAACGAAAGAGTGCCCCACAACGCTCGTGATTCGGAGCAGTTGGATGATCACGCCGGTTCGACGGAACTGGAGTCCCAAGGTATTATTCAATGCTTTGACGCCGGCGATGTTCGCTGCCGAACCATCTGTTGTGCGCGCGCGTTGGGACAAGTTGTGGCCGGATTTGTATACGGAATTTGACGCGAGGCATTTGAAAGAAGAACTGTCGATTCGTAGCTTGATCGTTACCGACGAAGCTGAGGCATTCTTTGACGCCTGGGCCGCGGACGAAGAGCGTCACACTGATGGCTTCGTCCAAATCATAGAACTCGTCGCTGGCGGATCCGAAGAGAATCTCCGGGAGAGATTGAACGATCGATCGCATGATTTTAGTTCGATCAGTGAATACTTGAACGACGAATTCTCTCTAATGGTGATGATCGCATTTGATGAAATGTGTACTTGCCACGCCTATGCTACGGAAAGGGAGTTTTATGTCAGACTTCGGAACGACAGATTCCTTCGCTGGCTGAGAGAAGTGATCGCCGACGAGGCGGTTCACTCGATGAATGCGGTTAACGTTATCCGCGCCCGCTACGACGACCGCATCCGCGAAGTCGGCCCAATCATCGACAGTCTGATCAGTGGCTTCGCCGATGATCCTCCTTACGCCGGCACCTTCGTTCTGGACTACTTCGGCGGGTCCTATACGAAGGAGCTTTTCGCCAAGTGCCGCGCCACGATCCTGAGAAATATTGCCAAGCCACTCACGACCGCAGAGCGAAACAGACCGAAGCGTCGGCCAATTTGACCTCAACGCCGTCGCGCCCCGCTTGTGGAGGTTTCCAGCGCCGAGGCCCAGCTCGCCCCTTCGGCTTGTAGATGACCGGCTGCTGCACAGCAAATAGCGAATGTCGAATAGCGCCGTTGCTTGTAGGACCGACGGAGTGCTGTCTCAGTCTTATTGCCGAGTTCGCAGACCCGAATTGTTCGCCAGACGTTGGATCTGCGATGAGCCTGCCCTTGGCGTTGCAGACGCTGGGAATTTTACTCAGCTGCCGATACCCATTTCTTCGGTGATGACCGTGTACCGCAGTGAGCTCGTTCGCGCGTAACAGCTTGGCGAGGCTTACCGCATCGCGCCGGTTCGTCTTCGCTCGATCGGCCGGCCTTCTTCGGAACGAGCGAGGGGGCGACCACCAGGCAGTCATGGCCGAGGCTCTTGAGCAGTCTGTAGAGGCCATATCCTGTCGGCCCTGCTTCGTAGCATAACGTCAAACGACAGCATTTCGCTGCAAGCTTTGCCACCAGCTTTCGGATCGCCGCCTCCGTAGCAGGCCCCCCCCCAGATATCGGACCTCGCCGCCACGGCCGCTATCAGCCATTGCTACCGCACTACGCAATTTTGACGTATCGATTCCGACAAAGGCCTCGGTATGATGACCCACGACTCGCCCTCCTTGTTTGAGGCTCTGCCCGGTCCATCCAGGTAACCCTCGTCGTAACATCGAGGGTGAGGCGCCTCATTTTGTGGGGAGGACATACAGTCAATGGTAGGGCCCGCGGGAAAGCGGAAAGCTGTCGCGCATCTCATGGAAGCTCACGGGATGAGCGAACGGCGGGCGTGTAAAGCCATCGGCTGTTGCCGCATGACCATCAGATTTCGCAGGAGGTCGCCGACATTCTGGCAAGTCTTGCGCGCGAGAAACGCTATTTCTCCGCCGCCTGCAAGAATATCTCGAGAGGGCGCTCGCATCGGACATCCTTCTGCTGCACAATCCAGCGCGTCGGGCGAATTTCGGGGGGCAGCGATCCAGAACGCCGAGCGTTCTCGTCGAAATGGGGTTCATGTCGAATAAAGCCGACGAACTGCTGCTGCAATCAGATCATCATCGAGCCAGCGTCGTTGCGGCGCTTAAGACCGGTCTTGAGGTTTTGCATACGACAGACCACGACGTTCTAAGTGCCCGCAATTGCCGCGGCTCCGCCGCGCTGGATGTGGGGACGACTGTCCGCGAAGCGCCCAAGGTATTGGGGATAAACCGCAATCAGTAGCGTGACGCGCTTGAAAGCCGAGCCGGCCCGCGTTAGCAAGATGTTATGTTATAACATAACATTGCATCTCGGTAGCCCCACGGATCGTCATGCCGCTCCGGTTGCTAGATGCGCAGGTGAGAACGGGATGTCAGTAGACGGTGCAGGATGGACCGACGAGCGTATTGAACGGCTGGAGTCTCTTTGGGCGGGAGGACTAAGCGCAAGTCAGATCGCTGCCGAGCTTGGCGGCGTCACGCGAAACGCCGTGATCGGAAAGGTTCACCGTCTCGGTCTTTCTCGCCGTGCGACCACCCCCGCGAAACCGCGAGCCCCGCGTTCGCCCCGTCTCGAGCGATCATCACGGTTTGGTCCCGTGGCCAGCGTTCGGCATCGCGGCAATCTGGCCTTGGCCTCGCCCAACATCGACTATGTCGACGAGCAGGTAGAGGTCATTGCAGAGATCGTGCCACTGGCCCGATATCTCACTCTGGCAGAGCTTGAGCCGAGTTCATGCCGCTGGCCCATCGGGGATCCGGCCTCGCCGGAGTTTCGGTTTTGCGGTGCGCCGGCGCTTCCGGGTGAAAGCTATTGCAGGGCGTGTGCGCGCAAGGCCTATCAAACAACGGTCCCACGCTCATCCAGCTCTGGACAGCGCTTCAACACGAGGCGTGGGTCCAAGCCGTAAGTGGACGTTAATCCGCGCACCACGTCCCATACCACGGGTCGGGTACTGTGCGGAGAGTTCTGTAAAAGCTGAGAGGCTGAAGCGGTCTTGAGTGGGCGGCGGCGATCAAGGTGAGAATTCAAAAGCGAATGTCGCTCGGTCCCGAGACGGTCGGTGGGCCGGTAGACGTCGCGGTGATATCAAAAGGCGATGGGTTCTTTGGATTGAACGAAAGCACTACTTCAGCGGTGCGACCGTCCTGCAATTCGAGAGGCCGTGCCGCCACGACGGTGGAAAAATCGGCACGCGGTGCGTCGCCGTGGAGCATACACCGCGTGCCGCCGAAGCTCGTGCCAGTGCGCGGGCGACCAGCTCGCCGATACTGGTCGCCTCTTCCACGAGCATCAGTATGTCGCGTATGCCGCATCCACCTGACGAGAAGCTGACGGGGCGGCCACTTGCATCTGTCTGTCCGGAGGCAGCCATGACCATAATTGAGCTGTACGAGACCCTCGCCGACCTTCACTCGCATGCATCAAAAACGTCGCTAAACTCGCTGCTGGTTCAGCCGGAAGCGGCTCCGCTTGATCGAGTCGTCTATTCAGGGACGCGCGACCGCAAGTTCCAGAACGATAGCTGGGAAGATGCGCCGGCGATGGAGATGACGGTGGGCTATCTCGTCGTCGTTCCCGCCGACCGTCAGCTCACCCAGCTCTACATCCCGCGCCGGACGAGGCTCGCCTAACGGGCAGTGCAACGAAGCAATATGATCGTGCGACGAATGCCCATTTTCGGCCGGATAAGGCCAGTGGACCCCCCGACAAGGGGAAGCGGTCACTCCAATGTAAGCGGCAAGCTGAGTCCGTCAGGCGGCGTGGTTCCATGGCATAAGCGCGTCGATTTGGCTACTCGGCCAACCGTTGGCTATACGCTGAAGCGTTAGGGTGAGCCAGGCGAACGGATCGACGTGGTTCATCTTCGCCGTCTGCAGCAGTGTGGCGACGCTCGCCCAGGTCCGTCCGCCGCCATCACTACCAGCGAAGAGACTATTTTTTCTCGTAATTGTTTGCGGCCTGATGGCGCGTTCGACGATGTTCGAATCGAGCTCGATGCGACCATCGGTCAGGAAGCGTTCGAAGATGGCGCGGCGCGAGACGGCGTAGCGGATCGCCTCGGCCAGTTTTGATTTGCCGGAGATCCGCCGCAAGGTCTGCTCCCAGAGATCGAAGAGATCTGCAATGACCGCCGCGGAGGCTTGCTGGCGCGCGGCAACGCGTGCGTCGGGGCCACGACCACGCACGGTCTTCTCGACCTGCCAGAGCTTTGCCATCCGCTCGATTGTCGTCGTTGCCACTCTCGAGCTCCCTGCAACGTGCAGCTCGTAGAACTTGCGCCTGCTGTGTGACCAGCAGCCAGCCAATGTGATGCCATCATTGCCGCGATCGGGGCGCGCCAATTTGTTATAGGCTGCGTAGCCATCCACCTGCAGGATACCCCGATAACCATGGAGATGCCGGACCGCGCATTCGCCGGAGCGGCTGTCCTCGAAGCGATAAGCCACCATCGGGGGACCACTGCCACCAAAGGTTCGGTCATCTCGGGCGTAGGCCCATAAGTAGGCCGTCTTCGTCGATCCGGAGCCGGGAGCGAGCGTCGGCAGGGTGGTTTCGTCGGCAAAGACCCGTTCGGCCTTCTTGACCTCGCTGAAGACGTAGTCGGCCACGATCTCGAGCTCGAAGCCGAGCTTGCCCATCCATTGCGCCATCAACTGGCGGTCGAGCTCGACCTTGTCGCGGGCGTAGATCGCCTCCTGCCGGTAGAGCGGCTGGCCATCGGCATATTTGGCGACCGCGATCTGGGCCAGAAGCGCTTCCGTCGGAATGCCGCCTTCAATGATATGGGCCGGGGCCGGCGCCTGGATGACGCCGTCCGCGTTCTTGAAGGCATACCTGGGACGGCGCGTGACGATCACACGGAACTTCGCCGGCACCACATCCAGACGCTCCGACACGTCCTCGCCGATCAGCACCTTCTGCTTGCCGGCATGCTCAGCCAGCTCTTCCGGCTCAATGACGGTTTCGACGCGTTCCAGATGGGGCGCAAAGCCCTTGCGCCGACGAGGTGCACGCTTGCCGTCCGCTTGCGCTCGGCTCTTGCTGACCTGGGCCTTGATCGCAGCGATGCCGGTCTCGATCTCCTCGAAGACGAAGGCCTGCTGTTCATCGGCACCATTCGCAGAGCCGAGCTTTTCCGATCGCCGACCGAACCGGGCGCGGTCGAAGGCCTTCAGGATCTGCGTCAGCCGCTCGATGCGCGCATCGGCATCGGCGTTGCGGGCCTTGAGATCGGCGACCTCGCTCTCAAGAGCATCAGTGCGGGCCGCCTTCCCAGCCATGGCAAGCACCATGGCCTTCAGCGTCTCTACGTCATTCGGGAGGTCGAGATCGGGCGGCGTCATTGGCCCGACCAGAGCACATTTTGCTCCGGTTCTCTCGCCCTTTCAGCTCACTGATTCACTTCGCCGCAGTGCTTTTACCCAACAATCTCCGGCGGCTTGACCGCCACGGTCCGGACCCGCTTCCAATCCATCCCATCCACCAGTGCCATCAACTGCGCCGGGCTGAGCTGTACCCGATGATGCCCGATCCGCGGCCAACAGAACTTCGCCTTTTCAAGACGTTTCAAATAGAGGCACACGCCGGAGCCATCCCACCATACGATCTTTATTCTGTCGGCTCTCTTGGCCCGGAAGACATAAAGCGCACCGTCGAACGGATCTGAGCCGGCATCGCGCACAAGCGCAACAAGGCCATCGATACCCCTGCGGAAGTCGACTGGATGGCTGGCCAGGAACACCTTCACACCAGAGGGAATCATGCCGAACGGACCGCCCGGATCACCCGCTGCAAGTGCGCCTCGTCGACATCCATGCCGGCGCGCACGACGATCTCGCCAATGGCAATCTCGATCACTGCGTCTGCCACAGAAGGCACCGCACCCTCGCAACCCGAGTGCCGCGAGCGATAAAGCTGCTCAGCCCGAGCACCACGGCGCCAAGCGAACAGCTGCGACGGGTGGATGCCGATCCGGTGGGCGATCGCCGATACGCTCGCGCCAGGCTCCAGTGCCTCTGTCACAACTTGCGCCTTGAACTCGTCCGACCAGCGTCGGCGAAGCTGCCGCGGCGCTCCGTCAAGACGCTCGGCGACCGCTTCGATCATATGGAAGGTTCTAGTTCCAGAACTAGGCGTAGACATAGAAGCTCTCATCGGCTCACAACTCAGCAGCCGATAGCCCATCGCTCCCCCACTCCGCTAGACGGGGTCTCTTTGCCGCTTACACTCCAATAGGAGTTTGCAGTTTTGTTCTGAGTGGCGCGGCCAGACTGCGATTCTCCGCAAGTTCTATGGCATTGTGCGATGCGGCCCCGTCAGGCGGCGTTGTTCAGCTGGATGACCAATTGCTCACCACAGGCTGCACCGGCGAAGTTTGTGACTTGGCGGACCAAATTCGGACAATGCGCGGTCATCGAATCCCGTTGAGTTTGTCGATCATCGCGAGCGCACCGCGCGCGACCGCGTCAACCTGATCCTGCGTCAACACATATTGCGGACGTACCGGATTCCTGACGGGTCCATTGCAGCCATACGGCTTGCGAACAAGCCTTTGCCCTTGCCGAGTTCTTTGGCGATGTATTTCGAAACGATCCGCAGGCTGCCGGCATCAGCCGTGCGGCAGACCGACGCATCCGCGAGCCAATCGCCATAGACGACCCATGCATGCCCGTCCCAATCGAGGTTCGACTCAAAGAACAGCTCTTTGCCGTCGACGCGCTGCGGACCGAGCCTCTCGAGCGCCGGTGAATACAACGCGCTCATCAGGACGCACTGACCCGACATACTGCCAGGAAAAGCCTTGACTACCTTGAGCCCGGCCTCGTGGAGCACGAGCTTATCGGCCTCACTGACCGTGGACATGCTCCACGCATTTGCCGCAGCAGCATCGAATTAGGTCGTTATCAGCTCTTGCAAGTCCCTAGGCATTCCGATCTGACCCGCCGTCAAAAAGCTTCGCCGGTCATCAACTGTGCCGAAGTGCCCCAGTTGTGCCCCGGCATTTCTGGGGCACACATCCAGGGAATCAATTCATTAAGTTGTTGATGATCAAGGCTTAATGGTGGGCGCACAAGGGATCGAACCTTGGACCTCTCCCGTGTGAAGGGAACGCTCTCCCGCTGAGCTATGCGCCCGGGACCATTGTGCCGGTCAGGCGGTTGGCCGACCGGCACGTCAGAGCCCGCGATTTAGAAGTGCGGGCCAAAGGTGTCAAGTTTTCAGGGGGCGTCAGGCCGGAAAATGATCCGTGGATCCCGCAACCCCCCGCGAAATCGCCTTTTGGCGGCCTATGCGCCCTGTTGGCGGGCGCGGGAGGCGTGGGCCTGAAGTGCGCGGATGCGCTCGGCGAGCGTGCCGCCGCCCTCGGGCAGGCTGGCTGCAGCCGCGCCGTTCGCGGTCGTGCCATTGGCCGGACGAGGGGAGGGCTTCGGCGCCTGGCCTGCCTCGGCCGCGAGCAGCGCCTCGATCGGCGAGTTCGGGCCTTCGAGCTGCATCGCCAGCTTGGCCACCTCGGCGGCGATGTCGTTGATACGCTCACGCAGCAGCGCATTCTCCATGCGCTCGGTCGCCCAGGAGCTTTCGGCCTGCTGCTGGATCGCGTTGATGTCGCGCTGAAGTTTTGAGCGCTCGTCGCGCGCGGCCTTGAGCTGCTCCTCCAGCGTGGCTTTCTCGCCACGCAGCGCCTCCAGCGCCGGCGACTTGTTGCCGGCGCTGAGGCCCGTGATCTCGGTGCGCAGTTCCTTGATGGTGCGCTCGGCCGTCTCCTGGCCCTGACGGAGCTGGTTGTTCTCGTAATCGCGCTCGGCGAGCAGCTTGCCTTGCGTTGCGAGCCGGCCCTCGAGATCGGTGACCCGACCGGAGAGCATCTCGGCCTCCTTGACCTGCACGATGAGCTGGCGGTCGAGGTCGGTGACGCGCTGGCTCAGATTCTCGACGCGCCCGCGCGCGTCGCCGAGTTCGCGCGAGGCGGTCTCGGACTCCGAGCGCTCCTGCGTCAGCCGCGCCTGCGTGGAGGCGAACTCCTTCTCGGCATCGCCGACGCGATTTTTCAGCTGTTCGATCTGCGCGCGCACCGCGACCAGCTCGACCTGGCGGCTTTCCGCCATCATCGAACGGTCGGAGAGCTCATGGTTGATCCTGGCGAGTTCGCCCTGCTTGTCGGTCAGCGCCTGTTCGGCGGTACGCAGCGCCTCGGTCTTGGCGTTGAATTCCTCCTCGGTGGCGCGGAGCTGCTCCTTCACCGCCTTTTCGCGCGCCTCCAGCGCGAAGATCGTGGCGTTCTTCTCGCCCAGCTCGATCTTCATGCGGTTGATGGCGTCGCTCTTCTTGCCGAGCTCGGCAAGCTGGCTCGTGGTCTTGTTCTTGAGCTGATCGACGCTCATTTCCAGCCGTCGCGCGGACATGGCGAACTCGGCGCGGAGCTGGTCCTTGTCGGCCTGGATCTCCGCCATCGACAGCGGCGTTGCCGCTTCCAGCCGGCGCGTGGTCAGGCGTACGGCGCGGTTATGCACCAGCGGCACGATCGCGAGCCCGCACAGCATCGAAAGCAGGAAACCGATCGCAAGGTACATGATCGGTTCGACCATGAGCCACAACTCCCAGAGACAAGGAAAAATTTACCAAAGACCATGCCATGGCGGGCCGGCAAAAAGCCAGCCCCGGTACGTCGTTAACGTGAATCGGTAACCGAAAAAGAAGGGGCGCCTCAGAACGCGCCGGATCCTTCGCTAGCGGAAAAGCAGCTCGCTACGGCTCCATCCATCCCGCGCGCCGGGATCATGCCGTGATGCCTGTTGATTTGCCGGGCTCGTCAACGGTTCCGCACGATGCGCAAGGCATCGTGCCGGCGGGCCTTGGCTACTTTGCATGGGGTTGTTTTCGACATTTTGTCGAACGCCCCGGGCGGGGTTCGCTAGAACGGGTTCCAGGTCGCGCGAGGGGTGTATTTCAGGTAGCCGATATTGGCCCCGAGCCGCAGACCGATGCCGGACCGGATCGGCACCAGCACGATATTGTTGGCGGTCAGGGCCGTCATGCCGAAGCCGCCGATGATGTAGGCGGAGCCGTCGATGCCGGCGAAGCGCTGGTAGATCGCGTTGGTGGCGGGCAGGTTGTAGACCAGCGTCATGGTGCGCGCGCCGTCGCCGCCCCAGTCGAAGCCGAGCGAGGGGCCTTGCCAGAAGACCCTGAGGTCGCCGGCATTCTTGGTATAGAGCGTGCCTTCGCCATAACGCAGGCCTGCAACGAAGGCGCCGGAACCTTCCTCACCCAGGATGTAGCCGTTCGGCAGGCCCCATTGGCTGACCGCCTTCTCGATGATCGAGGCGAGCCCGCGCGAGACGTTGCCGAAGAAACGGTGCCCGGCGCCGACGAGTTCGTCCGGCCCATAGGTGTTGGGCGTCGGGGTCCGCTGCGGCGGCGGCAGGTTGGGTGGCGGAGCCTGCTGTGCGGAGGCCGGCACGATCCAGCCCACCATCGCGGCAAGTGCGACCGCGGCGAGGCGTGATGCGAAAGTCATAAAAGAACCCCTGGTATCGAATCCGGCTGCACCCTTAACCTGACGCCAACAGGCGAGGGCTAGGTTGCGCCGAATGTCCCCTCGACTCGGATGTTATCCGTAGCAACTATGACGGCACAACGGCAGGAAGAAAGCCCTTTGCGCCCCGGAATTGCCTTGATCGGCCTCTGGATCGCTCTTTTGGCCGGCCTCTGGCTCACTTTCTATGGGCCGGCCGCCAAGGCCGCCACCACCGAGCGGATCGTGGTCAACCGCTTTTCGGGGGTGGCCATCGAGGGGTTCGACCCCGTGGCCTATTTCGTCGACGGCGGGCCCGCCCTCGGCACGGCCGAGTTCGAGGCAAGCCTGTGGGGCGCAGTCTGGCGGTTCCGCAACGAGGGCAACAGGGCGGAGTTTCTGGCCCATCCCGAGGTCTATGGACCGCAGTTCGGCGGCTATGATCCTACCGATATCGCCCGCGGCGTCGTCATCGCCGGCAATCCTCGCTTCTTCGTGGTCTCGGCCCAGCGGCTCTATCTGTTCAGCCGGGAGGATAGTCGCGACGCCTTTGCCGCCAATCCCGAGCGCTTCCTTTATGAAGTCCGCAAGCGCTGGCCCGCGCTGCAGGAGCAACTCAGCCAGTAGGGCTGAACGCGCCTTGCGGGTCGCCCCAGGCGATGAACTCCGGGACGATGAAGTTGTCGCGTCTCTCGCCAAACCGGATCTCGCCGCCCTTGCCGTCCGTGACCTTGCCGCCGGCGGCGGTGACCACGGCACATCCGGCGCCGACGTCCCATTCCGAGGTCGGGCCGAGGCGGGGATAGATGTCGGCGGTACCTTCGGCGATACGGCCGAATTTGACAGCCGAGCCTGCGGTCTGCCTGACCGCGCCAGGCCGGCCGGCAATGAAGGCTTCGCTCCTTGCGTCACAATGCGAGCGGCTGACCGTGGCAACCCAGGGCTCGCCCGGCTTCGGCAGCTTTCGGGTTCGGATCGGCTCGGCAGTCCCGATGATCGCGCCATCAAACGTCACGCGCTCCGCGCCGCGCCCGACGATGCCGCGCCAGAGCAGGCCGAGCGCGGGGGCGCTGACAATGCCGAGCAGCGGCACGCCGTCGGTGATGATGGCGAGATTGACGGTGAACTCGTCGCGGCCGGCCACGAACTCCTTGGTGCCGTCGAGCGGATCGACCAGAAAAAAGCTGCCCTGAAACGGCGACGTCGCAAGCTGAGCCCGCTCTTCCGACAGTGTCGGCGTGTCTGGTGCGAGCTGCAGGAGCCCCTCGCCGATGATGCGGTCGGCGGCAAGGTCCGCTTCGGTGACCGGTGAGCCGTCCTGCTTGCCGTCGACCCGCATCGCGGCCCGATCGACGGCGAGGATCGCTTCGCCCGCCTTCAGCACCAGCGCGGTCAACGGCTCCATCAGGCCAACGGCGGCCGCCGAATCAATGCGTCCCTTCACCTGCATGCCTCATTCATCGGCAACCTCTTTCGCCTCAAGTCGATTCGCGTCCTTAGGGCCGCTTCGAGCCTATCGCAAGCGCTAGCTGCAACGGGGGTACGAATGTTAGAACCCGAGCCAATTTTAGGGCACGCGTGATTCGCCGCCTTTCGGCCGCGCTATTCCAGGAACCATCGATGTCTGGCACCTCGTCACCCGGTACCGCTACTGCTCCCGATATGCTCGAACTCGCGGCTCTTTTGTGCTCGCGGGTCTGTCACGACCTCATCAGCCCTGTCGGCGCCATCGTCAACGGCCTCGAGGTGCTCGATGACGATCCCAAGCCCGAGGATCGCGAGTTCGCGCTGGACCTGATCCGCAAGAGCGCCAAGACGGCATCGGCGCGGCTGCAATTCTGCCGGCTCGCCTTCGGCGCAGCCGGATCGTCCGGCGCGCAGATCGATCTCGGTGACGCGCAAAACATGGCGCGCGGCCACATCGAGGACGGCAAGTGCACGATCACCTGGAATTTGCCGCGGCTCCTGTTGCCGAAGAACCGCGTCAAGCTGCTGCTCAACATGCTCGTGATCGCGCAGCATACGATCCCACGCGGCGGCATGCTGAAGGTCGATCCGATCGGCGATGGCGAGACCATGAGCTTTCGCGTCACCGCCACCGGACACAATGCGCGCCTGCCGCAGAACATCGCCGAGCTCTTGAGCGGCGAGCGCGGACCCGCTGCGGACGCGCATGCGATCCAGCCTTATTATACGCGGCTGCTGGCGCAGGCCTGCGGGCTCACCGTGAAGCTCGCGCCGGAGGGCGAGGCGATAACTGTTACGGCTTCGTAAACGGCAACCGCACGGCACTCGTTAATCAAAGCTTTACAGGGCGCTTCGAAACTTTCGGAGCGCCTTATGTCTTTGTTGGTTCCGTTCTTTTGCACTTACTCAACCAATATTAAACGCTTTGCGGTGAAGCTGGCCTCATTCTGAAAGGCGCATCCCATGCGCCTTCCCTCATGAAGGCCTGTTTCCATGGATGATCTGTTGCGGGAGTTTTTGACGGAGACCAGCGAGAGCCTGGACACCGTGGACAATCAGCTGGTGAAGTTCGAGCAGGAGCCGAACAACGCCAAGATCCTGGATAACATCTTCCGCC
>NZ_JBVUBB010000059.1:0-29581 GCF_055791185.1 Bradyrhizobium ingae
TCTGAAGGTAATTCCGTTCAATCGTCCGATCGAAGCTATTGTCGCGCATCGAACCCTCCCTGCTGGGCTGGATTCGATCACCGAATTAATGAACTTGCACAATTGCGAGCGCAGCGAAGCAATCCAGCATCCCTCCGCGGTGCGTGGTGAGGCATCGGTCACATCATGTCGAGCACCTTGCCGACGCACCTGGGTTATGCGAATAGACTGCCATGACCGACGCGATGAACCGTTCCAGCTGCCCCTGGTGGCGCTCCTTCTGAAGGAGCGGCGCGTCGTCATGTCTTTCATTCGACCATCGCCGCCGTGTTCGGCATGGTCGTCATTCCCATACACTCTGCCCGAAGCGCGGCGGCTCCAATCCCGGAGACGTCAATGCTTTCCCCTGCGCAAGAAAAGCCGATCATCCTGACCGGCGATCGCCCCACCGGCCCGCTGCATCTCGGGCACTATGCGGGCTCGCTGCGAAATCGCGTCGCGCTGCAGCGGTCGCATCGGCAATACGTCCTCATTGCCGACACCCAGGCCCTGACCGACAACGCGGACGATCCCGACAAGGTGAGACGCAACGTCATCGAGGTGGCGCTGGACTATCTCGCCGTCGGCATCGATCCCGGCGAGACGACGATCTGCCTTCAATCGGCGCTTCCCGCGTTGGCGGAGCTGTCGCTGCTCTATCTGAACTTCGTCACCGTGGCGCGGCTCGAGCGCAATCCGACGGTCAAGGCGGAAATCCTGACGCGCGGCTTCGAGCGCGACATTCCCGCCGGCTTCCTCTGCTATCCCGTCGCGCAAGCCGCCGACATCACTGCATTCAGGGCGAGCGTCGTTCCCGTGGGCGAGGATCAGGCGCCGATGATCGAGCAGACCAACGAGATCGTGCGACGGATCAACCGTCAGGCCGGGCGAAAACTGCTGCCCGAAGCCGAAGCGATGATCCCGGCTACGGGCCGGCTTCCCGGTATCGACGGCCGGGCGAAGATGAGCAAGTCGCTTGGCAATAGCATCGCCCTGTCGGCATCGGCGGACGAGATTCGCGAGGCCGTGCGCAAGATGTACACCGACCCCGGCCATGTCAGGGCCAGCGACCCCGGACACGTCGAGGGCAATGTCGTCTTCACCTATCTCGACGCATTCGCCGAGGATCAGGTCGAAGTGGAGGAGCTCAAGGCGCGCTATCGGGCGGGGGGCCTCGGCGACGTCAAGGTCAAGAAGCGCCTGGAGGACATCCTGCAAGCCTTGCTTACGCCGATCCGGGAACGCCGACACCGGCTCGCGCAGGATCAATCCCATGTGCTGGCGGAGCTACGCAAAGGAACGGATCGTGCGAAGCAGATCACGCAGGCGACGCTGGATGAGGTCAAGGCAGGGCTGGGATTGTTTTCGTTGTGAGACTGTGCGGAGGCAGGTGACGCTTTCTTCCCTTCTCCCCTTGCGGGAGAAGGTGGCGCGAAGCGCCGGATGAGGGGTTGTTTCCGCGCATTCAGTGCTAGAGCTTTATGCGCGGATAGAACCCCTCACCCGGCTTCGCTATCGCGAAGCCACCCTCTCCCGCAAGGGGAGAAGGTGCACCGCGCGTGCGGCGAGGCTTACGTCACCCATGCTTATGCGCATGCTTCCGCGGCTTCGCCTTCCCTTCGCCGGTCGGAATCATCACCACGCGGCCGTAGCGCACGCCGCGTTCGGCGATGATGTGGTCGGCGAAGTGCTTGACCTCGTCGGCGGATCCCCTCAGCGCCGTCATCTCCATGCAATTGTCGTCGTCGAGATGGACGTGCAGCGTCGCCAGCGCGAGGTCGTGGTGGCCGTGGAATTCCTGCACCAGGCGCTTGGAGAGATCGCGCGCCGCGTGGTCGTAGACATAGACGAGGCCGGCGACGCAAGGACCCGTCTGGGCGCTGTCCTCGGCCGTCTGCTGTAAGCCGGCGCGGGCGAGGTCGCGGATGATCTCGGAGCGGTTCTGGTAGCCGCGCGCCGCAGCCGCGGCATCGATCTCCGCCAGCAAATCGTCCTCGATCGTGATCGTAATCCGCTGCATGGAACGCTCCCGGCGCGCCGCGCGATGTCGCGTGGCATCAACAAAATCGTTCTACACGGAATTTGCGCGCGTCACAGCCGTGTTGTGCGCAGTCGCAGCGCGTTGCCGACGACGCTGACCGACGACAGCGCCATCGCCGCGGCCGCGATGATCGGCGACAGCAGGATGCCGAAGGCCGGATAGAGAATGCCGGCCGCGATCGGGATGCCGGCCGCGTTGTAGATGAAGGCGAAGAACAGGTTCTGCCGGATGTTGCGCATTGTCGCCTGCGACAGTTTTCGCGCGCGAACGATGCCGGTGAGGTCGCCCTTGAGCAGGGTGACGCCGGCGCTTTCCATGGCCACGTCCGTGCCCGTGCCCATGGCGATGCCGACCTCGGCCGCCGCCAGCGCCGGGGCGTCGTTGACGCCGTCGCCGGCCATCGCGACGGAACCGCGCGCCTTCTGAAGCCTCGTGACGACCGCACTCTTCTGGTCCGGCAGCACCTCGGCTTCGACATCGGCGATGCCGAGCCTGCGCGCGACGGCCTCTGCCGTGGTCCGATTGTCGCCGGTCAGCATGATGACCTTGATGCCCTCGGCGGCGAGATCCTTCAAGGTCTGGGGCGTCGACGCCTTGACGGGATCGGCGATCGCGAACAGCCCGGCCAGGCTGCCGTCGATGGCCATGTTGATGACGGTGGCACCGTCCTTGCGCAGCCGCTCTGCTTCCGCAGCGAGCGGCGTCGTGTCGATGCCGATCGAGCCGAGATATCCTGCGTTGCCGAGCACGACGGTCTTGCCGTCGACCTTGCCGGTTACGCCCTTGCCGATCGGCGAGTCGAACTGGTCGACCTGACTGATGCTGAACTGCTTCTCCTTCGCCGCGCGCACGATCGCATCGGCCAGCGGGTGCTCGCTGGCGCGCTCGACGCTGGCGGCAAGGCGCAGGATGTCATCCTCGGCAAAGCCTTGAGCCGGAACGATCATGACCACCTTCGGCTTGCCCTCGGTCAGCGTGCCGGTCTTGTCGACCACGAGCGTGTCGATCTTCTCCATCCGCTCCAGGGCCTCGGCGTTCTTGATGAGAACGCCTGCCTGCGCGCCGCGGCCGACGCCGACCATGATCGACATCGGCGTCGCGAGCCCCAGGGCGCAGGGGCAGGCGATGATGAGCACGCTGACGGCGGCGACGAGGCCAAAGGCGAGCCGCGGCTCCGGGCCGAACCAGGCCCATGCGGCAAAGGCGACGATGGCGACGGCGATCACTGCCGGCACGAACCAGCCCGCGACCTGGTCGGCAAGGCGCTGGATCGGCGCGCGCGAGCGCTGGGCGTCGGCGACCATCTGCACGATCTGCGACAGCAGCGTCTCGCGCCCGACCTTCTCGGCGCGCATGATGAAGCTGCCGGATTGGTTCATTGTTCCGGCGATGACCTTTGCGCCGACCTCCTTGGTGACAGGCATGGATTCGCCGGTGACGAGGGATTCATCGAGCGAGGAACGTCCCTCCAGCAGGAGGCCGTCGACCGGCACCTTCTCGCCGGGGCGGACCCGCAAGCTGTCGCCGGAGTGAAGCGTGTCGATCTCGACCTCGTGCTCGGTGCCATCAGGCCCGATGCGCCGCGCGGTCTTCGGCGCGAACTGGAGCAGCGCCTTGATCGCGCCTGATGTCGCGTCGCGGGCGCGCAGCTCCAGCACCTGGCCGAGCAGCACCAGCACGGTGATGACGGCGGCCGCCTCGAAATAGACTGCGACCGCGCCCTCATGACCCCTGAAGGTCGCGGGAAAGATCTGCGGCGCCAGCGTGCCGAACAGACTGTAGACGTAGGCGACGCCCGTGCCCATCGCGATCAGCGTGAACATATTGAGGTTGCGGGTGACGAGCGATTGCCAGCCGCGCACGAAGAACGGCCAGCCGGCCCACAGCACGACCGGTGTGGCGAACACGAGCTGGATCCAGTTCGAGAGCGTCGGATCGATCCAGTTGTGCGGGCCCGCGAGATGGCCGCCCATCTCGAGCACGACCGCCGGCAGCGCCAGCGCGCCGCCGATCCAGAGCCGCCGCGTCATGTCGGTGATTTCAGGATTGGGGCCGGTATCGAGGCTCACCACGTCCGGCTCCAGCGCCATGCCGCAGATCGGGCAGCTTCCGGGGCCGACCTGGCGGATCTCCGGATGCATCGGGCAGGTGTAGATCGTGCCCGCGGGCATCTCGTGTTCGGGCGCCTTTTGCTCTTCCATTCCCTTGGCGAGATATTTGGCGGGATCGGCCGCGAATTTGGTGCGGCAGCCGGCGGAGCAGAAATGGAAGGTCTCGCCATGATGCTCGAAGCGGTGCTTCGAGGTCGCGGGATCGACCGTCATGCCGCAGACGGGATCGCGGGCCTTGTCGCCGGACGCGGCGTGGGAGTGATGGGCGTGATCGCCATGGCCGCCGCAGCACGATGATGCCGCGGGCTTCTCCACCGGCAGTGCAGTCTTGGCCGAGCAGCCGCATGCGGAGTGCTTTGCGGCCGTCTCGGCGTGGTTGTGTTCGGTGTCGTTCATTCCAGCTCCGGCCTTGGTTCCCGGTCTCGACTCCGGGACTTGCAACCTATACCCGGTAGGGGTATATAGACGTCATGCGCAAGGACATCAAGGCATCCGTCGGCAAACGTCTGAGCCGGATCGAAGGGCAGGTCCGCGGCCTCTCCAAGATGGTCGACGAGGACCGCTACTGCATCGACATCGTGACGCAGATTTCCGCGGTGCGCGCCGCGCTGCGCCGGGTCGAGGAGGAGATCCTCAAAGACCACGTCGCCCACTGCGTCGAGCATGCGATCTCGAGCGGCAACAAGACCGATCAACGGGAAAAGATCGCGGAGCTGATGGCGGTGATAGGACGCGCGGAACGGTAGTCGTTCATTCTCCGCTCGCAACGACGGCAAAGAGAAAGCGCGATATCTCCCAATGTCGTCCTGGCGAAAGCCAGGACCCATTACCCCAGGGAGTAGTTTTGGCGAAGATTAGAAGTTGATTTTTGCATCGGTACGAAGAGCGCAGGCGATGGATAGATTCCGCGGTATGGGTCCTGGCTTTCGCCAGGACGACATTGGGGCTGGGCGTTACGCCGCGAAATCGCGCGCGGGCGCGGCGATATCGACCTTGGCCGCACTCACTTCTTGAGCCGGAATCTTAGCCGGCGCTTTTTCGTCAGACGCTTCAGGAACGAGCGGCGGCGAACGGAGCGTTTCTGGAAACACACTGAAAGTGCCCGCCACCTCCTCGAGCGGCTTCTGCTTGTCGGCCCAGTGCAGGGATGTGTAGTCGAAGCCGTGCACGATGGTGGGTTTGACGACCTCGAAATAGGGCGAGATGTCGAAGTCGCGGGGCATGTAGAGCGAGGAATCGCGGATGTGCAGGATCTCGCGGCGCGCCTGCCGGCTGCCGGCCTTGGTGATCTTGGGCAGGATCGGATAGCGCACGGCGTCGAAGGCCTGAGCGATCAGTGCCGAGCAGATGATCTTGGTCGGATCGCCCGAGCCAAGTGCGATCATGCGTCGCCGCCAACGCTGCGGGATCGGTAGCGGGAACAGAAAGCGCATCAGGTCGAGGATGTTCTTGGTGTCGTAGCCGAAGCCGATGCGGTTGATGGCGTAGCGGCAGACGGTGGTGCGGTCCTCGTAGGACAGCCCCACCGGGCGGCACAACCTCGTGTGATACGGATAATATTTCGAGAGCGGCGCGGAGGTGACGCCTTCGCCGATATTGGCCTCGATCAGGACGTGCTGCTCGCCGTCGGACTCTTCGGCACCTTCGACGGGGCCGACATAGAGCGCGGCATGCGACCAGGTCGACTGCGTGAGATATTTGATGATGCCGGAGATGCGGTTGTTGCCCTCGACCAGCAGGACGTCGCCGGGTTGGATGACGCCGCGAAGATGCTCGGGATCGCTCGGCGTGAACGGCTCGTAGCCCGGCACCTCCTTGGAGAGGTACGCGGCTATCAGCTTGCCGACTGAGTCTAGGACCGTCCCCATTGCGAGCTCCCCGCAGCCTTTTCCGGCCGCCTTTTTCCCTTCTCTATCATGGTCGAGACGCGTTGCAATTTGGTTCATTGCGCACGGCGATCAAGTACGATTGATTCACCATGATGGTTGCCGCGCTGCGCCAGATGCGGCAAGGTTCGCTAGCTGTTCCCATTCGCTTCAAGTCCCCGGAAACCATGACATGACAATCACGCGCCGCAGCTTCCTCTCGGCGTCGGCGGCGTTCGCCGCGGCACCGATCCTGCGCGCGACCGCCGCACCCCTGCCGCGCGAGGCCGACATCGTCGTGATCGGCGCTGGTGCGGCGGGCATCGCTGCAGCGCGGCGGGTGATGGCGGCCAATCGCAAGGTCGTGGTGGTGGAAGCGGCAAGCCAGATCGGCGGCCGCTGCGTCACGGATAGCACAACGTTCGATACCGCATTCGATCGCGGCGCACGCTGGATGCACAATCCCGACACCAATCCGATGATCCGCCTTGCGCGCAGCGTCGGGCTCGACGTGTCACCGGCCCCCGCCGGCCAGAAGATGCGCATCGGCCGCCGCAATGCGCGTGCCGGCGAGACCGAGGAATTCCTGGCGGCGCTGGTGCGCGCCAATCGCGCCATCGATGAAGCCTCGCGCGGCAAGCTCGACACCTCCTGCGCGTCGGTGATGCCGAAGGATCTCGGCGACTGGGCTGGGACGGCCGAGTTCTTGCTGGGGGCGAACTTCGCCGGCAAGGACCTCAAGGAGCTCTCGGTCATCGACAAGGCCCGCGCGCAGGACCGCAATTCCGCGATCGCCTGCAAGCAGGGGCTGGGCACGCTGATCACCAAGCTCGGCGAGCAGACGCCGGTTGCGCTGTCGACACCCGCAGGGCGCGTCCTCTGGAGCAATCGCGACGTCAGCGTCGAGACGCCGGCCGGCAAGATCGTCGCCCGCGCCGCCATCATCACGGTCTCGACCAACGTCTTGACCGCAGGCGCGATCAAGTTCGCGCCCGATATCCCGAAGCGCACGCTCGATGCGGCCTCCAAGCTCAGCCTCGGCAGCTACGATCACATCGTGCTGCAACTGCCGGGTAATCCGCTCGGGCTCGCGCGCGACGACATCCTGGTCGAGCAGAGCAATTCGATCCGCACCGCGCTCTTGTTCGCCAATATCGGCGGCTCCTCGCTGTGCTCGATCGACGTCGGCGGCTCCTTCGGCCGCGATCTGTCGGAGCAGGGCGAGCAGGCGATGGCGGCGTTCGCGAGGGAATGGCTGACGAAGCTGTTCGGCAGCGAGGCGACGTCGGGAATCAAGAAGATTAGCGCGACGCGTTGGAACGCCTCGCCCTACGTGATGGGCGCGATGTCGGCGTCCGCGCCCGGCGGCCAGCTCTCGCGAAAAATCCTGACCGAGCCGATCGGCTGCATGTACCTCGCCGGCGAAGCCACGCACGACACGCTGTGGGGCACCGTCGACGGCGCCTGGGAGAGCGGCGAACGCGCCGCCGAGGCCGCGCTCCGCCGCATCGGCGCGATCAGAGATGAGCCCGCCGAGGTGCCGACGCAATCGACCAGGCGACGGCAGAAGCGTTAGCCGTTGTCCCGCACAAGCGCCTCAAACTCAACTCGTTGGCCCGGCGAAGGCCGGGACCCATAACCCCAGGGAGTGGTTATCGTCCAAGATTGGTGACCACGAGTCTTCGCAAAACTACTCCCTGTGGTTTCCCGGATCTGCGCTTCGCTTGTCCGGGACGACGAGGGGAGTTTGGTGCGCGCGCTCGCGCTACGCAACGAAGGCGATCGTGCTGATCGCCATCGCGATGGTGAGACGGACGTCCTTCGGGAGAAGGTCAGTCAAGTTCATCCCCGCAGGATGCCGCCGGTCTTCTTCGTCACCTCGGCCACGACCTTTGCCGCCACCGCCTCGATCTCCTGGTCGGTCAGCGTCTTCTCGCGCGGCTGGATCGTCACGGCAATCGCGATCGACTTCTTGCCATCGTCGATGCCCTTGCCCTCATAGACGTCGAACACGTTGACGGCGGTGATCAGCTTCTTGTCGACGGCCTGCGCCGTGCGCACGATGTCGCCGGCCTTCACGCCGCGATCGACGATGAAGGCGAAGTCGCGCGAGACCGGCTGGAACGCCGACAGCTCGATCACGGGCTTTGCCCGCGTCGGCTTCTTCTTGGCCTCGGGAATGCGGTCGAGGATCACCTCGAACGCCATCACGGGGCCGTCGGCGCCGAGCGCTTCGAGCGCGCGCGGGTGCATCTCGCCGAAATAGCCGAGCACGTTCTGCGGGCCGATCTGGATGGTGCCGGAGCGGCCCGGATGCAGCCATTTGGGTCCGCCAGCGACGATCTGCAGCGCCTGCATCGGTGCGCCGGCCGCAGCCAGCACCGCCAGCGCATCGGCCTTGGCGTCGAACACATCCGCCGCGGCGGAGCCCGACCAGTGACGGCCGAGACCCTCCGACGCGGCAAAGCCGCGACGGACGCCCGAGGCGGCCAGGAACTGATCCTGCGGACGATCGCCCCTGAAGAGCTGGCCGACCTCGAACAGTGCGACATCGCCAAGGCCGCGATCGGCATTGGCTTGCGCCGCGGCGATCAGGCCCGGCAGCAGGCTCGGCCGCATGTCGGAAAGGTCGGAGGCGATCGGGTTGGCAAGCTCGAGCTCGCGCTGCCCGCCACCGAACAGTTCAGCCGCCGGCTTGGCAATGAACGACCACGTCACTGCCTCGACCATGCCCCGTGTCGCAAGCGCGCGTCTCGCGCGGCGGCTGCGGAGCTGAAGCGTGGTCAGCACGGGCTTGCGTGCGTCCTCGCCGCGCTCGAACGGCGTCTCCGGCACCTTGTCGACGCCATAGATGCGGACGATCTCTTCGACGATGTCGGCCTTGCCATGCACGTCGGTGCGCCAGGAGGGCACAGCGACTTTCACGTTGGGACCTGTGCCCGCCATCATGAAGCCGAGATGAGAGAGGATGCGCTTCATCTCGACCTGCGGCACCTCGATGCCGGAGAGACGCTTGACCTCGGACAGCGGGAAATCGATCACGCGGTCGTCGCCAAAGGCCTTGCCGGTCACGAAGGTTTCCGACGGCGTGCCGCCGCACATCTCCATCACGAGCTTCGTCGCAAGCTCCAGGCCCGGCACCATGAAGGCCGGGTCGACGCCGCGCTCGAAGCGATAGCGCGCGTCCGAATTGATACCGAGCTTGCGGCCGGTCTGCGCGATGTTGATCTCGTTCCAGAGCGCCGATTCGATCAGCACGTCGGTGGTATTCTCGTCGCAACCCGAGGCCTCGCCGCCCATGATGCCGGCAAGCGATTCGACGCCGTGCTCGTCGGCGATCACGCAGATGTTGGAATCGAGATTGTAGGTGCGGCCGTCGAGCGCAAGCAGGGTTTCGCCGTCGCGCCCACGTCGGACGGTGAGATTGCCCGTCACCTTGCTGGCATCGAACACGTGCAGCGGACGCGCGCGATCGAAGGTCATGAAGTTGGTGATGTCGACCAGCGCGTTGATCGGGCGCAGTCCGATAGCGGTCAGCCGTTTCTGCAGCCATTCCGGCGAGGGACCGTTCTTGACCCCGCGCACGAGGCGCAACGCGAAGCCCGGGCATAGCGAGGTGTCCTCGACCGTCACCTTCACCGGGCAGGGGAATTCGCCCTTCACGGCCTTGATGGTGGGATCCTTGAACTTGCCCATGTCGGCAGCCGCAAGGTCGCGCGCGATGCCGTGCACGCCGGTGCAATCCTGCCGGTTCGGCGTCAAATTGATCTCGATCACGGGATCGCCGAGGCCGGCCCATTCGGCATAGCCTGCGCCGATGGGAGCGTCCGCCGGCAGTTCCATGATGCCGTCGTGATCGTTGGAGATCTGCAATTCGGCCGCCGAGCAAAGCATGCCGCGGCTCTCGACGCCGCGGATGGTGCCGACGCCGAGCGTGATGTCCTTGCCGGGAATGTAGGTGCCAGGGGCTGAGAACACGCTGACGAGCCCGCTGCGTGCATTCGGCGCGCCGCACACGACCTGAACCGGCGCACCACCGTCACCGGTGTCGACCATGCAGACGCGCAGCCGATCCGCGTTCGGATGCTGCTCGGCGGAAATCACCTTCGCGATCGTGAACGGTTTCAGCGCCTTCGCCTTGTCCTCGATGTTCTCGACCTCGAGCCCGATCATGGTGAGCTTCTCGGCAAGCCTGTCGAGCGGCTCGTCGGTGTCGAGATGATCCTTCAGCCAGGAGAGGGTGAATTTCATGGCTGATTTTTCTCCACGAGAACGGTCTGCTCCCTCTCCCGCTTGCGGGGGAGGGTGGGGGAGGGGGCTCTCTCCGCGATGGTAGTCGCGATTGTTTCGAGAACGCCGACGCGATTAGTCATTACATCGTGATTGCTGAAGCGGAGCACCTTGAAGCCCTTGGCCTCGATGATAACCGAGCGGCGCGCGTCAGCACGTTCGCCTTCATCGGAGAAATGCTGGCCGCCATCGAGCTCGATGACGAGCTTGGCCGCATGGCAGATGAAATCGGCGACGTAGCGTTCGATCGGCACTTGGCGCCGGAAGCTTGCGCCATTCAATCGGCCAGCGCGCAGCTCCGACCACAGGATCCGCTCGGCATCGGTCGAGTCGCGCCTCAGCGCGCGAGCATTTGCGCGCAGCTTGGCCGGTATCTTCCAGTCCGGGTGTTCAGGATCGACCATTGACAACCCCACCGTTGAGAAACCCTCACCCCAGCCCTCCCCCGCAAGCGGAGGGAGTCCGACCTGTCGGACGGGATGAGGATTCGTATCCATGAGATCGACGTTGTGCGCATGCTCCATCCATTCCCTCCCCCGCTTGCGGGGGAGGGGCAGGGAGAGGGCTTTCTCCACGAAGGGAACGGAGAGAGTCTTCGTGAGCCGGTATGAACACGTAAGCATCACGCGCTCAGCCCTCCGGCAAGCGTTGGCACTTCAAGCGGCTTGAAGCCGTAGTGGGACAGCCAGCGGACGTCGCTGTCGAACAGCTGGCGCAGATCGGCGATGCCGTATTTCAGCATGGCGATGCGGTCGATGCCCATGCCCCAGGCAAAGCCCTGGTACTCGTCGGGATCGATGCCGCAGGCGCGCAGCACGTTCGGGTGCACCATGCCGCAGCCGAGAATCTCGAGCCAGTCCTCGCCCTCGCCGAAGCGGATCTCGCCCTTGTCGCGGCGGCACTGGATGTCGACTTCCAGCGACGGCTCGGTGAACGGGAAGAACGACGGCCGGAAGCGCATGTTGATGTGGTCGACCTCGAAGAACGCCTTGCAGAACTCGTGCAGGATCCATTTGAGGTGGCCGAGATGCGAGCTCTTGTCGATCACGAGGCCCTCGACCTGGTGGAACTGCGGCGTGTGCGTCGCATCCGAATCGATGCGATAGGTGCGGCCCGGGCAGATCACGCGGATCGGCGGCTTCTGGCTCAGCATCGTGCGCACCTGCACCGGCGAGGTGTGGGTGCGAAGGAGCATGCGCGAGCCGTCCTCCTTCGGATGGAAGAAGAAGGTGTCGTGCATCTCGCGCGCGGGATGGCCGACAGGAAAGTTCAGCTTCGTGAAGTTGTAGTCGTCGGTCTCGACATCGGGACCTTCGGCGACCGAAAATCCCATGTCGGCGAAGATCGTGGTCAGCTCGTCCCAGACCTGGCTCAGCGGATGGATGCGGCCAGCCTCAGTCGCAGCATCGAACAGCGGCAAGGTGACGTCGATGGTCTCGGCGGCAAGCCGTGCATCGAGCGCTGCCGACTTCAGGATTTCGCGCCGCGCTGCGAGCGCCTGCGTAACCTTGTCCTTGGCCTGGTTGATCGCCGCGCCTTGGGTCTTGCGCTCGTCGGGCGACATTTTTCCGAGCGTGGCGAGCAGCGCGGAGATCGAGCCCTTCTTGCCGAGCGCTGAGACGCGCACGGCTTCGAGCGCGGCCTCATCGGTGGCGGCCGCGACATCGGCGATGATCTGGGCTTCGAGGTGGGCAAGATCGGTGCTGGCAAGATCGGTCATGGCAATCCCTTTTGGCCAGGATGCTTAGCCGATGCTCCTAGCCCGTCACACCCGGCCCAAAAGCGCGAAGCGCGTCTTCGCGTTAGATTCGCCGGGCATCCACGTCTGAGAAGTGTGTTTGCGCGAGAAATGACGGCCGGGGCACTTCAAGCGCGACAACGCGCCTTGGCCCGGGCCATCACAGATTGAAAGCTGCGCAGAGCACAGTGGAGGACGGCTTACGCCGCCAGCGCAGCCTTGGCCTTCTCGGCGATCGCCTGGAACGCGGCGGGCTCGCGGATCGCGAGATCCGACAGCACCTTGCGGTCCACGGTGATGCCCGACTTGGCAAGACCGTCGATAAATCGGCTGTAGGTCAGGCCGAACGGACGCACGGCGGCATTGAGGCGCTGGATCCAGAGCGCGCGGAAAGTGCGCTTGCGGCGCTTGCGGTCGCGGAAGGCGTACTGCGCGGCCTTCTCGACGGCCGGCTTGGCGGCGCGGATCGTGTTCTTGCGGCGGCCGTAGAAACCCTTGGCGGCCTTGTAGACTTTCTTGTGCTTGGCGTGGGCGGTCACACCGCGTTTGACGCGAGACATGACAAAAATCCTTCAGAGATGACTTTGGTTTTCGGAACGCCGCGGCATCCGCGGCTCGGCTGAATTGATCGTGGACGCAATCAGGCGTTCGGCAAGAAGTACTTCTTGACGTTGTCGCCGTCGGTCTTGAACAGCACGCGGGTGCCGCGGAGCTGACGGATCTGCTTCTTCGTCCGCTTGATCATGCCGTGACGCTTGCCGCGCTGGGCGTGCATCACTTTGCCGGTAGCAGTCACCTTGAAGCGCTTTTTAGCGCCCGACTTGGTCTTCAACTTGGGCATTTGGCTCTCCTAATGGCCATAACAGAGCACCGCCCGCGAAGGCGGCTGGCCGTCAAAAATGCTCGTTAGAGCGTTGATTGTGCTCAGGTTTCTGCGAACTCGCGCAAAACCCGCACGGGCACCGCCACGGCAGCCCTTAAATCAGCCGGGCGATGAAGGCTGGGCTTATGGCAGAGCCGGAGCCAAATGGCAACGATGAACCGCGGAAACGGCCCGGCCGACTATTTGAGGTTGCTACTCTCATCGTCACGCCCTGGCACCTGGAGCAGGGACCAAAATGGCCCATTTTCCGCATTCCCTTGTGTCTCGTGTTCTTCGCCGTCTCAAGCCTGTTGCGCTCCTTGCCGTGCTCGGCACGGCTGCCGTCCCGTCGACTGCCAATGCCCGGCTGGGTGGCTATGACGGCATCTGGAACGTCACCTTCGCCACCACGCGCGGCAATTGCAGCTCCGGCTACATGGTCCCGTTCACGGTGACCGGTAGCCGCGTGAGCTCGGCCGGTGGCGGCCGCGTCTCGGGCACCGTCAACCGGGCCGGTTCCGTTGCCGTGCAGGTCTCTGTCGGCGCCTCCCATGCCAGCGGCGGCGGCCGGCTCGGCGGCGCTGCCGGTGCAGGTTCCTGGAACGGCATTATTTCCGGCGACCGTTGCAGCGGCACCTGGCAGGCGACGCGGACGTAACTGTTACCCCGCAGTCGGTGCGCTCCTTCTCCAGCAAGCGGGAGAGGTTTCAGCGGTGCTTGCGGCCAGCATCATCAGCAAACAAAACGGCCCGCCAGATGACTGACGGGCCGTTGACCTCATGAGAGCCAAATCCGGCTCACCGCGGCGCCAGCACCATGACGACCTGGCGGCCCTCGAACCTGGCGTCCTGCTCGACCTTGGCGAGCTCGGCGACGTCGCTCTTGATCTTGTCCAAAAGCTTGGTGCCGATCTCCTGGTGCGCCATCTCGCGGCCGCGATAGCGCAGCGTGATCTTGACCTTGTCGCCCTCTTCGAAGAACCGCTGCATCGCGCGCATCTTCACATCATAGTCGTGATCGTCGATCATCGGACGGAGCTTGATCTCCTTGATCTCGACGGTCTTCTGCCGCTTGCGGGCTTCAGCGGCTTTCTTTTGGGCGGAATACTTATACTTCCCGTAGTCCATAATCTTGCAGACGGGAGGGCTGGTATTCGGCGAAATCTCCACGAGATCCATGCCGGCTTCCTGGGCCATCTTGATGGCCATCATCGTCTCGACCGTGCCTTTGTTGTCACCGGTCTGGTCGATCAGCTGGATCTGCGCATTGCGAATATCATCATTGATGCGCGGCCCGTCTTTGGCAGCAGGGGCCGGGGCTCTATTGGGACGACGAATGTTGGTTCTCCAAAGTTGTGAACGAAGCGGGTAGTCTGAAGGAAGATGCGTTTGCGGGCAAGCAAGTCGCACCTCGCACGCGAAAAACCGTCAAATGCGAGGCATTTTGGTCACGCCCATCCGCACGCCGCTCGACATAGACACCTTGTCCCGGTTCCGCAAGCGTCCCTAAAGGCCAATGCCGATCCCGGCGTGCCGCGGCAGCGCCGGACAACTCAAACCGCACAGCGAGAGTAAACGTTCCATGACCAATTCGGCCGCCAACCAGACTCCCACCTTCATCGACGTGGGCGAGGGCCCCTCGCCGCGGAAGATTGCGGTCCGAACCCGGGCGGGGAAGGGGCCAGGTAAGGGACCAGGGCTGTTCTGGCTCGGCGGTTTCAAGTCGGACATGCAGGGTACCAAGGCGGTGGCGCTGGACGATTGGGCGGTGGCGCATGGCCGCGCCTCGGTCCGGTTCGACTATTCCGGCCATGGCGAATCCGGTGGCGATTTCGCCGAGGGCACCATCGGGCGCTGGCTCGAGGAAAGCGTCGCGGTGTTCGAGCGGTTCTGCGAGGGCCCGCAGGTTCTGATCGGTTCCTCCATGGGCGGCTGGATGGCGCTGCTGCTCGCACGCGAGATCAGGCAGCGGGCCGGCAAGGAAACCAGCAAGGAAGCCGGCAAGCCGTCGCTGGCGGGGCTTGTGCTGATCGCGCCGGCGCCCGATTTCACCGAGGAGCTGATGTGGAAGAACTTCCCGGCCAACGTGAAGCAGGAGATCGAGACCAAAGGTCTCTGGCTCAGGCCGTCCGAATATGGCGACGGCTCGCCCTATCCGATCACGCGGAACCTGATCGTGGAGGGCCGCAATCATCTTGTGCTCGGCAGCGCCATCGATGTCGGCTGTCCCGTGCGCATCCTGCAAGGCGCCAAGGATCCCGATGTGCCGTGGCAGCACGCCTTCGCGCTGACGCATCGCCTGCCGGCGGATGACGTCGTGCTGACGCTGGTCCAGGACGGCGATCACCGCCTGTCGCGCCCGCAGGACATCGCGCGCATCCTTGCCGCGGTCGCGGAGATCGGGTGAGGTGTTTCTTCCCTTCTCCCCTTGCGGGAGAAGGTGGCGCGAAGCGACGAATGAAGGGTTGTTTCCGCGGAGACAGACCCCTCACCCAAGTGAATGCGTGTCAACGAGCGGAGCTGCCCTCTCCCGCAAGGGGAGAGGGCACGACAAGAAGCACCGGGAGGCTCCATGACCATCACCGCCATGCTGCGCGCGTTCTGCGACGCGGTCGAGCAGCGCAACGGCAAGGCGTTCGCCGATCTCTTCACCGAGGACGGCGTCTATCATGACGTGTTCTACGGCGCCTTCGCAGGTCGCACCAAAATCGCCGAGATGATCGACGACCACTTCTATCGCACGGCATCCGATTTCCGCTGGGACATGCATGAGCCGGTGTCCGATGGTACGACGCTCTATGCCCGCTACACCTTCAGCTACCGCTCGACGCTGCCGGAGGCGAGGGGCGCGCGCGCCATGTTCGAGGGCGTTGCGATCATGAAGCTCAGGGACGGCAGGATCGTGGAGTATCACGAGGTCGCCAACACCGCGCCGGCCTTCGTCGACCTGAATTTCGCACCGGAGCGTATCGCGAAAATCGCGGCCAAGCAGGGCGCAGCGCTGAAGGCGCGGCCGGAGATGAAGCGGCATCTGGCGTGAGCGCGCCAACTCTCTACTCGTCATTCCGGGCCTGCGCCTTCGGCGTATCCCGGAATGACGATGTGGAGAGATAGAACTGCGCAGCGCTACCGCTTCGATATCGGCGGCATCGGCCTGCGCTGCGCCAATGCCGCCACCGTCGAGGTGCCGATCGGGCCCCGCTCGTCATAGAGCCAGCATTCGCCGATTGCGACTCCGTCGGCGGAGTGATGATTCACCACCTCGAAGCCGATCCATTCGGTGACCGGCAGGCGATGCAGATACACGGTGACGTCGCTGTTGATGAAGCCGAGTCCCTGATCGCCGGCATTGGCGAAGGGGCTAGCGAAATCCGCAGCCACCGCGACGCGCGTGAATGGCGTCAGCGCAGCGCCGTCGACGAGCTCACGCACCTCGCTCATCCAGAGCCGGCGCGGACCGAGCGAGCCCATATGGCCGACGATGGGGCGCGTCGTCCATTTGCCGTGCATGCCGAGGCGCGGATCGGTCGGCGGCGGAATATCGGCGGGCTTCGGCGCGTCCCAGTTCGGCGGCGACCGGACATTGCCCTCGGGGTTTTGCGTCCGGCGCAGGAGCTGGCACGAGGCGCGTGCCATGCTGATGCCGCCGGAGATGAATTCCGCCTCCACCACGCGGATGCGCAGGCCGTCGCGCACGAGACGCGTGGTGATCTCGACCGGCTTGTCGAGTGTCGGCAGGCGAAACATGTCGACCGTGAGCCGCGCCGGCACGAACTCGGGGCCTGAATGGCGCTCCTCGATGCCGAAGCCGAGCAGCCCGACGATGACGCGTCCGTGCAGCGACTTCGGATCCCAGGGACCATTGGCAACTTCCGTCGGATGGAATGTATCGCCGCTGCGCGTGAAGAAGGGTGTGGCTGTCATGACGCGCCAGAGTGAAGGAACACGCGGGGAAATCAAGGGTGGTGCTTCGTGGCGAGGAGCGGTGCGTGCTTTCCTCATTCTCCGCTGTCATCACCCGCGCGGGGCATGACGCCTGAGCGTTAGGATGCGGCCTGCCACTCCTCACGTACACTCTCGTCAATCTCGCGAGCGATCTCCGCCGACCTCATCGCCGCAAACTCCTCGCGCGCCATCAACTGCCCCAGCGCCCACACCGCAGCCCCACGCACCAGCGGGTTCGCATCATCCAGCAGACGCCGCGCCTCCTCCGCCAGCGTCGCATCGCCGGAGTTGCCGATGGCGATCAGCACGTTGCGCAGGAAACGATCGCGGCCGATGCGCTTCACCGGCGACTTCGTGAAGAGCGCGCGGAACGCTGCATCGTCGAGCCGCGCGAGCCAGGCGAGATCAGGCGCGCGCAGAGCCTCGCGTGCGGCGAGCTTTGCCTCGCGGCCCTCTTGGGCGAACTTGTTCCAGGGGCAGGCGGCGAGGCAGTCGTCGCAGCCATAGATGCGGTTGCCCAGCGCTTTGCGGAATTCGTGCGGGATCGGTCCCTTGCTCTCGATGGTCAGATAGGAGATGCAGCGCCGCGCATCGAGCTTGTAGGGCGCGGGGAACGCCGCGGTCGGACAGATGTCGAGGCAGGCGCGGCACGAGCCGCAATGATCGATCTCGCTCTCATCGAGCGGCAGCTTCAGCGTGGTGTAGATCGCGCCGAGGAACAGCCAGGAGCCGAATTCGCGCGAGACGAGATTGGTGTGCTTGCCCTGCCAGCCGAGATGCGCCGCCTGCGCCAAGGGCTTCTCCATCACGGCGGCGGTATCGACGAACACCTTGACCTCGCAAGGCGCCGTCGCGACCAGCCAGCGCGCCAGCGCCTTCAGCCGCTTCTTGATGAGGTCGTGATAGTCGTCGCCCTGCGCATAGACCGAGATCGCCGCGCACGAGCGCTGCTTCAGGATCTCGAGCGGATCCTGATCGGGGCCGTAATTGACCCCAAGCATGATGACGGAGCGCACGTCGCGCCACAGACCGCGCGGATCGACGCGACGCTCAGGCTGCGCCGCAAGCCAGTCCATGTCGCCATGGGCACCGGACGCGATGAATTCGAGGAAGTATTTTCCGGCATCTTCGATCGCGCCGGGCGCGGTGACGCCGAAGCAGTCGAAGCCGAGCGCCCGCGCCTCGCGCGCAAGCGCCGTCTTCAGGTCAGAGAGATCGGCTTCGGTCAGAAATCCAGGTCCACATAGGTCCGCGACGCCGGCACGCCGGCCAGCCATTCGCTCAGCAGCGGACGGAACGACGGGCGGGATTTGATCCGCGCGTACCACGCCTTTGCTGCGTCGTCCTCGCTCCATGGCACGTCGCCCAGATAGTCGATCGCCGAAAGATGCGCTGCGGCGGCGAGATCCGCATAGGTCGGCCGGTCGCCGGCGAGGAAGTTTCGCGTCTGCGCCAGCCAGCCGATATAGGCCAGATGATAGCGCACATTGGCCTTGGCGGCGCGCATCACGTCTGCCGAGGGCGGGCCGCCGCCATTCTCCTCGCTCATGAAACGCTTGTAGATGCGTTCGGTGACGAGCGGATGAGAGACTTCCTCGAAGAATTTTTCGTTGAACCACGCCATCAGGCGCCGCACCTCGATGCGCTCGGCAATTGTTTCCGGCATCAGCCGCTTGACGCCCGTCGCGGCGCCATGGGCCTCGTCGATATATTCGGCGATGATGGCGGCGCCCGGAACGGACGGCTGGTCCTCGGTCGCCAGCACCGGCGTGGTGCCCGCCGGATTGAGCGTCAGAAAGGCCTCGCGCCGTTCCCAGACGCGCTCTTCCACCAGTTTCAGGTCGAGCCCGTATTCGCCGATGATCAGGCGAATGAAGCGCGAATGCGGGCAGAACGGATGATGAAACAGCGTGAACATGCTTTTGATTATGTCGGGGGTGCTTAAGAATCCATCAATGTTTGTTCGGCGCCACACTAGTCCTTCAAAACCGCGAGGCAACCCCGTGTAACTCGCATTTAGCGATTGCGGCAGAGGGACGAATAGGCGAGAAGAGCCCCGCTTTTCCAGCCGAAATGGACCGTAAATATGTCAGACACGATACGGGCAGTGATCCTCGGCATCATCGAGGGTGTGACCGAGTTCCTCCCCGTTTCCTCCACCGGACACCTGCTCCTCGCCGAACGCTTCTTCGGTCTTGGTGAGGGCGCGTTCTGGGACTCCTTCACGGTCCTGATCCAGCTCGGCGCGATCCTCGCGATCGTGGGGCTCTACTTCAAGAAGCTGTGGGATGTCGCGATCGGCATGTTCTCGGGCGATGCCTATGCGCGCCGCTTCGTGATCGGCGTGCTCGTCGCGTTCCTTCCCGCGGTCATCGTCGGCCTCGTTGCCGGCAAATACATCAAGAGCATGCTCTTCAATCCCTGGGTGGTGTGCTTCACGCTGATCGTCGGCGGCGCCATCCTGCTTTGGGTCGATCAGCTCAATCTCAAGCCGCGCGAGCATGATGCGACGCGGTTTCCGCTTCTGACCTATCTGTTGATCGGCGTCGCGCAATGCCTGGCGATGATTCCGGGCGTGTCGCGCTCGGGCGCCAGCATTGTCGCCGCGATGCTGCTCGGGGCGGACAAGCGCGCGGCTGCGGAATTCTCGTTCTTCCTCGCCATCCCCACCATGATCGGCGCGTTCGCCTATGACTTCTACAAGAACCGCGGCGAGATGACGATGGATCACATGGGCATCGTCGCGATCGGCTTCGTGGTTTCGTTCGTCACCGCGATCATCGTGGTGAAGACCTTCCTCGAATACGTCACGCGCCACGGCTTCACGCTGTTCGCCTGGTGGCGCGTCATCGTCGGCTCGCTCGGCCTGATCGCGCTGGCGCTGGGACATTAGGCGCACGGCCGTAGCCCGGATTACGCTACCGCTCCATCCGGGCTACGCAGCTACGTGACCGCGGCAATCCGGCTCACGCTTTCAACGCAAAATAAGCTTTTGATCGGTAGGCAGTTTCCTTGAGGCAAGGGCGAGGCGCCCTCGCGGAGGAACTGAACATGGCGCTGATCAGCGGCTGGGGTCGCTTCCCGGTCGTCGATACCGACCTCCTGACGCCGCGATCGTTCGCTGCGGTCGGCGATGCCGTCGCCGCGACGGCGGGCGGCATCGCGCGTGGCAACGGCCGCGCCTATGGCGATGCCGGCATCGGCGCCAGCCAGACCATCGCCATGACGGCGTTCGATCGAGTCAGGTCGTTCGATCCGGCGACCGGGCGCATTCGCCTCGAGGCCGGGGTGCTGCTGTCCGACATGATCGACACCTTTGGCCCGCGCGGCTTTCTGCCTTACGTCGTGCCGGGCACCCGCTTCGTCTCGGTCGGCGGCGCGATCGCGGCCGACGTGCACGGCAAGAACCATCATTGCGAGGGCGGCTTCGGCCGCTATGTCGATAGTGTCCTGCTGCGCACGGGCGCGGGCGAGACCATCGAGGTGTCGCGCGAGGAAAATCCGGATGTCTTTTTCGCCACCATCGGCGGCATGGGCCTGACCGGCTTGATCCTCGAGGCGACGCTGAGGCTGAGGCCGGTCGAGACCGGCTGGATCCGCGAGCGGGTGATCTCGGCGTCCGATCTGCATGCGGCGATGCGCGCGCTCGATGCGGGCGATGCCGCGACCTATTCGGTGGCGTGGATCGATTGCGTGGCGCGCGGCAGCGACCTCGGCCGCTCGCTGATCTATCTCGGCGAGCATGCCGGCGCGAGCGAGCTGCCGCAGGGTGCGGAAGCATTCACCCGCGGTCAGGATCCGCGGCTCAACGTTCCCATCGATCTCCCGTCGATGACGCTGAACCGCTACTCGGTCCGCGCCTTCAACGAGCTCTATTACCGCATGGGGGCGCGACGCGCCGGCGGCAGTCATTTGGTCTCGATCTTTCCCTACTTCTTTCCGCTCGACGGCGTCGGTGCCTGGAATCGCATCTATGGGCGGCGCGGCTTTCTCCAGCATCAATGCGTGATCCCGCAGGACGGCGCGCCCGCCGTGCTTGCTGACATCCTCGATCGCGTCTCCCGGCGCGGCGATGCCTCCTTCCTCGCCGTGCTCAAGAAGCTGGGGCCGGGTGACGGCCTGATGTCGTTTCCGATGCCCGGCTACACGCTGGCACTGGATTTCCCGGCGACTGGAAACATCATGACTTTCCTCGACGAGATCGACCGTCTCGTCGTCGCCGCCGGCGGCCGGCTCTATCTCGCCAAGGACGCGCGCCAGTCGCGCGCCACCTTCGAGGCCGGCTACCCGGCCCTGCAACGCTTCAAGGACATCCGGGCATCGCTCGATCCCTTGGGAAAAATCCGCTCAAAACTTTCGCAGCGTCTGTTTGATGAGGTGCAGCCGTGAATTCTCGCAAGATCGTGCTGGTATTAGGCGGCAGCTCCGATATCGGACGCGCTACCGCGCGCAGCTTCGCCAAAGCCGGCTGGGATGTTCAGCTCGCGGGCCGCGATGTCGCGGCGCTCGAGCCTGATGCCGCCGACCTGCACGCGCGCTACACCGTCAATGCCAGCGTTCATCGCTTCGACGTGCTGGACACCGCATCGTTCGAAAGCTTCCGGGCCGGCCTTTCTGCCCTCCCGGATGCCGTCATCTCGATCGTCGGTCTCCTGGGTGTGCAAGACACCGCGCAAAGCGATCTCGATCACGCCACCACGATCATGCGCTCCAATTACGAAGGCCCGGCGCTGATCCTCGGCCTGTTCGCCGAAAAATTTCTGGCGCGCGGCAGTGGCTCGATCGTCGGGGTGTCCTCGGTCGCGGGCGACCGCGGCCGTGCCTCGAACTACGTCTATGGCTCGGCGAAGGCCGGGTTTTCCGCATTCCTCTCGGGCCTGCGCGCCCGCGCCAGCCGTGGCGGCGTTCATGTCGTCACCGTCAAGCCGGGCTTCGTGCGCACGAAGATGACGGAGGGCATGAAGCTGATCGGCCCCTTGACCGTGGAGGCACCTGTCGTGGGCGATGCCATCTTCGCCGCCGTCGAGCGCCGGACCGACGTCGTCTATGTCAGCGGCAAATGGCGCCTCGTGATGCTCATCATCAAGGCGCTGCCCGAAGCGGCGTTCAAGAAATTGAAGTTCTAGAGCTGCTGGCGGCCGCGCTGTTGCCCCAGCGGCGGTATGCCCCCTCGCCCTGTTCTTACGGGCAGAGGGACTCGCGGAGACTCCCCTTCACCCGGATCGCATCTATCGATGCGACCCGACCTCTCCCCGCAAGCGGGGCGAGGTAAGCGCGCTCCCTACTTTGCATGGGGTTGTTTTCGCGGTTTTTGGATGGCGGCTAGGCTACGCCGTTCTTGCGCTGGAACTGCCCTGCGGGGCGGAAGCGCCAGAGATATTGCGGAGCGATCCCTTCGAGCGAATCCGGCGTGATGCCGAGGCCTTCCAGCGTCAGCCCGGCTGCCTTCGCGGCGTCCGAGACCACATTGTCCTTCTCGAGCAGCTTCACCTGGTCCGGCGTCAGCTTGAACGCGCCCGGCGCGAATTGCAGGAAGGCCGCCTTGAGGCGTGCGAGGCCGAACGGCAGCGGCACCAGGGCCCGCTTGCGATCGGTGATCTCGAGGATGGTCTCGATGATCTCGCGCATGGTCAGGACTTCCGTGCCGCCGAGCTCGTAGGTCGCGCCCGCCTTGGCCTTGCCGTCGACGGCATCCGCGATCGCGGTGGCGACGTCGCCGACATAGACCGGCTGCATCTTCGTCTCGCCGCCGATCAGCGGCAGCGCCGGCGCGATCCGCGCCAGTGCCGCAAAGCGGTTGGTGAACTGGTCCTCGGGGCCAAACATCACCGAGGGACGGAAAATCGTGGCCGAAGGGACGGCCGCCAGCACGGCCTCCTCGCCGGCCGCCTTGGTGCGGGCATAATGCGAGGCCGATTGCGCATCGGCGCCGATCGCGGAGACATGCACCAGGGCGGCCCCGGCGGCGGCCGCGGCCTTGGCGAGGGTCTCGGCGCCCTTGGCCTGGACGGCGTCAAAAGTCTGCGCGCCGCTCTCGGCGAGGATGCCGACCAGGTTGATCACGATGTGCGAATCACGCAGCGCCGCCTCGACCGAGGCCGGGTAGCGCAGATTGGCCTGCACGGTGTGGACCTGCCCGACCTTGCCCGAGGGCTGGAGGAAGCCGGCAAGCTCGGGCCGCCGGACCGCGACCCGGACCCGGTAGTCGCGCTTGCACAGCGCGCGGACGACGTTTCTGCCCAAAAACCCCGATCCGCCGAAAACCGTGACGAGGGTGTCGAGATTCGATGCCATGGGGGTCCGTTCCTGGAAGCCTGCGCCTGAGGCAGGCTTGTATCGGGCCGGTTTGCGATGCGCAATCGGCAGGTCACCTTCGATTTGACAAGCGCGTCATCGATCCGTAGTAACCGCCCGTGCCTAACCGGCATGCCCAGGTGGCGGAATTGGTAGACGCGCTGGCTTCAGGTGCCAGTGGCTTCACGGCCGTGAAGGTTCGAGTCCTTTCCTGGGCACCACCCCCTTCCGATGCCCTCGAAGCACAATGCAGGGTAGATCTGTACTCGCCTGTACAGGCTGGGGTGGTAACTTGGTCCGCAACAATGTTACGAAATCGGTCTTGGATCGTCGGATCCCACCCTTTCAGCTGGCTGCCGCAATACCGATATTGGCCTGAGCGGCTTCTATGTCCAGTTCTTCAACGGGCTTCCATCATTCTGTCGCTGCTGGGCCATCGGTGGAATCAGATCCGCTACCGATGATGACATCAGAGGCCCGGTAACCAAATCAAGACGCGTTGCCCGGGTGGGCAGGCACCGTGAAATGGAAGATCGCGCCACGGGGCGCGTTGGCGGTCACCCACAAGCGACCGCCATGTGCTTCGACAATCGACCGACAGATCGAGAGTCCCACTCCCAGCCCGCCGGGCTTGGTCGTGTAGAAGGGCTCGAAGACGCGCTCGAGACTGCCTGGGACCAATCCTGGTCCCGAATCCCTCACCGTGACAAGAACGCCTTCAGGCTCGACCTCAGCGGTGGTGATGACCATCTGTCGGCTTCCGTCCGCGACCGGGCCCATCGCTTGGATAGCATTGAGAATCAGGTTGAGGACCACTTGCTGCAATTGGACGCGATCGCCCTCGACGAGTGGCAGGTTTTTCGCGTGTTCTGTCTGCACCGAGACGCTGTTCTTCAGCGCCTCGCTACGGCTGAGCTCAATCACGTCCCGGATCGCCTCGTTAATGTCCAAGCGATCCTTCCGTGGCGGTGCTCTTTTGACGAGATCGCGAATCCGGCCGATGATGTCGCCGGCCCGATCGGTGTCGTTCACAAGGCAGCCGAGCACTTTCCTGGCTCTCTCAACCTCCGGCGGGTTTCTACCTAAGAATCGCAGGGTGGCATCGGCATTCATCGATGCCGCGGCGATCGGCTGACTCACTTCATGGGCGATCGATGCCGTGAGCTCGCCCATGGTGGCGAGGCGGTTCGCGTGCGTTAGCTCCTTCTGCACCTCCCGCAAGGCCTCCGCAGCGCGCTTGCGCTCAGTGATGTCCCTCGCAACGCCGCGGTAACCAACGAAGTGCCCCGCTTTGTCGAAGACCGGCAGCCCGGAGATGGACGCGTAGCGCTTGTCGCCGTCCGGCGTAGGCCGCGCCAGCTCGAAATCCCGGAACGGCAGGTGGGCATCGAGCGTCTCCCGGTGCTTGCGCCAGGCGTCCGCATCAGGCTCCAAATAGGGCACTTCCCACCGCGTCTTACCGATTTCATAGCCGGGCGCCGGAGCGTCGGCAAAACCTGCGCCGAACTCCTGGCGGGTGAAGCGGTGCTGCGCATCGGATTCCCAGTACACGTCGAAGGAGAATTGGACGAGGGTCCGAAAGCGCTCCTCGCTCTCACGTTGTGCCTCTTCCGATCGCTTGCGCTCCGTCAGGTCGACGACGAAGGAGACGCCCTGCTCTCGTTGCTCGTCGAAGGCAGCCATGCCGATCAACACGGGCACACGGCTGCCGCCCTTGCGGAAATATTCCTGCTCGAATGGCTGCACCGTCCCGATCATCTTAAGCTCCGGGATCCACAATCGCTCTTGGCGCTCGAGCCATTCCGGCGGCGTAAGGTCGGTCCAGCGCAGGCGGCCCGAGATGAGGTCCTCACGGTCATATCCCACGATGCGGAGAAACGCATCATTGGCGTCCAGAATCTGATCTCCAAGCTGCCAGATGGTGATTCCGATGACGTTGGCATCGACGAGGCGTCGGATCTTTGCTTCGCGTTCGCTGACATCGCGGTACAGCCGCGCGTTTTCCAGCGCGATCGCCGCCTGTGAAGCGAGCAGCTTCAGTACCGCTACTCGCGCCGGCGCGAAAACATGGGGTGTCAATGTGTTCTCGAGGTAGAGCGCGCCCACCAGCTTGGCGTGGTTGACCAAAGGTAAGCAGAGAATGGAACGAGCCTGGCGCTGACCAACATAGGGGTCCGTCGCAAACGGAGGCTGGACCGTGGCATCGTCGAGGATGGCGCATTCGCGGGTTCGCAGCACGTAGTGGAGAACCGATTCCGGAAGCACCGCCGCCGTCACGAGGACCTCGCGCAATTGTACGATAACCGTGTCGCCGCTGGTCGTGGCTTCCGCCTCGATGCGCGGCTCGGCGCCTTGCGACAGAATCAACAATCCTCGCTCAGCACCTGCCTGTTCAACGGCCGTGCGCATCAGCGTGTCGATGAGCTTCTCTAGCACCATCTCACTCGACACCGCTTCCGAAACCTTGATGACGGTCGCGAGGTCGAGATTTTCGACCGGTGCCCCTATCGTGCTAATGGAGCCGGGCTCTGGCCTCTCCTTCCTGAGGTGCGCGAACGTGTCCTCAAGTTGCCGCACTTTGCCGTCGGCCCCCCAACGCGCGTAGTTGTCGCGTGCGTTCCGCAGATAGAGATGCGCGATATCATCGAAGCCACGGGCGGCGTAGAAGCGCGCGGCCAGTTCGTAAGCGAGCGCCTCATTCTGCACGAAGCCGTTGTCACGCGCCGAACGGATGGCCTGTTCGTAGAGCCGCTCGGATTCCAGTTCACGCTCCTCGAGACGGGCGATCTCGGCGGACACGAGCAAGTATCTGTTCGAGAAGGTCGCGGGGCAGCTTTCGGCCCATTGCCGAAGCACATCGAGGTTTGTCGTAAGCGCCGCGCGCATTTCGGTTTGTTGTTCTTGCGGGGTCTCGCGAAACGCCGCGGCGAGCGCGAGTGAATGGTAGAAGAAGTAGTCGACCGATTGGATATGGCAGCGAACCGACCAGAGGATCGGTCTAATTTTCGCGGCATGCTCGAGCGCTGCCGCCGGGCTGCCGAGAAGAAATTGCCGCTGGAGTTGGAGAATCCAATGATAACCAATGACGACGGCGATTCCGCCCTCTAGCGCGCGCCCTTCGATTTTCGCCTCGTCCAACGGCGGATCGCCGCGAAGACTTTGAATGAAAGGCTGCATGCTAGAGATAATATCTATGACATGGCGAAACTTGAGGCCCCTGACGAAATTCAGCGACTTTACCAATTCAAGCCAGATCTGCTCAAGATTATCGCCACGAGCAATAAGATCCGTTAGGCGATGCTCCAGGCTGTAACAGGCATAAATGTTCTCGCCCGTTTCCTCGGCGTATCGCAGAGCCGTATCGAGGCAAGTCAGGGCGGTTCCAATCGGTCGAGTCCAGAGAACCGCCATCTGCATCGAAAAATATGCCCCCACCTTTTGAGCCGTGAAGGCATATTTTTCGGCGACATCGATGGCTAGTTGGCCAAACTGTTCCCCCTCTTTGTAATGATGCAAGACCGGGCCGAGAATGGCCATCCATGCGTAGCCTATCGTCGAGGATTCGCTTGTGCCGTGTCGCAGAGATAGGTGCACCATCCTGCAGGCGACCATCTGGCAGAGATAGGTGTCCCGGAAGTAGGCTGAACGACAGAGGGCCGCCAAAATATTCATGACGGCAAACATCTCCGGATCGTCCATCAGGGGCAGATCGCTAAGGCTCCCTATCGATCGCTCGCCGATGTCTCGCAGCACGCCATCATATTCTTCCCGAACCTGTTCCTCAGCCGGCCGCTCCGGCAACTCCAACCCGAACATTTGCAAGCATTCGAGCGCAGCTCGGACTGCCGAGGAATTGTCGCCTTGCATCAATTGGAGGACCATCTCCAACCGATAGGCTTCCGCCCGATCGATCTTTGACCGGCCTTTGCGCAGCAACTCCTCGATCAGTTGCGCGGCCGTTTCGAAGTTGGAGCGGAGGAGTTCACAGTCGGCGCGTTCGAGGCAAAGACCGAACGTCAATGCGTAGCAGGCCCGCCACCCCTCCTCAGCCAACAATGCCGCGCCGGCGGAGAGATAGCTGGAGGCGGAGTTGTAGGCTGTCGAAGCCTTGGCCTTTTTTCCAGCATGCAGGTTGAGTTCGGCCACGCGCTCCTTTTCGGCCCAATCGGAAACCAGTGAAGAGCCAAGGTTGAACTGGTTGACCAGATCAAAGATCTTCTCGCGGGTCTCTTGCTCAGGGATCCCCGCGACCAGGCGACGGCCGATCCGCAGATGGACTTCGGGGCGCAACGCGACCGGGATGAGCGCGTAGGCGGCTTCCAGAACGCGGTCGTGGAGGAACTTGTAGGCGTCGTCCAGGCGCAGGACGAGCCCCGCGCGAATGGCCTCCGAAAGGGCCGCATGGATCTGCCCTTCGGATGTCTCGTAAACCGTTTTGAGGGTGGCGATGTCGGCGCTGTTCCCCAGGCACGCCAGCTGTTTCAAGGCTTTCTGGGTGGCGTCGGGCAAGCGGCTGAGCTTGCCGACCATGAATTCCACGACGTTATCGGTGTAGCCCTTGGCCCGAATGCCGGCCAGATCCCAGGTCCAGGCCGCGGCGCCGGGGTCGAAGACAATGAGGCCCTCGCCGGCCAGCGCGGAGATGAACTGGATGGCGAAGAACGGATTTCCGTTGGTCTTCTCCTGCACCAGCTCCGCCAGAGGCTGGGCGCGCGCTCGATCGCAGCGCATCGTATCGCTGATGAGCCGGCCGACATCGTCCAGGGCCAAGGGCTTCAAGACGATCTCATGAATCGCGCCACCGCCTTTGCGAATCCCTGATTGTATCCGCATGAGCGGATGGGTCGGACCGACCTCATTGTCCCGGTAGGCGCCCACGAGAAAGAGGTGTCGAACGTCCGGATGAGTCGCCAGATGCTGAAGGAGGTCGAGCGTTGCTGTGTCATGCCATTGCAGATCGTCGAGAAACAGAGCCAGCGGATGCTCAGGCCGCGCAAAGACTCCGAGGAACCGCCGGAACACAGTTTGGAAGCGCGCCTGCATTTCTTCAGGCGAGAGATCCGAAACCCGCGGCTGCTTGCCGATGATCAGCTCGAGCTCCGGGACAAGATTAACAATAAGCGCGCCGTTCAGGCCCAAGGCCTCCTGAAAGCGGTCCCGCCAGTGGCCAAGCTCGGCCTCGCTCTGTCCGAGGATCGGGCGGACAAGGCTCTGGAGAGCTTGCGCAAGCGTGGCGTATCGGACGCCGCGCTTGTACTGGTCGAACTTGCCGGCGGCGAACAGGCCGCGCGGCGGCACCAGGGATTTGTGCAGCTCGTTGACCAACGCGGACTTGCCGATGCCGGAATAGCCCGACACCAGCACCAGTTCGGGCGGGCCGCCCGCCACCACCCGCTCGAAGGCCGCCAGCAGTTCCGCCACTTCCCGTTCGCGGCCGTAGAGTTTCTCGGGGATACGCAGCACGTCGGGGATATCGGCCGCACCGGGGGCGAAGGGCGTGATGTCGCCGATGCCCTCCCATTCGGCGAGGCAGCGCTTCAGGTCGGCCGCCAGACCGGCGGCGGTTTGGTAGCGGTCCTCTGCGTTCTTGGCCAAGCATTTCATGACGATGGCTGACAAGGCCGCGGACAGGCCGGGAACCCGCTCCGCCGGCGGCGTCGGCCGCCGGGCGATGTGGCAATGCACCCAGTCCATCGGCTCCGTGGCAGTGAACGGCAGGACGCCGGTGAGCATCTGGTACAGGATGACGCCCACCGCATAGAGGTCGCTGCGGGCGTCGAGCGAACGGTTCATCCGTCCAGTTTGCTCGGGCGCCATATAGGCGAGTGTGCCGGCGATCACTTCGGGCGGGTCGGGCGCCTGGCGCTCGCGGGGCAGTCGGGAGGCGATGCCGAAGCCGGTGAGCCGCACCTGTCCATCCGCACAGTTCACGAGGATATTGGCGGGCTTGAGGTCTTTATGGATAAGCTCACGTTGGTGGACCTTGCCCAGAGCCGTGGCGAGGCCGATCGCGAGGCGCAGGAAGCGTTCCACCTCGACAGGGCCGCGGAGCAGCACGGCGAGCGGCTCGCCGCCCGGATCCTCCAGTAGCAACATGATCCGGCCGTGCTCGCGCACCAGCTCCAGCGGCCGCACCGCCCATGCCGCGTCTAGCCTATCCTTTAAGCGGTACTCGTGGGCGAAACGATCAAGGGTCGCCGGTGTCGGATGCTCGGCCGCAGGCAGGACGGCAAGTATGCTGGCGCAATCGCGATCCGCGCGTCCAATGCCTCGGCACAAGATGCGCTCGCCGTCCTCCCATCTGTGGACGCCCCCGTAAGTGCAAGTAGAATCTTTCGTGAGGCGCTGCGCGTAGTCGGGTGCTGACATCTGTCCGGCCTCTGATGCGACCGGTCATGTGTCGCGGGCCCGTATGGGA
>NZ_JBVUBB010000060.1:0-27807 GCF_055791185.1 Bradyrhizobium ingae
CTTGCGAAGATCCAGAGAATAAGGCTTGCCCATCCATGCTGGCCTCCAATCCAGCCTGCATGGTGAATCAGAAACCCACTGATTTGGGAATCCCAAATCGATTCAACCTAACCCCATCCCGCTTTAGCAGCCGCTCCTTCGGCTCGCGCAGCCCGGCGCCGATCACCACGCAGTCGAAGCTCGACTCGCGCAGGGCTGACGTGACCGCCGCCTCCGCAGTCTCGTCAAGATCGATCAGACAGCTCGTGACGTCATAGCCGAGATCGGTGAGGCGGAGGAGCTGCGCGTCGATATAGTTGCGCACCAGCTCGGGCGTGAGCTGCGGAAAGGCGCTGTAATCTGCGCTGCCGGGCTCGATGCCGATCGCGAGCACACGTTTGGCCATCGCAAAATCCCACCGCAATCGTATCCGTCCTGGCAACGGCGATCGCGCCCGGCTGGTTCCCGAAAGTCCAAACGGCCGGCGGGATCGGCAGCCGTCACTTGACAGGAAAGAACGGCGCTACCTATAGTGTTATGTTTTACTTCTACTACCTTTTTCGCATGCGTGCATTTTTCCAAGACATTTTGGAGGACCACATGGTCATCAGAGCCGCTGCATTCAATCAGGGACAATTTCCGACGATCGCTTTCGTCAATCTGGCCAAGACCGCGCTGGGCGTCGATCTGACCAAGCTGGTCGCGGCCCTGACCAAGCAGCTCCAGCGCGACTTCGTTCCGATCTGGGGATATCCGGCCAAGCTCTATGTCGCCAAGAAGGCCAAGCCGGGCGAATGGCAGGTCGTCTTCCTCGACGACGCCGATGAAGCGGATGCTCTGGGCTATCACGACCTCACCAAGAACGGTCAGCCGGTCTCGAAGGTGTTCGTCAAGACCACGATCGCCGCGGGCGAGAAGGTGAGCGTGACGGCGTCGCACGAGCTCCTGGAGATGTTGATCGATCCCGGCGCGCAGCTTTGGGCCCAGAGCGACGACGGCAGGTTCTACGCCTACGAGATGTGCGATGCGGTCGAGGAAGAGGTCTATGCGATCGACGGAATCGAGGTCAGCGATTTCGTGCACCCGGCCTTTTTCGAATCCTTCCACAAGCCGGGATCAGTGCAGTTCGACCATCTCAAGAAGGTCAAGCGCCCATTCCAGACACTGAAGAACGGCTACCAGATCGTGAGCGACGGGAAATCCGTGCACGAGATCCATGGCTCGCGCGCGAAGGAACGCCACTTCCGAAATGTCGAGGTGCGGACGATGCACCGGAGCGAGTACCGCAAGGAGCTCATGGCGAAGGCGTTGCGCCGGCCGCCCAAGGCGGCCGCATAGAGGCGTTCAACGCCGGATTATTGCCGCAGCAGGATCAGGGGATCGGCGGTGTCGGGCACGCGGCGCCATTGCGCGTTGTCGTCGGCCTCGAACTGCCAGGTTTCGCCGGCCTTCGACATCAGGATGATCTGACCGCGCTCGAGCCGCCACTGCGTCGGGTTGAACTGCGCGATCTCGGCGTCGCATTTCGACTTGAGGAAGACCTGGAAATTGTCAGGGCCGGCTTCGGTGTTGGTCAGCACGAGCGTGCAGACCGGCTGGCCATTGCCGCGCACCACGGACCAGTCGCCGATCATCTGATCCATCGACTTGGCCATCGATCGGGCAGCGGCGAGATTTTGCAGGATGTAGACGCCCTCGCCCTGCCGCAGGCCTTCGAAGATACCGGCCTCGACCTCGGTGAAGTCGATCACGGATTCGCCGGTCGCATCCTGCAGCCGCACGATGTCGAGGCCCTTGACGCTCCAGGCGGTGATGTCCTTGGTAAAGGGCAGCGCGGTCTTGCAAGCCGGCTCCAGCTCGAGCTTGGAGGCCTGGCCGGCCGCGTCGCCCTTCAGTGTCACCACGCAGGTCTTGCTGCGCTCGGTGGTGGACAGCTCCCACTGCCCGACCATGTCCTTCTTCAGGGTCGTCGCATCCTGCGCCTGCGCAACACCGGTCACGGCGAGGAGCGCCGCGACGATTGCCCATGCATCGACCCGAAGATGTGTCATCCGCGACTCTTCACCGGGGTTTCCGGGACCGGTGTGATCGGCGGCTTGCCGGCAAACCAGGTCTTGAGATTGTCGACCACGAGCTGGTCCATCGCGTTCCGCGTTACCACGGATGCCGATCCGATATGTGGCAGCAGAATGACATTCTGCATTGTCTTGAGCTCTTCCGGAACGTTCGGCTCGGCAGCGAACACGTCGAGACCGGCGGCGAGGATGGTCCCTGTTTTCAACGCCTGGACCAGCGCCGCCTCGTCCACCACGGAGCCGCGCGCCACATTGACCAGCACGCCGCGCGGGCCGAGCGCCTTCAAGACCTCCGCGTTGATCATCTTGTTGGTGCCGGCGCCGCCGGGCACGATGACGATGAGCGTGTCCACCGCCTTCGCCATCTCGATCAGATCGGGATAGTGCTTGTAGGAAACATCCTTGGACGGATTGCGCGAGTGATAAACGACCGGCACCAGCGAGGCCTCGATCCGGCGCGCGATCGCTTGTCCGATCCGGCCCATGCCGACGATGCCGACCTTGCGGTCGCGCAGCGAGCCGACGCTCAACGGATAGTTCTGGGTCGTCCAGAGGCCGGAGCGTACATAGCGGTCGGCCGGGATGAATTCGCGCAAGGTGGCAAGCAGAAGGCCCATCGCAACGTCGGCAACCTCTTCCGTCAGAACGTCCGGCGTATTGGTGACCACGATATTGTGCTCGCGCGCGTAAGCCGTGTCGACGTGATCATAGCCGACGCCGAAATTCGCCACGATCTCCAGCTTCGGGAAATGCGACAGCGACTCCTTGTCCGCCCGCACCGTGTGATAGGTCACGGCGATGCCGCGGATTTTTTCGCGAACGGCAGGCGTCAGGCGCTCGAGGTCGGCCCGTGTCTCCGCCTTGTGCACGACGAAATGGTCGGAGAAGCCGTTTTCGAGAATCGGCCGCACCGGCCCATAGATCAGAAGATCGATCTTCTCGGACGAAATCGAAGCGGCCGTCATCAGTTTTCCTTTCCAAGGGCGCTTTCATGCCAGCGCCGTAAAACGAGGTGGGAAATTAGCGCCAGCACCCCATAGATGACAATCCCGGCAAGCGACAGCAAAAGCAGCGCCGCGAACATGCGAGGTATGTTGAGACGATAGCCGGATTCGGCGATCCGGTAGGCCAGGCCCGACCCGGCCCCGGCCGTCCCCGCTGCGATCTCGGCGACGACGGCGCCGATCAGCGACAGGCCGCCGGCGATGCGCAGGCCGCCGAGGATATAGGGCAAGGCCGACGGCAATTTGAGAAAACACAGGGTTTGCGGCTTCGAGGCGCCATAGAGCTGGAACAGGCCGGCGAGGTTGCGGTCGACCGAATTCAGCCCGAGCGTGGTGTTGGAGAGAACCGGGAAGAACGCGACGATGAAGGCGCAGACCACGACGGCGGTTTGCTGGTCGAGATAGATCAGCAGCAGAGGCGCGATCGCGATCACCGGCGTCACCTGGAGGATGACCGCATAGGGGAACAGCGAATATTCCACCCATTTCGACTGGTTGAACAGCAACGCCAGCGCGATGCCGCCGAGACTGGCCGCAATGAAACCCTCCAGCGTCGTGAGCAGCGTGGTGGCCAGCGATTGCGACAGCACGGCCCAGTCCTTGATGAGCGTGAGGAACACGGCGGAGGGCGCCGGCAACACATAAGGCGGGACCTGCTTGATGCGGACCACGAGCTCCCAGGCGATAAGACCCGCCGCGAAGACGACGACGGGAAGCGCGAGGCGCGCGGCGCGCAAGGCACCGCTCTCGGGTTTTGCAGGAACGACAGGCTCTGCGCTCATAGCACCGACTGCCCGGAATAGGACGGCGCGAGCGCGCTCGACACCTTGCGGCAATAATCGGCATAGCCTGCGGAGGTGCGAAACTCTTCTCCGCGCGGCTCGACGGTCTCGATACGGATGTCGGCCTGGATGCGGCCGGGCCGCGCCGTCATCACCACGACACGCTGGGAGAGATAGACGGATTCGAACACCGAATGGGTGACGAAGACGACGGTCTTGCGCAGGCGCCGCCACAGCGCGAGCAGATCGTTGTTGAGGCGAAAGCGCGTGATCTCGTCGAGCGCCGCGAACGGCTCGTCCATCAAGAGGATATCGGGATCGGTGACGAGCGCGCGCGCCAGCGAGACCCGCATCTTCATGCCGCCGGAGAGCTCGCGCGGAAAGGCTCCCGCAAAATCGGCCAGCCCCACGCTGACAAGAGCTTCATCCACGCGCGCGTTCGCCTCCGCCCTGGGGACGCCTGCGAGCTTCAGCGGCAGCCGCACGTTCTCGCGCACGCTGGTCCAGGGCATCAGCGTCGGCTCCTGAAACACGAAACCGATGGCGTGCCCCGGCCGCACCACGCCCTCATGACGCGAGACCCGCACCGTTCCCGCGCTCGGCACGCTCAGGCCCGCGATCAGCCGCAGCACCGTCGATTTGCCGCAGCCGGACGGCCCGAGCAGCGAGATGAACTCGCCCTTGCGCACGGCGAGGTCGAACGGCCCGAGCGCCATGACACCGTTGTCATAGGTCTTGGTCACGCCCCGCAGACTGACGGCCAGCGCCGTCAGCTCGACATTGCCCCCGGACGAAGCGGTGCGGTCTGTCATTAGCAGGTGGCTGTTGTCTGGTCTGGCTGCGCCGCGACTTCCACCTCTCCCCAACGAGGAGAGGTGAACGACGCGGGCGCACCTTGGTCATGTCGCCGCATCGGTTACGGCTTGCCCGGGCGCAGCTCGACGCCGACGCCCTTGTTGACGAAGCGCAGCGTGTAGGACTTGCGATAGTCGATATCGGAGCGCACCACGCCGGCCTTGACCATCTTGTCGAAGAACGAGGTATAGCGCTCGTCGCTCATCGCGCCGATACCGTTCTTCAACGACTCGCCGGAATCGACGATGCCGTACTCCTTCATCTTGGCGACGGAATAAGCGAGCAGCTCATCGGTCATTTCCGGGTTGAGCTTCTTGATCATGGCGTTGCCGGCGGAATTGTCGCCATAGATGTAATTGTACCAGCCGACGATCGAGGCATCGACGAAGCGCTGCACGAGGTCCGGCTTCTTCTCGACGATCTCGCGGCGGGTCTCGATCAGGGTGGAATAGGTGTTGAAGCCGGAATCGGCGAGCAGCAGCACGTTGGGCTTGAAGCCCGCAGCCTTCTCCACCGCAAAGGGCTCGGAGGTCACATAGCCCTGCATCGCGCTCTTGGGATTGGCGATGAAAGGCTGCGGATTGAAGTTGTATGGCCGGACGTTCTTCTCGCTGAAGCCGTATTCGGACTTCAGCCATTGGAAATAGCTGGTCATGCCCTCCTTGGAGACGAACAGCGTCAGCGGCTTCAGATCCTCGATCTTGCCGACCTTGGCATCCGGCTGGGTCAGCATCACCTGCGGATCCTTCTGGAAGATCGCGGCGATCGTCACGACGGGCACGTTGTTGGTGACGGCGTCGAACGACATCAGCGTGTTGGCGGCCATGAAGAAGTCGATCTTGCCCGCGATCAGGAGCATCCGGTTGTTCTCGTTGGGCCCGCCCGGCACGATCGTGACGTCGAGCCCGTAGCGCTTGTAGGTGCCGTCGGCGACCGCCTGGAAGAAGCCGCCATGCTCGGCCTCGGCGACCCAGTTGGTGCCGAAGGAAACCTTGTCGAGGGTCTCGGCGCGCGCCGGCAGGATCGACATGCATGCGGCCATCAAGCCTGCCGTTAACGTTCGCCGCAGATGGATGGGGCGCATGATTGGACTCCGTCGACCGTTCTGGACCATGATAAAACACAAGAATTTCGGGGACGCGGCCGGTCGGGCCACGTCCCCTTCAGGCCCGCAAACTACGTTACAAATTCGCGCAAAGAAACCATGACGAGACCTTCCCGCGACTGGACCGACATCCGCTGGAGCGACGTGGCGCCCACGGAACCGGCGCGCTGGATCGCCGTCTTGCCGCTGGCTGCGACCGAGCAGCATGGGCCGCATCTGCCGCTCGAGACTGATGTGCTGATCGCCGAGGCGTATCTTGCGCGGGTGCGCGAGCTCGCGCCGGAAAACCTTCCTGTGACGTTTCTGGGGGTCGAGCGGATCGGAATATCCACCGAGCATATCGACTATCCCGGCACGCAGACGCTGCCGACCGAGGTGGCGCTGAAGAGGTGGACGGGAATCGGCGAAGATGTCGCGCGCGCGGGTCTGAAAAAGCTCGTCATCGTCACCAGCCATGGCGGCAACAGCGCGGCGATGATGCTGGTGGCGCAGGATCTGCGCGCACATCAGAAGCTGTTCGTGGTGACGACATCGTGGTCGCGGCTCTCTGGCGCGGAGCAATTGTTTCCCGCCGACGAAGTGCGCCACGGCATCCATGGCGGCGCGGTCGAGACCTCGATCATGCTGGCGCGTTATCCGACCGAGGTGCGCAAGGATGCGATCGCGGATTTTGCTTCGAGCAGCATCGCGATGGAGCAGCAATATCGGTGGCTGTCGACGCAGCGGCCGGCGCCGTTCGCCTGGCAGGCGCAGGACCTGCACCTGAGCGGCGCCGTCGGCAACGCGACACTGGCCTCTGCCGAGAAGGGCGAACAGCTCGTCTACCAAGGTGCGAAGGCCTTCTGCGAGTTGCTTGCCGAGGTCGATAACTTCGACGTGAAGAGGCTCGCGCCAGGCCCCCTCGCTCAACTCATATCTCCTTGAAAATCCTGGACTATCGATTGACCTTCCGGCCCCGCTTTTCACCCTTCGAACCCGAACGCACGAGCCTCCGTCCAATTGGGCACGCGGACCACAACGGGCCGCCTCACCCCGGATGGAGTTTGAAATGTCGATCAAGACCAAGATTGCCGCTGCTGCTCTCGCGGCCCTGACCATCACCGCCAGCGTTGCGTCCACCACCTCGGCCGCCCAGGCCAAGCCGCTCGGTTGGGGTTGGGGCGTCGGCGCCGGCATCGCAACCGCTGCCATCGTCGGCACTGCGATCGCCGCCAGCAACGACCCCTATTACTACGGCTATCACCGCTGCGGCTGGGTCGCCCAGTATGACGCCTTCGGCCACTACGTCGGCCGCGTCCGCACTTGCTACTGATCTTACGTATGTGAGGCCCAATCCCTGAGTGGATCCTGCGTCCGACACGGGCGCCTCATCCACCCCGTGTCGTTCCCCCGACCCCGTCCGGCTGTCCCCCCGGGCGGGGTCATCTTTTTGGCGCGGGAGATTGTTGCAGTCCCGTCACACAAGGATGCGAACCATCCTGTGCAGCATCTTGCACTTGTTGCTATTGAGAATTATTCGCAATAAGCTTCGCAACGGGTACAGGGACTTGGGAAGAAATCGCGACGCACGGCGATCATTTCGTGCGGTCAGACAAGATTCGGGACCTGATGACAGGATCGCCGCGAATCTGCAGGGATATCGCGGCGGGTGATTCCATCTGCGTTTGGGGGCGTGCGTTTTGACGTTGAGAGGTCACCGATACCGTTTATTGCGCACGGCCGCTGCGATCGCCTCGGGCATGCTGGGGCTTCCCGCAGCAGGCCAGGCAGCCGATCTGCCGCTGAAGGCGCCGGCGCTCAAGGCTGTCTATGACTGGACGGGGCTCTATATCGGCGCGCATGTCGGCTACACCTATGGCACTTCGAGCGCGACGCTGACCGACCCGACCGTCGCCACCGACCATAACGTCTTCAACGGCATGACCGGCGGCGTGCAGGCCGGGTACAATTGGCGGCTCAATTCGGGCCTGCTCCTCGGAGTCGAAGGCGACATCTCGTTTCCGAACTACATGATATCCAACCATATCGTGTCGTCGGCAGCCACTGCGCAGTCCAGCGCGGTGGAGAGCTGGGACTACGTCGCGAGCCTGCGCGGCCGCGTGGGTTACGCGGCCGGCGACTGGTTATTCTACGCGACCGGCGGACTTGCTTTTGCGGGCGAGCGTTTTCTTTCGACGCCGGCCAATGACGTCGAGGATAAACGGCTGCACACACGGCTCGGCTGGGCTGCCGGCGCCGGCGTCGAATATGCCTTCGCGCCGCACTGGACCGCGCGGCTCGAATATCTCTATCGCAAGTTCGACGACGCCAATGTCAGCTTCCCGTCCGGGGTGAACTACGCCTCGACGATGGATCTCCACACCATCCGTATCGGCCTCAATCGCAAGATCGATTGGCCGGGCATGCCCACCAACAATCCGAAGTCGGAAATCACCGACACCGAATCCGATCGCTGGGAGATTCACGGGCAGTCGACTTTCCTGGCGCAAGGCTACCCGGCCTTTCACGCACCCTATAGCGGGCCGAACAGCCTGACGCCGGCGCCACAATACCAGGAGACATGGAGCAACTCGCTCTATCTCAACGCACGTCTCTGGGACGGCGGCGAGGTCTATTACAATCCCGAGCTGTTGCAGGGTTTCGGCTTCAACAACACGACGGGCGCCGGGGGCTTTCCCAATGGCGAAGCGCAGAAGTCCGGCTTCGCCTATCCGCAGTACAACACCTCGCGCCTGTTCCTGCGCCAGACTTTCGGCTTCGGCGGCGAGCAGGAGGAGCTTGCGAGCGGCCAGCTTCAGCTCGCCGGCAAGGCGGACGTCTCACGTCTTACCGTCCAGGTCGGCAAGTTCTCCGTCGTCGACGTATTCGACGGCAATTCCTACGCGCACGACCCGCGCAAGGACTTCATGAACTGGTCGATGTGGGCTTCGGGCGCCTTCGACTATGCTGCCGACAAGCTCGGCCTCGGTTATGGCGCGACCGCCGAATTGAACCAGAAGCAATGGGCCCTGCGCGGCGGCTATTTCCTGATGGACGCCGAGTCGAACTCGAACAATTTCGACATGAACATCCCGCGACGCGGCGAATATGTCATGGAGCTCGAGACGCGCTACTCGCTGTTCGGCCAGCCCGGCAAGCTGCGTACACTCGGCTTCGTCAACAGCGCCTATGCCGGCAGCTACCGCGAGACGCTGGACAATCCCGCGCTCAATCTCGACATCACGCAAACCCGCCGCGGCCGCATCAAATACGGCTACGCGCTCAATCTCGAGCAGGCGATCACTGACGATATCGGCGTGTTCGGCCGCTGGAGCTGGAACGACGGCCACAACGAGATCATGGCGTTCACCGACATCGATCGCAGCCTGTCCGGTGGCGTGTCGGTCAAGGGCACCAAATGGGGCCGGCCCGACGACGTCGTCGCCATCGGCGGCGCCGTCAATGGCCTGTCGCAGGATCATCGCGACTTCATCGCTGCCGGCGGGCTTGGCCCGCTTATCGGCGACGGCCAACTCAACTACCGCACCGAGCGCGTGCTCGAGACGTATTATGCGCTTGCGCTGAACAAGTCGCTGACCTTCACCGCCGACTACCAGCTCATCGTCAACCCCGCCTACAACGCCGACCGCGGGCCGGTGTCGGTGTTTTCAGGACGGCTGCACGGCGAGTTCTGAACGCGCGCCAACGCCGGGGCAACGCGCTTCAATTGACCCGGCTGTTTTCCCGGCTGCGTTTAGCCTTCGTTAATGATGCCGCTCGATCCGGCAACGGCGGATTTTCCGGCGCCCCATGTTCGCGCGATCCGCGTAAGCTTTACTTAACAGGCCATCTTCAAAGTTCCGCTCTGCCGAGAGGTCGGCAGAGGTCGCCCGGTCGCGGTCCTCGATCCCTGATAGGCCAGAGAAATTGCCTCTGCCGGGACCCACGGCGATTAGGATGAAGATCATGCTCCGCGCTTGGTTGTATCGGTTTGCCAGAGATCGCAAGGCCAATGTCGCCGTGATCTTTGCGCTCGTAATGGTTCCGACCGTCTTTCTGCTCGGCATGGCGCTGGACTACACGCATACGCAGCACATGAAGGTCGACCTCGACGCCGCCACGGATGCTGCCGCCGTTGCCACCGTCACTTCGGCGATGATGCAGCAGAGCCCGACGGCGGCCCAGACCGCGGCGAAAAACGTTTTCAACATCACCGCGAACAGCCTAGTGAGCAACAACAACCTGGCGGCACAGCCAACTGTCACGGTCGCAGTCAATTGCGCCAGCCCCAACTCCACGACAGGCTACTGTACCTACGGCTCCTGCCCCGGCTCGGACACGGTCTATGATGACCCTGTCAACTCGAACAACCAGGTCGTTCGCAACGTCCAGGTTTGCTACAACGCGACCGCGACCAACGCTTTTCCGAGCCTGCTCAAGCAGGCGAGCTGGCCGTTCGCAGGCGTGTCAACGGCACGCAACCAGGGCGCACCCAACATCAATTTCTATCTCTTGCTGGACGACTCGCCTTCCATGGCGATCGGCGCTACGTCGACCGACATCAACACGCTCATCGCCAACACGCAAAAGCAAGTCGACTCAAACGGGACCAAGGGGTGCGGGTTCGCATGCCACGAAACCAACCCTGCTGCGGATAATCTGGGCAATCCAGGCGGGATTGATAACTACCAGCTCGCTCGCAATCTTGGCCTCACGTTACGCATCGATCGTGTAACCACGGCGGTCAAATCCCTGATGAACACCGCCTACCAGGTATCGACCATCAATCGAAATACTTATGGGGTTGCGATCTATACGTTCGATTATCAATTGAACTCGCCGATCTTCGCGCCTTCCGGAAAACCTGGAGTGGTGCAGACTCCCCTGACGCCCCCCTCGACGACCAGCTACACGGTAGCGAGCATACAGAGTGCAGCCAACAGCATTGCCGTCCTGCAAGTCTACCAAAACAACTCGCTGACAAAGACCAACAACAATAGCGACGCCGACACCAGCATCGCGGGCGCATTGAACGCTCTCAATAACATCATGCCGACCCCCGGGAGCGGCACCAACGTCGGTACCGATACGCCGCAGGAAGTGATCTTCCTCGTGACCGATGGCGTTGAGGACGTGATGACTACGACCGACTCGTACACGAAGACCTGCAACAAGACTCTCAGTGGCAAGCGCTGCCAGCAGCCGCTCGACCCCGGGATCTGCACCACCATCAAGAACAAGAAGATCCGTATCGCGGTGCTTTACACCGAGTATGACGACTCGGCGCTCTATAAATCCAACCAGTGGTACGATACCTGGATCCACCCCTTCAACGGCTCGACCAACCAGGTCGAGACAAATCTGCAATCCTGCGCCTCGTCGGGATTGTACCAGAAAGTTTCGACCAACGACGACATCACGTCCGCACTTCAGGCTCTGTTCCTCAAGGTCGCGTCCAACCCCCGCCTGACCCAGTAGAGAAAGCAGTCATGACCGCCACGCTCGCCGCGCCCATAACCAAACGCCGCCGCTGGCGCGCGTTCCTTGCCGACCGGAAGGGCGCAACCGCGGTCGAATTCGCGCTGATCGCCCCGGCGTTCATCGCTTTGCTGATCGCGATCATCCAGACCTTCATTGTTTTCTTCGCTCAGCAGCTCCTGGAACAGGTGGTGAACCAATCAAGCCGGACGATCCTGACGGGGCAGGCGCAAGCCCAGAGCATGACCCAGGCCCAGTTTGCCGCGGCGGTCTGCAAGAACGTCGTGATCCTATTCGACTGCAAAGGCCTGATGATAGACGTCCAGGTCGCCACTGCCTGGAGTTCGGCGAACACGGGCCTGCCAAGCCTGACCTACGACGCCCAAGGAAACGTGACGAACACCTGGCAGTACAGCCCCGGCAATCAGGGCGACATTGTCGTCGTGCGGGTGATGTATCTGTGGCCGGTTTACCTGGGTCCACTCGGCTTCAATCTGGCGAACCAAGCAAATGGCAGCCGCCTGATCATGGCGACCACGGCTTTCATGAACGAGGCCTACGTCAACTCATGAACCGGAGGCTTCATCGCATGCGGAAGTTGTGGGCCGACACTCGCGCCGTCGCCGCGGTGGAATTCGCCATCGTAGTGCCGTTCATGCTGCTGCTCTATGTGGGCGGCGTCGAACTCGGGAACGGGCTGGCGATCAGCGTCAAGGTCAGCGAAACCGCTCACACGGTCGCGGACCTGGTGTCACGAAACGCATGCGTCACCGACTCATCGCTGAGCACCATGCTTGGCGCGTCGGCGTCGACGATCGCTCCTTATTCCTCGCCTCCCTATTCCTCGACGAATATGACGGTCATCGTGTCGGAAGTATCCACGGACGCCCAGGGCAATGCGACCGTGACCTGGAGCAAGGCGCTCAACGGGACTCCGCTGAGCGGCTCGGTAACCTTGCCAGCATCCCTCGGCACTCCCTCGCCCGCCAACGTATCGTTGATACTCGGCCAGGTCACGTACCAATACACGCCCAACCTTGGCTATACGATCAGCGGGACTATCCCGATCAGCGAGAGCTATTACCTGTATCCGCGCGTTTCCTCCACCGTGCAGTATCCGTGCAGCTAAAGCGCGATGACATTGGGCTGGATCGTCATCACGCTTTAGGTTGTTGTTTGAGCGCGATCTTTTCGGAAACCCCCTTCACGTTTTTCCAGATCTTGCTTTAGGAGATCGCCGGCCGGGGCGGCCGACACCAACACGCGTGTCAGCATCGCCGCCCGACCCGGACGGTGCGGCAATTTGATCGGAACCGGGCGAACCACGCAGTGATTGCCTATATTGGGGGTACGGTCCGGCGTTCGCCTGACCGCGTTTCAACCCATTGCCAAAACATGCTCTCGCTCGAAATCCTCATCGTCGTCGTGCTGATCGTCATTAACGGCCTGTTGTCCATGTCGGAGCTGGCGGTCGTCTCATCGCGCCCGGCCCGGCTCTCGATGCTGGCGGCCAAGGGGGTGCGCGGCGCCGAGCGCGCGCTGGCGCTGGCGTCCGACCCCGGCAAGTTTCTCTCGACGGTGCAGATTGGCATCACCCTGGTCGGCGTGCTGTCAGGCGCGTTCTCGGGCGCAACGCTCGGGCAGCGGCTGTCGCAATGGCTGGTCGAGCTCGGCCTGTCTGCGGGGATCGCCGACATCGTCGGCGTCGGCATCGTCGTGACGCTCATCACCTACGCAACGCTGATCGTCGGCGAGCTGGTGCCCAAGCAGGTGGCGCTGCGCGATCCCGAAAGCATCGCGGTCAAGGTCGCGCCGGCAATGGACTGGCTCGCGAGGATTTCGCTTCCGCTGGTAATGCTGCTCGACCTCTCCGGCAAGCTGCTCCTGACGCTGCTGGGCCGCAGCGGCAGGGCGGAGGAGAAGATTTCGGAGGACGAGATTCACCACCTCGTCAGCGAGGCCGAGAGCGCCGGCGTGCTGGAGCCTGGCGAGAGAGAGATGATCGCCGGCGTGATGCGGCTCGGCGACCGTCCGGTCGGCGCCGTCATGACGCCACGCACGGAGGTCGACGAGATCGATCTCAACGATGCGCCGGAGACGATCCGCGAGATCATGTCAAACAGCCCGCATTCGCGCTTTCCGGTGTCCGACGGCGACCGCGACAAGCCGATCGGCGTGCTCCAGGCCAAGGATTTGCTGGTCGCGTACATGAACGAGCGCACTCCCGATCTGCGCGCGCTGGTGCGCGACGCGCCGGTGATACCGGCTTCCGCGGATGCACGCGATGTGCTTGCGATCCTGAAGGCGGCGCCAGTGCATATTGGCCTCGTCTACGACGAATACGGCGCCTTCGAAGGCGTGGTCACCGCGGCCGATATTCTGGAATCCATCGTCGGCGCCTTCCATTCCGAGGAAGGCCCGCCGGAGCCGGCTTATGTCACGCGCGCCGACGGCTCGCTGCTGGTCTCGGGCTGGATGCCGGTCGATGAATTCGGTGAGCTGCTCGGCTTCGAGCTGCCGCCACATCACCGCTACAACACGGTGGCCGGCCTCGTGCTGCAACATTTCAACGTGCTGCCCGGTGTCGGCGACGCCTTCGACCTCGGCGGCTGGCATATCGAGGTCGTCGATCTCGACGGCCGACGGATCGACAAGATCCTTGCGAGCCGAAGGAGTGAGCGGGCGGCGGCGTGATTTGCGCTTCAGCGTTTGTTCGCGCCAACCTTCAGAGCGGTAAGGCAGATGGCCGCCTCAATCTCCATTTGTCGTCCCGGGGCGCGCGAGGCGCGAGCCCGGGACCCATAATCACAGGATTGAGTTTGACGAAGACTCTGTAACGCGCATCTCGCGCCACAACCGCTCCCTGTGGTTATGGATCCCGGATCAGCGCTCGCTACGCTCGCTTGTCCGGGACGACGGTTGTGCCTGCAGCACCAGCGTGCCTCTCTCGAGATTCACTTCTCGCGCTTTTGAGAACTGTCGTTACTTCTCTCCTTGCCGTCGCCGCTGTTGCTCGCCTCCGGCCGTCGACCCTGCTGACCGTTGCTATCGCCGCCACGGCCCACGCTATCCGACGACGTCCCCTGCTCCGTCCGCGGCTCATGGCCGTAGCTTGGGGTGCCGTCCGGCTTCGCGCCGACCACGGCATGCGACGGACTTGCGGGGTATCCTCCGCCTTGCGCCATGGCCATGGACGATAGCGCAAGCCAGAGCAAAGCGGCCATGCTCGCCGTCCTCATGATCGCCTCTCGGCTCGAGGGCGCCGACCGGTGCTTCGGCGCGTTCGATGGCAATGCAGATTGTGCGCGGGAGTTGCAACGCGCGAGGCGGGACTCAGCCGAACTTCACGCCGATGCGCTTTTCGTTGCGCCGGACGATGCGGCAGGAAGGCGCGTTCCATCGGCCTGGAGCGCCAGCGTGAAATGCTCGGGGATGCCGACCGGGCTGGTGGCGGCGAGCGCTGCGCCCGTGTCCGAGAAGTTGCGGACGGTGCAATCGATCGCGCCGCCCCCGAACTCAATGGTTCCGGCCTTCAACACGCGGTGTCTGGACTGGTTGCGCCGCTCGCAAGGTTCCTTAAGTGGCTTGGCTGCCTCCTCTGCGGCACCGTATGCGGTCCTTCGGTCAACGAAGGACCTCCCACCGCTTACATCGCCGGCTGGAACGAATCTGCTCGCGCCATGCGCCAGGCATCGCGAAAGCGCGGGTCTTCGGTGCCTTCGAGCAGCTCCCCCGGCCGCAGCGCCGGATAGAGCTGCGCGAACGACTTCACCTCGGTAGTCGAGGTGCGCTGGGTGAAGTGGATCGGGCGCAGCTCCTGCGGGTGCTCAAGGCCGGCCGCGGCGATCAGCTCGGAAAGCGAGTGCAGCGTCGCATGGTGATAGTTATGGACGCGGTCGATCTTGAGCGGCACGTAGAGTGCCCGCGCGCGCGTCGGGTCCTGCGTGGCGACGCCGGTCGGACAGCGGTCGGTGTGGCAGCTCAGGGACTGGATGCAGCCGAGCGAGAACATGAAGCCGCGCGCCGAGTTGCACCAGTCGGCGCCGATCGCCATGGCGCGTGCCATGTCGAAGGCGGTCGCGACCTTGCCGGACGCACCGATCTTGATGCGGTTGCGCGCGTTGATGCCGACCAGCGCATTGTGCACGAAGTTGACGCCTTCGCGCATCGGCATGCCCAGATGATCCATGAACTCCAGCGGCGCGGCGCCGGTGCCGCCTTCATTGCCGTCGACGACGATGAAGTCCGGGTAGATGCCGGTTTCCAGCATCGCCTTGCAGATCGCGAGGAACTCCCAGGTATGGCCAATGCACAGCTTGAAGCCGGCAGGCTTGCCACCGGAGAGTCTGCGCATCTCGGCGACGAACTGCATCATCCCGATCGGGGTGGAGAAGGCGCGGTGCGAGGCTGGCGAGATGCAGTCCTCGCCCATGTTGACGCCGCGGATCTTTGAAATCTCCTCTGAGACCTTGGCCGCCGGCAGCACGCCACCATGGCCGGGCTTGGCGCCCTGGCTGATCTTGAGCTCGACCATCTTGATCTGGTCTTCGGTCGCGACGCGCGCGAACGCCTCCGGATCGAAAGAGCCGTCGAGATGGCGGCAGCCGAAATAGCCCGAGCCGATCTCCCAGATGATGTCGCCGCCCATCTCGCGGTGATAGGGGCTGACGCCGCCTTCACCGGTGTCATGCGCGAAGCCGCCTCGCTTGGCACCGGCATTCAGCGCGCGCACGGCGTTGGGGCTGAGCGCACCAAAACTCATGGCCGAGATGTTGAATACCGAAGCGGAATACGGCTTGGCGCAGTCCGGCCCGCCGATGGTGATACGGAATTTCTCATCGGACCGCGTCTTCGGCGAGACCGAGTGATGCATCCATTCATAGCCCTCGCGATAGACATCCTCCTGTGTGCCGAAGGGACGCTTGTCGAGCTGCATCTTGGCGCGCTGGTAGACCACTGCGCGGGTGTCGCGCGAGAACGGCATGCCGTCCTTCTCGCTCTCGAAGAAATACTGCCGCATCTCCGGGCGTATCTCTTCGAGCAGGAAGCGCATATGCGCCGCGATCGGGTAGTTGCGCAGGACCGCGTGACCCTTCTGCAGGAGATCGCGGACGCCGAGCAGCGTGAGGCCACCAAAGATCACGATGGGAATGATCAGGATGTCGAAAATCTTGCGGTCGGCGATGCCGAAGCCGATCAGGAGCGCAGTGACGACCGCGCAGATCGTGAGCACGATGAAGCGCGGCGAGAACGGGAGCAGCAGGGTCTCCATGACTCCCTGTTCGAGAGGTCCCCTGGGCTGGTTGTGCGCTTTGTTGACGTTGGACACGATAACATCCTCTCGCCGGACTGACGGGATACTATACGCCTACGCCTTCATACGGATATGACGCAGCCCGCGTTTCAGGCTACCGAATTCGCCCAGCGCAAATCAATCCGCCGGGATGGGCGGGCTGCTGCAGTGCAATAGGCGGGATTGGGATGAGGCAATAATTGGGATGAAGCGATAGGAGTGCCCGGAGCAGGGCGCATATTCGGGACTGATTGTGGCGCCGTAGATGGCGCCACAAGCTCAGTGTCGTCCCGGGGCGCGGCCGACGCGCCACTCTCCCGGTAGAACTCAGCGCTCGACGAACGCCTTTTCGATCACGAAATGGCCGGGCTTGTTACCGGAGCCCTCGATGAAATCGCGGCCTTCGAACATCACCTTCAGCTCTTCCAGCATCGCCGGGCTGCCGCACATCATGATGCGGTCGGTTTCGATGTCGAGCGGGCCCTGGCCGATGTCGTTGAAGATCTGCTCGGAATTGATGAGGTCGGTGATGCGGCCGCGATTGCGGAACGGCTCGCGCGTTACGGTCGGGTAGTAAATCAGCTTCTCCGAGAGCAGCGGGCCGAACAGCTCGTCTTCGCGCAAGGAAGCGACGAGCTTCTCGCCATAGGCGAGCTCGGAGACCTGGCGGCAGCCGTGCACCAGCACGATGCTGTCGAACTGATCATAGACGTCGGGGTCCTTGATCAGGCTGGCGAAGGGCGCGAGGCCGGTTCCGGTCGAGAGCAGCATCAGCCGCTTGCCGGGGAGGAGGTTGTCGGTGATCAGCGTGCCGGTCGCCTTGCGGCCAACCAGGATAGTGTCGCCTTCCTTGATCTTCTGGAGGCGCGAGGTGAGCGGGCCGTCCTGAACCTTGATCGAGAAGAACTCGAGCTCTTCCTCGTGATTGGCGCTCGCCATGCTGTAGGCGCGCAGCAACGGACGACCGTCCACTTCGAGGCCGATCATCGCGAACTGGCCGTTCTGGAACCTGAAGCCGGTGTCGCGCGTGGCACGGAAGCTGAAAAGGGTATCGGTCCAGTGCTGAACGGAAAGGACCTTCTCTCGATAAAACGCGCTCATGTGTTTCGATATTCCGAATTGATACGGTTTTGAACAAAAGCGTTGCCCGGCCTCTTCAAGGTGAGGCGAACACCACTGTCATGGCGGATGATTTCGCGACTGTGATTTACGCCATTGAGACCAATAATCAACCTCGTTTGCGCAGCAATTGACGCTGGTCAAACCCGCATTTCCCGTTGATTTGTCAGGATAATTAACGATCTTCTCTTTTCAGGCCGCATTGCAGCAATTTCTTTGCCCGAATGGGTTCCTGGGCAGCACTAAATTTCCATTTCGCTCGCGAGAAGTTCATTAAGAATAGCTCTGCTTTTGGCCATGGCTGACCGCCGTTACAGGCATGAAGCGACCATTTTGGCGGGACCGGCATGATGCCAAGCAATGAACGGATATTCGTCCAGGCGATAAGGAGCTATTGCGCGCGGCATGGCATCGCCGTCGACGTGCGTGCAGACGGCTGGCTGATCGCGATGGGCGCCGGCCCGGCCCGCCGCTTCGCCTTCGGCTACGATATCGGCCTCAACGGCGCGATTGCGCATCGCCTTGCCAACGACAAATCGGCCACATCGGAGGTGCTGGCGCTGACGGGCGTGCCCTTCATCGCCCATCACCTTTTCCTCAATCCGAAGCTGGGCGAGCACGTCGCCGGGCCGCATTGGTGGGAGGCGATGCTCCGGCTGCTGATGCAGAACCCGCAAGGGCTCGTGGTGAAGCCCAACGAGGGCACGGCCGGCCGGTCAGTGCTCAAGGTGACGAGCAGCGCCGAGCTCGAACGCGCGGTGAGCGCCATCTTCGCGATGAGCCTCGGCCTCGTGATCGCGCCCTATGTCGCGATCGAGGACGAGGTCCGGGTCATTCTCCTCGATGAGACGCCGCTGGTGGTCTACGGCAAGGAACGTCCGTCGGTCATCGGCGACGGCGTGCAGACGCTGCGCGAACTGGCGGCCGCGGCGCCCAAGGTGAAGCTGGATGATCTCGACGCGCACGCGCTCGACGCCATCGTGCCGAACGGCGAGCGCCGCGCCCTGTCCTGGCGCCACAATCTCGATGCCGGCGCCAAGCCTGTCCTCATCGCGGACGGCGAGGTTCGCGCGGCCTGCACAAAGCTCGCCATCGACGCCGCCCGCGCCATCGGCATCACCTTCGCATCCATCGACCTCGTCCGTGTCGATGGCGCGTGGCGGGTGCTCGAGATCAACTCCGGCGTGATGATGGAAGCGCTGGGGAAACTGCATCCGGAGCTGGCGCAGGCGACGTATGATGCGGCGCTGGATCGGGTGTTCGGCGGCGAACGCTGAAGATGTAACGCGCTGATTGAATTCAGTAGCCGCGAATTTCGCTGCACCCTCTCCCCCTGCGGGAAAGGGTGGCTTCGATGCAGAGCATCGAAGCCGGGTGGGGGGTCGCTCTCCGCGAGTCATTCTCTCGGCAGTACTTGCTGAGGCAACCCCTCATCCGGCGCTTCGCGCCACCTTCTCCCGCAAGGGGAGAAGGGAGAACAGCGAGTTTGCCGCGCTAATTATTCGCGCCCGGCGAATCGTCCATGGCTTTGAAGGCTTCCTCGAGCTGCAACGAGATCGGAACGTTGAGCCGTTCGCCGGTCGGCAGCCGCGCGACGAACCATTTGTTGTAGAGCGGGACGAGATCGTGGTTGGAGCCGAGCTTGCGGAACGTGCGCTCGACCACGGCCGAGAGTTGCGGCTCGCCCTTGCGGAACATGATGCCGTAGGGATCGTAGGACAGATAGTCGCCGGTGACACGGAACTTGTCCTGCGCCTTGTGACGGACGATCAGGCCATAGAGCAGGATATCGTCGGTCGCGAACGCATCGGCCTTGCCATCGGCCAGCACCTGGAACGACTGCTCGTGATCGGGCGAAGTGATGATGTTGAGGCCGAGCGAGAACTTCTTGTCGACCGCATGCATCGCCTGCTCGTTCGTGGTGCCCTTGGTCACCACCACCGTCTTACCCTTGAGGTCGGTGACGGCAGACACGGTGGACGCCTTCGGCACCATCAGCTTGGTGCCGGCGACGAACATCAGCGGCGAGAATGCGACGCGCTTGCCTCGCTCGGCATTGGCGGTGGTCGAGCCGCATTCCAGGTCGATCTTGTTCTGAAGCACCGCGTCGATGCGGTCGTCCGACGTGACCTTGACGTAGTCGATCTTCAGATTGGGATCGTCGACCTCGACGCCGATCTCCTCCACGATCGCCTCGCAGAGCTCGAGGCTGTAGCCGATCGGCCGGCCCGCCTGGTCGAGGAAGGAGAATGGCGGCGAACTCTCGCGATAGCCGAGCCGGACGACGTGACTATCCTTGATCGCGGACAGCGTCGGGCTCAGCCCTTCACTGCCAGCAGTCTGCCCCGAAGCGCCGGTTGCCAGCGCGCACGCCAGCAACAGGCCCGTCGATATCGCCGATGTCAGGCGCATGACGCACTCCCGTCAGTGGCCGGCCATCGCAGGCACTTCGCCGGGCACCATGTCCGGCGTGGGAGCCTCGCCCGGTCCGAGCGCATGCTCGGGTCCGAGCTCGCCTTCCCACTTCGCGACCACGGCGGTGGCAAGCGAGTTGCCGATCACGTTGGTGGCGCTGCGCCCCATGTCGAGGAAGGTGTCGATGCCCATGATCATCAACAGGCCCGCCTCCGGGATGCCGAACTGGGAAAGCGTCGAAGCGATCACGACCAGGGAGGCGCGCGGCACGCCGGCGACACCCTTGGAGGTGATCATCAGCGTCGCCAGCATGGCAAGCTGCGTCGCGAGCGACATCTCGATGTGATAGGTCTGCGCGATGAAGATGCTCGCGAAGGTGCAGTACATCATCGTGCCGTCGAGGTTGAAGGAATAGCCGAGCGGCAGCACGAAGCTCGATATGCGTGAGGAGGCGCCGAACTTGGTCAGGCCCTCCAGCGTCTTCGGATAGGCGGCCTCCGAGCTCGCGGTCGAGAATGCGATCATCAGCGGCTCGCGGATCAGCCGCAACAGATGGCTGTAGCGCGGTCCGATCGCGATGAAGCCGACGACGACCAGCATGCCCCACAGGATCAGCAGCGACAGGTAGAAGCCGCCCATGAACACGACGAGCTTCCACAGCACCAGGAGGCCGTTCTTGGCGACGGTGGCGGTGATCGCGGCCCAGACTGCGAGCGGCGCGAACAGCATCACATAGCTCGTCACCTTCAGCATGATGTGGGATATGTCGTCGATCAGGCTGAGGATCGGCTTCGAGCGTTCAGGCATGGCGCCCATCGCGACCGAGAAGAACACGGCGAAGATCACGATCTGCAGGATCTCGTTCTGCGCCATCGCGTCCGCGATCGAGGTCGGGATCAGATGGGTCAGGAATTTCTCGATCGAGAAAGCCGAGACAGGCAAGCCCGTGGACTGCCCCTTCTCCGGCAGCGTTCCGGGGAAATTCGCGCCGGGCTGTAGCAGGTTGACCATCACGAGGCCGAGCAGCAGCGACACGAAGGAGGCGCTGACGAACCAGCCCATGGTCTTGGCGAAGATGCGACCGAGCCGGGCGCCCGAGCCCATATGCGCGATGCCACCGACCAGGGTTGCGAACACCAGCGGCGCGATGATCATCTTGATCAGGCGCAGGAACATCATGGCGATCAGGTTGATCGACGCCGCCCACTCGGCACGGGTATCGGGCATGAAATTGTAGATTGCCGACCCCACGATGATGCCCAGCACCATCGCGGCCAGAATGTATTGCGTGAACCTGTTCGACATCGCTTACCCCCACGTGCTCCGGCGCTTCACAGTGTCGCAGATTTTGACAGCGACGCAACACGCTTGGCGAGGGTTCGCGTTGGCCGGATGTTCCCGTTGTGAAAAGGAGCGGAGCGATCTAGCCTTCACGCAGCGCACAATGGATGCGGCTTGCATGTTTTCTGCGCGGCACCTGCACCAATAAAAGTCAAACGATTCAGGAGGGGACGACCATGAGCGGGACCGTCAATCGCCAGATCCTTCTGGTGGAGAAGCCGAGCGGCAAACTTGGACCGGAGCACTTCAAGATGGTCGAGGGCACCGTGCCGGAGCCGAAGGACGGCGAGGCGCTGTTGCGCGTGCGTTACATCTCGCTCGATGCTGCCAACCGCGCCTGGATGCATGGCGCGACCTATCGTTCGGCGGTCGAGGCCAACAGCGTGATGGCGGGCGGCGCCATCGCCGAGGTCGTCAGCTCGAAGGCAGCGGGGATCGCGGCCGGCGACATCGTGTTCGGCGATACCGGCTGGCAGGACTATGCCGCGGTGCCTGCAAAGCATCTCACGAAAATGCCAAGGCTCGAGCCGCTGACGCATCTGCTCAGCGTGTTCGGCATCGCCGGCCTCACCGCCTATTTCGGCCTGCTGGACATCGGCAAGCCTAAGGAGGGCGAAACCGTCGTGGTCTCGGCCGCTGCCGGCTCGGTCGGGTCGATCGTCGGACAGATCGCCAGGATCCGGGGATGTCGCGTGATCGGCATCGCCGGCGGCGCGGACAAATGCAACTGGCTCACCTCGGAACTCGGCTTCGATGCCGCCGTCGATTACAAGGACGGCGCGGTGTTCAAGGCGCTGCGTGCGGCTGCTCCTGATGGCATCGACGTCTATTTCGACAATGTCGGCGGCGACATTCTGGAAGCCTGCCTGCCGCAGATGAACAATCACGGCCGCATCGCCTGCTGCGGTGCGATCTCGCAATATGACGGTGCGCCGTCCGCGCATGGCCCGCGCGGCGTGCCCGGCTTGATCGTGGTGAAGCGGCTCGTGATGCAGGGCTTCATCGTGATGGACTATATGAGCCAGAGCCAGCGTGCGCTCGCCGACCTTCAAGCCTGGGTCAAGTCGGGACAATTGAAGGTGCAGGAGGACATCATCGGCGGCCTCGAGAACACGCCAAGGGCGCTGATCGGATTGCTTGCGGGCGAGAACCGCGGCAAGCGGATGGTCAAGCTCTGACTGACGATGTTGTCCCGCCACATTCGGCGGACATAATCCACTTGCGGGAGTTGCCAAAGCGGCCAATGATGCCGCGCGCGAGATGACCCTCGCGCCGATTGCGATCATATGACTTTTTCGAAGCTCCGATTTTCAAGACGTGGGCTTCACAAGGGCAGGAATTGACGCAAATGTTCAACAGCATGAGAATTGTCGCAACGCGCAACGCGCTGCTGGCCACGGCTCTCTTCGCAACTGCAGCACCGATCTTCGCGCAGGCTCCGACCGACGCACAGAAGAGCGCGATCCGGTCCGCATGCCGGGGCGACTATCAGGCGCATTGCGCGAGCGTGACGCCGGGCGGCGCCGAGGCGCTGCAATGCCTGAACAAGAACATGTCGAGCCTGTCGGCGGCCTGCCAGAGCGCGGTGCGCGCGATCGAACCGGCGGCTGCGCCAAAGACCGAAGCCGCGCCGGCCGCAGCGAAGACTGAATCGACGCCCGCCGCTGAACCCGCCAAGCCGGCCGCCACAACCGAAACATCCAGGACCGAAGCGCCCAAAGCCGAGACGCCCAAAGCTGCCGCCGCAAGGCAGCCGAGCAGCGCACAGGTTTCCGCGATCAAGAGTGCCTGTCGCTCCGACTATCCAAGGGTCTGTGCCGGCGTGCCGCCCGGCGGCGCGCCCGCCCTCGAATGCCTGGAGAAGAACAAGGCGAAGGTCTCGTCCGCCTGCGCAAACGCGGTGAGCGCCGCGACCGGCAGTGGCGGCGTGGCGGCCGCGACAGCTCCCGCGGCGGCCGTACCTGCGGCAGCGCCGGCAGTCATCAGCCTGCGGCCGTTGCGGCCGCGGGAAGAGCTGCTGATCGTGCGCTCGGCCTGCGGTGGCGATCTCCGCACCCTGTGCGCCGGCGTGGCGCCGGGCGGCGGTCGCATCGCGCAGTGCCTCGCGACCAACGCCGCCTCGCTGTCGCCCGCGTGCAAGGACGTGCTGGCACCCTTCGCCGCGCGATGATCCCGCGGTAGGATAAAGCGACGCGGACGAGGTCCGCGTCGCGGGTTCCAGCGGCGTACGACCGATCATGCACGCCGGCGTTGATGCCGCAGCACTTTGCCGATGTTTCGATGTCGACCAGAACAAGACCGGGAGGAGACCATGCGTTCATTCCTGCTTATTGCGCTGGTGGACGGCGTCCGGGTAAAGCACTGCGCCTGAGGACGCGGGCCTTGCCGATCTTTGCTGCGGCGCGGGCTGGGGCAGACCAGTTCATCTCGAGATAACAGGCTGTCAATCAGGGAGGACGATGTTGCGGATCGCCGTGATTGGCGGAGGGCCTGGCGGGCTCTACTTCGCCTATCTCTGGATGAAGCGCCACCCCGACGACCAGGTCGACCTGTTCGAGCAGAACCCGGCCGACGCGACCTGGGGCTTTGGCGTGGTCTTCTCGGACGAAGCGCTGGAGTTCCTGCGCACCGACGATCCCGAGACCGTCGACGAGATCGCTCCGCACATGGAGAGCTGGGAAAACATCACGCTGAACCTCGGCGGGAACAGCGTTGCCATCGACGGGGTCGGCTTCTCCTCGATTGGACGGCTCGAGCTCCTGAAATTCCTCCAGCAGCGCGCAATCGATGCCGGCGTCACGTCGCGCTTCGACACGCAGGTCCATTCCATCGATCAGCTCAACGGCCATGATCTGATCGTCGCCGCCGACGGGTTGAACTCGCTGGTGCGCCGCTCGTTCGAAGGCGATTTCGGCACCTCGTTGTCCTACTCCTCCAACAAGTTCGTCTGGTATGGCACCTCGAAACGCTTCGACACGCTGTCGCAGACTTTCGTGAAGACCGACCGCGGCGCCTTCAACGCGCATCACTATCGCTACTCGCCGACCATGAGCACCTTCCTGGTCGAGTGCGATCATGCCACCTGGCAGGCCTATGGCTTTGCCTATAAGGACCTCGAGCAATCCAAGGGCATGTGCGAGGAGATCTTTGCGGATACGCTCGGCGGCCACTGCCTGGTCTCCAACAAATCGGTCTGGCGCAATTTCCCCTGGGTCTGGAACGAGCACTGGTCGTTCAAGAACATGGTGCTGATCGGGGATGCCTTGCACTCGGCGCATTTCTCGATCGGCTCGGGCACGCGGCTCGCGATCGAGGACGCGATTTCTCTGGTGAAAGCGCTGGAATCGGATGCGCATCTTGCCACCGCGCTGCAGCGCTACCAGGCCGAGCGCAAGCCGATCGTGCAAAAGCTCGTCAGCGCAGCGCGCACCTCGGCCGGCTGGTATGAGCATTTCGCCGACCATATGAAGCTGGACCTGATGGATTTTGCGTACAGCTACATCACCCGCTCCGGGCGGATCGACGATGCCCGCCTGCGACACATGTCGCCGGCCTTCATGGCACGCTACGAGGCGGAAAAGAACGGTGGGAGCGCGGTGTGAGAAACGCAGCGCGCCACCACACTTTCGCTGTCGTCCCGGCGAACGCCGGGATCCATAACAACAGCATGCAGTTGTGGCGCGAGATCGGGGTTGCCAATCTTCGCCAAACCACTCCCTGCGGTTGTGGACCCCGGGCCCGCGCTACGCGCGCCCCGGGACGACGGCTATGTATCAGGCGCAAACTTTGCGTCCCTGACAACTCCACCCTCACCCCGCCTTGCCCAGATGCTCCAGCGCGTCCTCGGCGCGCAAGGGCACGCGCGAGGCTTCGTTGTTGAGATCGACGAGCTGCACGAGCAGCATCATCAGCGTCTTGCGGTGGGCGGACTTGAGCGGCTGCAGCATGCGCGCCTGCGCGCGCTCGACTGCGGGGATGATGTCCTTGAGAATTCCTGCACCTTGCCTCGTCAGATAGAGCAGCTTGATCCGCTTGTCCTCGGGCGCCGCCTTGCGCTCGATATAGGCCTTGGCCTGGAGCCGCTCGATGACGCTGCCGAGCGTCGAGCGATCGAAGGCGATCACCGCGGACAGCCGCGTCGCATCGATGCCGGGATGGGTGTGGATTGCAACCAGCGCCGCATATTGCACCGGTGTCAGGTCGAACGCCTTGCACTCCTCCATGAAGATCGAGACCGCGATCTGCTGCATGCGCCGGAACAGATAGCCCGGCGCGGCATAGACCGCGTCCATCGTGATCGGAGGGGCAGGCTTACTCGGCATCGGGCTGCTTCTCCGGCGCGGCATTGGCGAAGGCCGGCAGCGCCTTCGCGGCGGCCTCCGCCTTGAGCAGCCGCGGATAGGCCGAGACATCGACGCCGAAGCGGCGGGCATTGCCGAGCTGCGGCACCAGGCAGAGATCGGCGAGCGTCGGCGCATCGCCGAAACAGAACGGCCCCGACTCGTCCTTTACCAAGGTCTCGCAGGCCGACAGCCCCTCGCAATTGACCCAGGCGGCCCATTCCTGGACCTTGTCCTCCGCCAGCCCCAGCTCGCGCAGGCGCGCCAGCACTTTCAGGTTTTGCACCGGGTGCGTGTCGCAGGCGATGGCAAGCGCGAATGCGCGCACCTTGGCGCGGCGCAAGCTGTCCTGCGGCAGCAGCGGCGGATTGGGGTGAATCTCATTCAGCCATTCGATGATGGCGAGCGACTGGGTGAGGATCGTGCCCGCATCATTCTCCAGCGCCGGCACCAGGCCTTGCGGGTTGATGGCGAGATAGGCGGGCGCGCATTGCTCGCCCTTGCGCAAATGATGCGGCAGGTGAGCGGCGGTCAGACCCTTCAGGTTCAGCGCGATCCGCACCCGATAGGCCGCGCTGGAGCGGAAATAGCCGTGCAGCTTCATCGGAACCCTCCCTCTTGGTCTCTCATTCGTCATTCCGGGGCTCGCGAAGCGAGAACACGGAATGACGATGTCAAACAATTCGCAATAATTGACGCTACCCAGATTGGCAGTATACTGTCAATCTACAAAACGAACGGACGGGAGGCTCGTCATGGAAGCCGTTGCGAAGACGCCGGAACGCGAAGCGTTCTACAGAAAGATCGATGGCGAAAACCTCACCGCACTCTGGACCGTGATGAGCGACCTGATCACGCCGGAGCCGAGGAGCGCCTGCCGGCCGCATTCGTGGAAGTTCGACGTCATCCGCGACTACATGACCGAAGCGGGCAAGCTGATCACCGCCAAGGAAGCCGAGCGGCGGGTGCTGATCCTGGAAAATCCGGGCCTGCGCGGGCAGTCGAAGATCACGACCTCGCTCTACGCCGGCGTGCAGATGGTGGTGCCCGGCGACGTCGCGCCCGCGCATCGTCACAGCCAGTCGGCGTTGCGCTTCGTGCTCGAGGGCAAGGGCGCTCACACTGCCGTTGACGGCGAGCGCACGGCGATGGAGCCCGGTGACTTCATCATCACGCCATCGATGACCTGGCACGATCATTCCAACGAAACGAATGAGCCGATGTTCTGGCTCGATGGTCTCGACATCCCCCTCGTGCAGTTCTTCGACTGCTCGTTCGCGGAAGGCGCCAAGGACGACCAGCAGAAGATCACAAAACCCACTGGCGACAGCTTTGCGCGCTATGGCCACAATCTGCTGCCGGTCGACGTGAAGCGATCGTCGAAGACCTCGCCGATCTTCAGCTATCCCTATGCCTACACCCGCGAGGCCCTGGAAAAGGCCAAAGCGCGCGAGGAATGGGACGCCTGCCACGGGTTGAAGCTGAAATTCTCGAACCCTGAGACCGGCGACTATGCGATGCCGACCATCGGCACCTTCATCCAGCTCCTGCCAAAGGGTTTCAAGACCGCGCGCTACCGCTCCACCGACGCGACCGTGTTCTGCGCGATCGAAGGCAAAGGCCGCACCCGCGTCGGCGATCAGGTCTTCGAATGGGGCCCGCGCGACCTGTTCGTGGCGCCGAGCTGGCACTGGGTGACGCACGAGGCCGAGACGGATGCCGTGCTGTTCAGCTTCTCCGACCGTCCGGTGCAGCAGAAGCTCGATCTCTTCCGCGAAGATCGCGGTAATGCGTGAAGTGAGGTACTCGCCTCAACTTCGGTGTCGTCCCGGCGCAGGCCGGGACCCATACCGCGTGATCTATCGAGATAGGGCAGTCGTCGTACCGACGAAGATGCAACCCCGAGTCTTCGCCAAACTCCTCCCTGGGGTGATGGTGTGGACGGCCCCCTACGGCATCAGTGTGCCAGAATGAGGTTGTCAGAAACTCATTCACAGGAGCCGTCCGTGAGCCAGATTATCCGTATTGGGATGGATACGTCG
>NZ_JBVUBB010000061.1:0-26480 GCF_055791185.1 Bradyrhizobium ingae
CCAAATTCGATCACGACGATGCGACGGCGACTCGAACAAGGGCTGGTCCGAACGTTGTCGAGATGCCCTTGTTGTGCAATCAAGTTCGCCCATTCCACAGACCACCGTTTGTGACGCAGTAAGACTAACTCCATTTGGAGGAAATACGCAGTGGCAGGTCAGTCGCGCCCAACAATTTCCTTTGTCGGACAACGGCGCGTGTTCGTTTCGACGCGGCCGATTGACTTTCGTAAAGGCGTACATGCCCTGGTCGCGCTCGTGGGCGAGCATCTAAAGAGCAACCTTTACCAATCTATGTGTCGGGCGAAGATTATGTGGCGGCGCCGTCGGGAAGCGAGCAATTCCGCGGCTTCGTATCGGATGCCGCTCGACAACGGCACGGAATGTGCCAAATCGCGGTTGCCACCGCGAAGAACAGCGACACAGCAGTGCGTAGTAGCCTCATCCTAGGAAGCGGCATCGACACGTCGTCACGCGAGCCATCCCAAAGCATTCGGGGACATGCGATTGTGAAGACCGCTTTCAGGGCACTTACTATCGTCGTAAGCGCAACGAGGAAAGGAAATTTGTCACTTGATAACTACAGAACATGGATCTGACAATATCGCTATAAACTATTTAGATGCCAGCGCGGTTGAAAAGTAATTCAGTCGGCCGCCTTGGTGGCGAGCCCAACCACGAAAGTACAAGGAACACGCGTATAGTCTTCGCGGATAATCATCCGAACCTCTGCGAAAATATCGGAGAGGATGGCACGATATCCCTCTTCGTTGCGGATGTAATCGCCTCGATCATTGTCGAGCAGCCATTTAGCGAAGACGCTCTGTCCTGGTCGATAGCACGGTTCGAGCACGAAGAGCGTCCCGCCTGGGCGCAACACATCTCTGATATTCGGAATCATTGGCCTGAGGTCGTCGTCTGCGACATGATGCATGACGCAGTTCATCGTCACATAATCCGCGCCAGCAAATTCCATCGCGACAGCCTCGTCGAATAGTCGGCACTCGAAGGTACCGCGATCGCCGAACTGTTTCCGTGCGTGATTGATGTAGGACTGATCGATGTCGAAACCGGTATATTTGATTCCGCGCGGCAGATGCTCAACTATGTAGCCGGGACCGCAGCCGATATCGATGAGCCGATCACCGGACTTGAGAGGGAGATATTCAGCAATGGATTTGACACGTGCGTCGAAAAACCCGCCGACATTCTGAAAAGCTTGGTACACTGCAGGAAACCGTAGAAGTTCTTTCATGGGCGTGTTCGTTCAATCGTTTCCCCAGGCGCACGGGTTCAAGCGAAGGAGAGCATCGGTCATGTTACACGTCTGCGTGACAGCGTTGCATCTCAATAGCAACAGCCGTGCCAGCGGCCTAAGCGCGCCTTAAGCGCCTGGTTACGCTTTGAAAACCGCCACGGCGCCCCAAGATGGCGGAGTTTTGAACCCGACGCGCTTTTGTCGCGCCGAAAAAATTGGACACGAACCGCGATTCGCGCTGCGAGAAGAGTGTGGTTTGGCGACGTGAGCCGCCGAACGGCACTTGCTGATTCATCTCCCAGGTCAGGCAGGATTGGATGAGAGCGACGATGCCGATCGGAGTCCCAAGAGCGAAGGCCGTGGGCCTGTGACCTGAGGATGATCGACGGCGATGAAATCATTCGCGGGGCACTTCAGCTTGTGCCGACGAGATCGAGGCCCATGAGTTGGCGCCGCGAAGGGGCCATAACAAATGCATGCGGTATGGAGCGACACACCTGATTGCTTGATTGTCGTTGCGTTCTAACCCTGATTGCCGCCGCCCGATGCGGCCCTTTACGCATTTCAATGGCATAATTAGGCAGCCCTTGGCGGCACATGCGACTGATGCGGCTGTTGCCGCAGCGCCGTTTCCAGTCGTGGGAATGCCGATAAACGATACGCGAGCGTCGTCTGAACGCCCAACCTTCCCTATCGACCTAAAAGACCCCATGCATGGTGGTGTTTTCCAGCGAGCAGCGTCATGTGATGACCGCGATGAGGTCGATCGACTGCTCCGGCAAATCCATACAGTCCCGCTCATGGCTGCCCTCCTTCCAACCGGTAGCGACCGCGATGTCGGGATGCCGTCGTCAGCACGCCCACAGACGTCGACACGTCGCAACTGCGGAAACGGGTGCTGCAGTTCACCACATTGGCCAACGTGGCCTCGAGCCGCGCGCGTGCAGTAGTAAACTTTTGATACTCGAGAGATTCCGGGAAGCTCCATTTCGCTCGACGGAACGGCTGGAACTGCTGCCTTTCGGCACGGGAGCAGCCTTATGCAGCACGGCCAACTCTCGGTTGTCGCGGAATTTCTCCCGCGCAGTTCGTTCGACGTTCGGAATATTGTGACATCTCGAGTTCATCGCGCGCGCAAGCGGTTGGCGAGACTGCAAAGGGTAGCACTCTCGTTTTTATGTTCGCTGCACTGATCAGTCGAACTTCCGCGGGATGCAGCGGAAAGGCCGGCATTCGGGGTGACATTGGCGATTGGTCCTAACGACGCCTTCATCATGGTCAAGCAGTCGTTCAAACCCGAGACGAGATGCGACCGACATCGCATTAAACCTCCATTTTGTCATGCCAGCCGCGTCTGGTTGAGGACGGCGACGTCGGAAACTCGACAATGTGCCGCGCGCCAAATCCGGAGGGCACGCCGCCACCGATGCCTGTTTCACTCTGCTCGAGCGAGGCACGCTTCAGGTTCTGAAACGGCGCACCCGTTGCTGGGATGAGCAGCAAGGAGTCCCCGCGGCCAAAGCGGTCGCAGCGGCGCCGTCACGGGAGTTACGGCTGCGATTGAGGCTTTGATGCCGAACTCACGGAGCGCTGAGCCCTGCCCTTGCCGATGCACTCGACGTGGGACTCGTGGAAGGAATAGAGCTTGTATCCGCGCTGGCATTGCTCCTGGCTGTGCGCGAAAATGCCCGTTCGAACGCCGACTCCCGCGCTACCAGCATACGCGGTTTCCTCGATATAATGCTAACAACCCAGGCCCCGTCGCGCGTGCCCTTTCGAGAGGCCCATTACACAACAGCGGTGGCACCGAGGATGAACAATCGTCGAATGTCGCGTTGACCCATCTTCGAGGTCTTCCCTAATCGTTGTTTGCCACCGGTCGACTTCTGAAGTGGCACTAGCCCGAGCCAGGACGCGAAATCTCGACCGCACTTAAAGGTCTCCATCGGTGGCGCAAAGGTCTCGACGGCAAGGGCGGCGATAGGACCGACCCCGGGCATAGTCTGCAAGCGCCGCGATGCTTCTCCTTCCCGGGACAGCGCGTCGATCGTCTTCTTCAGTGCCTCAAGCCGGCCGGTCATCTGGAGAATTTGGTCCGGCAAACCAAGGCATGTCTCGCAAACCAGATCCGGTAGCTCCATGGTCTCGTCCTCGACGATCTCGGTCATGCGTTGACCACTTCGGTGCGTTGATTAACTAACTGTTCCCGGGTGCGAAAGACGATTGCGCCATACTTGTATGAGTTCGGCTACATTGCTCCGCAGGGCATCGGCCGCCTGTGGCGTCTGATGGAGCGGGACTGCTGTCCCTCGGTCTTCGGCGCGACAAACCGCATAGTCGGACGTAGCGCCGCTTCGACGATTGCTTCTGCAATCCGCGGCGTCATTCTTCTGCCGCTTGATGAACGCGTTGACATAGCTAGGGGCAATCAATTACGGCTGGTGACCAAGTCGAATCATCTCGCGAGCCCAGTAATGGGAGCTGCCGCAGGCCTCCATCGCCACGACACAGGTGGGTGCCCCTCCATGAAATTACGAAACTGCAGACGCGTCAGCTACCTCCGAAACACGACAGATCCATCGGATGCCGCCCCATGCGGTTGAAAAACGTTCTTTGCCAGATCGACTCCGACGATGGTAACTTCTTTCATGGATGCCTTCCTCTCCTTACGGACTGTATCTCTAACACCACAAACTTGGCACATTGCGATGCCGTCGGAGAAGGCTGTCTGTTTTGCATGAACATAGCGCTCGCTCATCATCGTCGCTCGCTCGGCGATGCGCAGATACGACTGCCACGGCCGAAGGCCACGCTTGCAGACCAGACGATTGAGACCGTTGATCGCCGCATAAACGAGCTTAGCATCGGTCGGGAAGGTGATGACCTTGGGCTGAACGGTGGTATCCGCCTCGCGTGTCCGCACCGCGCTGGTCTCATGCGCTGCCCTCAAGCTCGGCGAGGATAAGCTCCAGCTAGTCGCCGAACCGCTTGCGCGCGTGACTAACTCGGAGGGCTCGTGCCGCAAAACTTGCTCGATCAGCAACAGCCCGATCACGAAGCGGGCCCAATCCCGCGCCGGCCTTTGGCGCTGCAAAGCGACGCCATCTCGCGATCGACCCTGTGCGTCCGAGCACGGCGCCTGGACATCGTGGGCTCGTTTTGGCTAAGCAAAACAAACCCGCTGCCGGTCGAGACTGGTGGACGACCTGCCCCTAGTTTTACTGAGTCAGAGTCTCGCGGTCCTTGTCGACGGGAATCATATATTTGAGAAGACTCACTTTCCAGCATGCGGGCGGCTGAGATAGGTCTGACACAATCGGGGGACGTAGCGTCGCTTTTTTCGGCATAGATTGAGGGCCTTGCGAGTGTGATCGGACATGCGGGACGAGCCAAACCGCTTCGCGACTACTGCACCGGGCTGATGATGCCATGCGATCGCAAGAGCGTCGAGCCGATGGCGGCGATGACGGCTCCTGAGCGGACAGCAGCGCAACATCATCTAGGTCTTCGATACCGGGCTCGCGACACTAGATCCGGATTAGGATCGGCGTAAAGGCGAGCGCTCCCTACCACACCTGAGGGGTGAAGTTCGAAACCCGATGAGTTAAACCGCGCGCGCTCCCTAAGCGTTTGGGATCTACCATGGAAATGTCTCGGATTTGCGACTTAGAACTGTCAATCGTCGTGCCTTGTTACAACGAGGTCTTGGGGCTCCACGAGCTAGTTCGGCGTTGCTGCGATAGCGCCGTCACTGCGGTCGACGACAGCTACGAGCTTATTCTGGTGGATGATGGCTCCACTGACGGAACTTGGGAGGCCATGGTCCGCCTGACCGCCCATCAAAACATCGTCGCTATCAAACTTTCACGCAACTACGGCCAACCAATCGCGCTAACGGCGGGACTCGCCGCAGTTCGGGGACGAGTTGTCCTCCTGATGGATGCGGACCTACAGGATCCTCCAGAGCTTCTAGCTCGAATGCTTCAGAGAATGAAAGAGACCTCAGCTGATGTTGTGTACGGCCAACGAAATAGCCGTGCTGGGGAGACCTGGTTTAAGACATGGACCTCGAAGCGTTTTCATCGACTTCTAAAACGCTCGACGGATGTTTTGATTCCGGTCGATACGGGCAACTTCAGGTTGGTGTCTCGGAGGATAGCCGACATCATTGCGCAAATGCCTGAGCGGGATCGTTTCATGCGCGGAATGATCGCGTCGATTGGCTTCAAGCAGGTCGCCTTCGCGTACGATCGCAACAAACGCTATGTTGGCTCCACGAAGTATCCTCTCGCCAAACTGATTAAGCTCGCCATCGATGCGTTTCTTGGATATTCAATGATTATGCTGCGGTTCTCATCAATTGCTGCCCTCGGCCTGCTCGCTGCATTTGTTGGACTGGCTATATATTCGCTCTACGCTTGGATTTACTTAGCGATCGCTCCCGGATGGAGGACGAGTCTCATGCTTTCCATCATCATCGTTTCTTTTTGTCAGCTGGTCGCCTTAAGCATCATAGGCGAATATGTTGGGCGGACATATCTAAGCACTAAAAATCGACCATTGTTCATTGTGGAAACGATTGCCAGAGGTCGCAACGAGTGAACGAGGTGCAGGAATATGAGACGAACTGTCTGAATATGTTGACCGTGGTTCGACGGCTACGCCCGGGTGCTTTGCGAACTTGTTTGCGTCCGCTGCCTCGCATTATTTCTGCCCTTGATGTCGATTGCAGAAAGGGGATCTTGGTGTGACGAGAACGGGAGCGGCCGCGGTGCAACATCATTTGGAGGCTGCGCATGAGTTTGAGATCATAGTCGTCACGGGAGGACTCGGCTTCATTGGCAAACATTTCGTGCGCCGCTGTCTCGACGAAGGTCGGGTTATCAAAAACTTCGATGTCGTCAACTACGCAGCGGACCGCGCGGCTAAGCAAGAGTTCGAGGCCTACCCAAATTATCGTTTCACGCAGGCGGACATCCGTAAGCTCGACTTTCTTCCTGAGTGCGATGTGATCGTCAACTTTGCTGCCGAAAGCCACGTCGATAACTCGATTATGAACGCCCACAAGTTCGGCACAACGAACATGTTCGGGGTGCAGAACTTGCTGGAGCTAGCCCGCCATAAGCCGCGCAATGAGCGGCCACTGTTTGTGCAAATCAGCACTGATGAGGTGTACGGCGCCATCCGCGAAGGGCAGCACTCAGAACAGGACATGCTGATCCCGTCCAACCCCTATGCGGCGACAAAGGCGTCAGCCGACATGCTCATAACCAGCTGGGGTCGCACCTACAACATGTCTTGGAATACCATCAGGCCCGCCAATAATTACGGCATGCACCAGTTTCCAGAGAAGTTGATTCCCAAGAGCAGCTGGCGCATGAAACGCGGTCGGCCCGCCATCATGCACGGCGACGGTAGCTACGTACGCTCCTGGCTCCACGTGGAGGACACGGTCGATGCCGTATTGGCAGTAATCGAGAAGGGCGCGCGCAACGTCATCTACAATGCCGGCGGCGGAATAGAACTCCGCAATATCGAGGTGCTGCGGCGCATCGCCGAGGTTCTCGACCTGCCGGAAGAAAAGGCCTGGATGTCGGTCGAGGACCGATCGGGCCAGGACGCGCGCTACAGCATGGATGACACCAGGCTGCGGGCGCTCGGCTGGCGGCCCAAGCGGCATTTCCATGAGGAGTTGGTCAAGATACTCGAAACACTCGACGTCAGCCGGTTCGCTTAAAATGAGCCAAAACCATGAGGATCGAATTTCTGCCGGCACCAGCTAACCCCAGCGGATGCCGAGACGGTCGGCAACCGCTCGCTAGCCGTCCTGCTCGCGATTGGACCGGGTCTAGCGACGAAGCGATCATTCCCGCAAATAGCTTCATAGCTACTGCCAACATCGTGGAGAAGCGGCGCGCGCTGGCCATCGTCGGCGATCCAGATGCGATCCGGCGCCTGGAGCTATTCTTCAACGTAGTGGCGCGCTCGATCGACAAGGCGGACCGAGATGAAGACCCATGCCATGCTGTGATGGACCACGATGGGCTTTGGTCCATGATTCTGATCGGCGGCGGGGTGATCGTGGTGAATAAGCACATCCTCGACGTCCACCTTTCGGAAGAACTGCCCATCAACTGGACCTCCGACAAGGCGGTTGCGCAGAGGGGCACCATGTCTCGCGTAACTTGAGCGTAAGCGCGGGGATCTCTACGCGTTGGAAAACGCGCAAGGAGATCCATACATGTCACTAGGTATGCCTGCGATGGACGATCTAGATTGTGGGAAGTGGTCGGCATTTCCGGAAGAGGCATCAGAGCATCAATGGTGGCAACGTGCTATGGCTCATAAACCCATTTTCGTTACTCAGCCTTGCCTTCCGGCGCTGGAAGAATTCGTGCCCTACCTGCGGAAGATCTGGGAAAGCAAGCTTCTCACGAACTCTGGGCATTATCATCAGCTTTTTGAGCATGCGTTGTGTGAATACCTCGGTGTCAGGCACCTGGCCCTATTCGCCAACGGCACAATTGCGCTCGTAACTGCGTTGCAGGCCTTGCGTATCACAGGCGAAGTCATCACGACTCCGTATACGTTTGTTGCCACCGCGCATTCCTTGCTTTGGAATCGAGTTAAACCGGTGTTTGTCGACATCGATCCAAATACGCTCAACCTCGATCCAAATAGGATCGAGGCCGCGATCACACATTACACCACGGCTATCTTGCCCGTGCATGTGTACGGCCACCCATGCGACGTGGAATCCATTGAGAAGATTGCTGATATTCATAATTTGAAAGTAATTTATGATGCTGCTCATGCCTTTGCGATCAAAGATGTGCACGGAAGTATCCTTAACTACGGCGACCTTTCAGTGTTGAGCTTCCACGCCACCAAGGTGTTCAACACCTTTGAGGGGGGCGCAATTGTCTGTCCCGACGCAAAAACAAAACGGCGTATCGATCACTTGAAGAATTTCGGTTTTGTAGACGAGGTAACGGTGGTGGCACCTGGTATCAACGGCAAGATGAGCGAGTTCAACGCAGCCCTTGGTTTGCTACAGTTACGGCATATCGATCGGGCCTTGACGCGCCGGAAAGCGATCGACGCCGCTTACCGCGAGCAATTCGCGGCGGTGAAAGGCATTCGTTGCTTAAACCACGCTAGGGAAGCCGTGGCGAATTACGCTTATTTCCCCATACTGGTGCAGCCAGATTATCCCTTAAGCCGCGACGAGCTCTACGACCTGCTAAAGGCTCGCGGAATTTACGCACGGCGGTATTTTTATCCTATTCTCTCGGAGTTTCCCATGTATCGTGGTTTGGCTTCGGCACGGCGCGCGAACTTGCCCGTGGCAGTCAAGGCTTCCCACCAAGTCCTTTGCCTACCAATCTACCCGGCTCTGGAGCCGGACGAGCAGCAGCGCATCATCAATATCGTACAGCAACCTTCACGTGACCATACTAAGCCGCGACCAGATTGAGCGCATGGGAGTTTCATCTGCCGGCGATAGCGTCCGGATTTCAGACCGCGCGTCCCTCATACCAACCCTTGGATCTCGGTGGGCAAGAATGTCCAAATTGTCGATTTCTGCGAGCTGTCCGCCGGACCAGCGGTATCATCATCTGTCACCATGAGCATATTGCCATTCACTAGTTTCTGATCGGAGCGGGAATCATAACACTTTCTGGTTTTGTAAGCTCTCGTCTCGTCCTTCACTCTATTCCAGCAGCGACGACTAATCTGTCGGCCGTGAACAAGGCTCTAAGCGATTGAGCGGGAGTCTGTTTTCGGGTTTTGGAGGCGATTGAGATTGCAGGGATTTGGGGCTTGAGGCTTCCAAACCCTGCAAATTGGTTTTTGGATTTCCTTTTGCTGCGGGCCATGATTCTGTGGTGCATCGGAGAAGACGATGCGGCCGAAGAAGCACAAGACCACGGGATCGAATGACCTGTTCCGGGCGCGGTTGGACCAGATCATCAACATGAAGCACGAACTGGTTCTGCTCGCCGGCAAGGTCGATTGGGACTGGATCGATAGCGAGATCGCTCCGCTCTACAGCGAGAACGGCCGGCCCGGGATCGAGACCCGCTTCATGATCGGGCTTTTGCTGCTCAAGCACATTTACGGGCTGTCCGATGAGGGGGTGTGCGAGCGCTGGGTCCACGATCCGTATTTCCAGTTCTTCACCGGCGAAGAGTTCTTCCAGCACACCTTCCCGCACGAGCGCTCGGACCTGAGCCATTGGCGCAAGCGGCTCGGCGACAAGCTGGAGCTGCTGCTGGCCGAGAGCCTGCGGGTGGCGCACGCGGCCGGCGCGTTACGCGGCCAGGACCTCAAGCGCGTCACGGTCGACACCACGGTGCAACCGAAGGCCATCACCTTTCCGACTGATGCCAAGCTCTTGCATGCGGCCATCAGGGGTCTCAACCGCCTGGCGAGACAGCACGGCGTCAGGCTGCGGCAATCCTATTCTCGCGTGGCCAAGGCAGCCGCGATGATGGCGGGTCGCTACGCTCATGCCAAACAATTCGGGCGGCATCAGCGGCAGTTGCGTATCCTGCGGAGCCGGCTGGGCCGGATCATCCGCGACATCCGTCGCAAGATCGAGGACCAGCCAGCACTGGAAGAGGCGTTCGCACTCCCCCTTGGCCGAGCCAGCCAGATCCGCTCGCAGCAGCAGCGCCAACGCGGCTGGAAGCTCTATTCTTTCCATGCCCCGGAGGTGGAGTGCATCGGCAAGGGCAAGGCCGCTGCACCTTACGAGTTAATGGCATGGACCACGCCCGCTCTCAGCGGCAACGTGGAGCCCGGCGGGGCAGCAGCAGGAGCGCAAGCCATGTCGAATACAAACATTGTCACAATCGGTATCGATCTCGGGAAGAACACATTCCATGTCGTTGGTCTCGATGCCAAGGGCGCAATCACGCTACGCAAGAAGCGGTCGAGAAATCAGCTTGACCAGTCGCTGGCCAATGTTCCGCGTTGTCTGATCGGAATGGAGGCGTGTGCAGGCGCACATCATCTGGGTCGCAAGCTCGAGAAATTGGGCCATCAAGTACGGCTGTTGCCGGCACAGTACGTCAAGCCATACCTCAAGGGTCACAAGAATGATTTTCGGGATGCTGAAGCGATCGCCGAGGCCGTTCAGCGGCCGACAATGCGGTTCGTCCCAGTGAAGTCGGCCGAACAACTCGATTTACAGGCACTCCACAGAGTTCGCAGTCGATTGGTGACGCAGAGAACGGCGGTCATCAATCAAATCCGAGGCTTTTTGCTTGAGCGAGGGCTACCAGTGCGGCAGGGAGCGGCAGCACTCCGATTGGCGCTCCCCCAAATCCTATCAACATCTTCGGAAAGCTTGTCACCTCGGGTGGTTCGGCTCATCCAGGACTTGGCCGAGGACTGGCGTTATCTCGACCGTCGCGTCGCGTTAGTCACCAAGGAGATCAACGAGATCGCGGAGCAAGATGCGCATTGTCGCCGCTTGATGAGTGCGCCGGGCGTCGGGCCAATCATCTCAAGCGCGATGATCGCCGCGATCGGAACTGGTGATGCTTTTCAGAAGGGGCGCGACTTTGCGGCATGGCTTGGTCTGGTACCTAAACAAATCTCGACCGGCGATCGAACCATTCTCGGTCGCATATCAAGACGCGGCAACCGCTATCTACGAACACTGTTCATTCAGGGAGCCAGAGCCGTACTGCTGCAGCGCCAAACCTGGACCAGGCACGGCTTCGGAGCCTGGCTGGAGGCAGCATCGAAGCGGCTCCACTCGAATGTACTGGTTGTCGCCTTGTCCGCAAAACTTGCGCGGATGGCCTGGAGCATGCTCGCAAAAGGCCGTGACTACCAAGCGAGCTTCCTGGGCCACGCCGCGTAAGACGTCCAACCCGGGAAGGAGGGAAGATCCAGAATCCGATCGGGAATAGCACATTATCCCGCCGAGGTTTGCGAGACGGAAAGGACGAATGGAGAAACGGTTCCACCGACACTTCTGAAGCCTGGTTCACGCCATGGCCCTCCTTGAGGCCGGCGAGTTATTGAGGACAGAAGTGGGCGGATATCCATAATGGCTCGGGGCGACAGCCTCAAATCGAAGCCGGATAGATTGGCGCAAACCGCTTCATCCTATTGTCGATTCCTCTTGCAATGCGGGCGTGGTCCATAGATCGGTGTGAAGGCCTCCATCGTCACCAACAACCGCCAGGCCCCCGGCGGCCTGTTCGTGCTGCACGCCAGCGCGATGCCCGACAACCCGTACGACGGTCACACCTTGCGCGGCGTCATCGATCGCACCGAGACCCTCACTGGCTGTCCGATCGAGCGGGCCTATGTCGACAAGGGGTACCGCGGCCACGACGCTCAAAATCCACGTCGCGTCTTCATCTCCGGCCAGAAACGCGGCGTCTTCGGCGTCATCAAGCGCGAGCTGCGCCGCCGCTCCGCCATCGAGCCCATCATCGGACACATGAAAGCAGAAGGTCATCTCGGCCGCTGTTACCTCAAAGGCCGTGCCGGCGATGCCGCCAACGTCATCCTCTCAGCCGTTGGCCACAACTTGCGCCGCATCCTCGCCTGGCTCAGGGAGTTCTTGCGCCTACTCCTATGGCGAACGCTCGCCTGTCCCGCAAAGCTCAATCCGGCTTCTTAACGAACGACTAATCGGGTGCGGCCATGACGAATCGATCGAATTGCCAGCGCTTCGTCGCCGCTCCAACGGTTACCATTTCAGAGCTCCCTTGAGGTCGTTCTCAGGCCACCAAAGGGGACTGGCTAGCTTGGAAGCACCTCGACCTCATTGAGCTTACAACGCTCGATTAATGACACGAGGACACCCCAGTGTTCGGCACTCAGTCGGATTCGAGAAATAGCGGGTTCTTGCGATCATGCAAAATTGAAGATCGCTCGACGAAATTGCGTTCATGGTAGAGAGCAGAGTCACAACGCGACGGCGTTTTACGTTTCGCTTTGGGCCCGGGTCGTTCTCGCGACGGGCGAACCTGATTTCGACACGCCGGAACGAAGCGCGCGATGGATGCCGGTGTGACCAAATATGCGACGCTCGATTGCAAGCCGAAACTGAAGGCGCGATCTGCGCGACGTTCAGGTTCGACAACGGCCTCGAATTCACCCCACATGTCGGCCGTCTTCGCCTCGCCTTCTTGCGCCCGTCAAGATTCTCGATGATCCGCTTTTTCGTAAATCGGCTCGGCTTCAGTTCATCTCCCCGCGACGTAACGGACTCTACCAATTCTTGGAGGAGACGGCGTAGCTCAGGTCAGTTAGAAGCACCTTTAGGCTGATATCCATTGGAATGGGTCTCCTCTACGAGGCTGGCAGGTAGGGGCTATGTCAAGAGATGACCGCTTTTCAAACGGAAGGAAGTTGTCGGTTTTGCTCGATTGGACTTTGTTCGTTTTGCGGCGAACGTCGCTGCTGCCCATGCTTGGCACGGTGCTGGTCGCTCTCGCTTTAGTGATCGTTGCCGCTTACGTGATCGACGGCGGCATCACCGGGCTGGTGACCCGTATGGTCAACAGCGCTAACTTGGAAACCCCGCTGAGTGCCGGGCACGAGATGTCTCTCATGTTTCGAATCGACTGGCTCGAAATCAGTCGTTCGCAATTCGCGATCACTCTGTTAACAGCCCTTCTGCTCAGCATTCTGATGGGTGCTGCGTACAAGCTACTACCATCACTTGCTCTCGCTGCGTTGTTGATCGTAACAATTGCGATTGCGCTGCTGGGGACCGATCCGATCAGCATCAAGCTCTCCACGCTATTCCTGGTGCCGGCCTTCACATGCCTTGGCGCGATGTTCTGTCGTGAGGGATTGGTTCTGCGTACCCAGACTCCCGCCCCCATCGCTCTAGCGCTAACCGTTTTGGTCTCGTCGCACATGTCCGCGCTGGGCTCCAATGTCAACTACTGGGGGGGCAGTTCGAAGGCCGCACTGTTATGGATGCTCGCGGTCGTTGCCTTCCTGAGCACCTTGTACGACTATCTGGCCAACGCCGGAGTCCTGGCTCGTGCGGCCGGCCTCGAAGTCGGTCCCCCCTTGGTCGATCTCTCTGACCGCTCGCCAGGCCTGCTGTTTGTGCTCGAGATGCGAGCGCTCGGTCTACCATGGCTGGCCGGACCATCGGCCAGCCCCGAAGCGCACTTTGGTAAAGCATGGCCGCTGGCGCCGTATGCCGGCAGTAACGTAGTTGCGGTGGAAGCGCTCGGACTTGAGAATTGCGCGATCTGGGCAAGGTATGGGTACTCATCGACCCGAATGGCCCGCATCATCTTGACCAAGCCAGTGTCATGGCCTCCTTTATGGCCGTGCAGGCGGACTATGTCGCCGCCGCTACGTTCGCCCCCCCGTCGCTCTGACTGCTGCCTATCCACCTGGCCATTCCAACCGCCTGTCCATGCTGGAAAGAGTCGAACCTCGATGGCGAATGGGGTGCAAATAGACGAAACATGCAGGCCGCTTTGGGGGATCGAGATGACGTTACATTTTTCAGAGTTGAAGGTGAATTGAAGCTGTGCATACCGAAATAGGCTCGGCCGCTCCCTCATTGACTGGATCCAACGCCCGCGACTTTCTTGCGTGCCCGATCTGTGCTGCACGAGCCTGCTATGCGTATAAACATCCAGAAGCCCGGATCTTTCGCTGCAGCAATTGCACGCACGCTTTCAGCGACCCTGAAAGCGTTCGCGGGTTTGAAGGCTTTTCTGCCCACTACTATGCGGAAGCCCATCGCAACTGGTTCGCCAACCCGTATTACAAATTGTTCGAATGGATCGAACGGCGGATACCTTCTCAAGTACAGTCCGTCATCGACATAGGTTGCGGGCGCGGACAATTCTTGGACTACTTAAGAGCAAAGCGACCGCATATCCGCCTCGCAGGCGTCGACATTTCCCAAAATCAAGCGCGAGACAAGATCGAATTCTACTCCGGCGACGTTCTTGGTCTTCAACTCGGAACATTTGACGCAGTTGTAAGTTTGGCCTCGATCGCGCACGTGCCTGACGTCGCGGGATTTGCAAAGAAAATTCACGACCTCTGCAATCCCGGTGGCTTCGCTTTTGTAACGACGCCCGATGACGGAAGTCTGCTCTACCGCGCAAGCCGGCTGGCATGGCGCCTAGGCGTGCCTGTCGGTTTCAATCGCCTCTATAGTTCGCATCAGCTTCACCACTTTACCCACAAATCTCTCATGATGCTGCTCGAGCGCAGCGGCCTCCATGGCCGTAGTGTTCTGCATCACAGCGTCCCCCTTAGGGCTCTTGATCTCCCTGTTTCACCGATCGCTCGCCCGTTCTTCCTGGCTGCAATAGGAGCGGTCTTCTCTGCGGGGGATCTGGTCGGCCTGTCGTATATGCAAACCATCATAGTTCAACGAAGCGATTAGCTGGACCGCAATGTCACTTTCGTCGCACTGGCTGGGATTGGATCGATCGCGAGATAGCACCGCTCTACAACGAGAGGGGCCGGCCGGGGATTGAGAGCCGGTTGGTCATCAGGCTGCTGCTCAAGCACATCTACGGCTTGTCCGATGAGGGCGTGTACTAGCGCCGGGTCTACGACCAGTATTTCCAGCACTTGCCGGTGAGGCGTTCTTCCGGCGCGAGTTTCCGGACGAGCGAAGCGACCTCAGCCACTGGCGTAGGCGGCTCGGCACCAAGCTGGAGCTTTCGCCAGTTCCACCGAGGCCGACCACACCGACCATCACTTGCACGATACGCGCCTGTCCCTCCTCTCCGAATGCCCTGATCTGGCGATCGAACCGCTCCTCTAGAAGCAACGACTCACCCGGATTGCTTGAGACTGTTAGATCGGCGCCTATTTCCACGACTCGCGCCTACGGTGGCCTGTGGTTTTCCTAGCACGTGGTGGACGCCCGTGCCGAGATCGATGACGTGATTGCACCTGACACGAATGACAGAAGGACATCATCGAGAGTGCTTCAACAGATTGACGATGACGGTCGCAGTCTGGCGTAGCATGAGAAAAAGTGCGGCTCGATCAGGTCGGACCGGCTTTGTCTTGTCTCGGATCAAGGCTTCCCGCTTCATACGATTCGAGACTGACTTCCTTAAGAACATTCGATCCGCTGGAGAGCCGCCGACCGAGCGCTTCAACAAAGCGATCGTAGCGTTCAGCGCCTTTGGCGCGCGCTGCAGGGCTCGACTGCTCCGGCAATGCCGGAGTTGCTGTCAACCAGAAGCGGACGAACAGGGCAATCGTTTCCAGTGTCACACCGTCATTACGCTCAAGGCGCTCAAGCACACGCACGATCCGGTCGAGCCGCTTGGCTATCGCTGCCTCCTGTCGCTCGGACTCATCAGGAGACAGGAAGGAGGCAATGGCAGCCTCGGCAACCAGCGACTTGGGCTTGTCCTGACGTTTTGCGAATACCTCAAGGCTGCGAAAGATCTCTGGATCGAGGTAGATGCTGAGCTGGGCCTTCTTCATCTCAGCCCCTCAAAGGCCCATCTTATCGTCCGGGTCGAGGCTGACCGAACGTGCGAGCCCCTGCATCGAGCGGTTCACGGCCGTCACTTGCGCGGCATCAGCATCGTCATCATCGAGCATGGCATCGAATTCGTTATCGGCGCGCGGCGCTGTGATCACGACCTCCTCCTGCTGAGGCAGTTCGGGCTCGCGTCGAATGCCGCCATTTCCATCGCGGACGTTACGCTTTAACGCGGTAAGCAGATCGATCGAGGGCGGAATCGGTGTGCGGCGCAACCAATCGTCGGGCTGTGAGACCAAGCCGGCTGGAACGTTGCGCGACGGGCCTAATATCCGGCTTTGGAACTGCGGATCTTCGTAGTAGCGGACCTTGTGGGCGCGCACGGGATGCACGCCCGAGACCATCACAATGGCCTCGCTGGGCGAGAGCTGCATGACTTCCCCGGGTGTGAGCAGCGGACGCGATGTTTCCTGGCGGCTGACCATCAGGTGGCCAAGCCATGGCGAGAGCCGATGCCCGGCATAGTTCTTCATCGCGCGCATTTCGGTTGCGGTTCCGAGCGCGTCCGACACGCGTTTGGCCGTGCGCTCGTCGTTGGTCGAGAAGGCAACGCGGATATGGCAATTGTCGAGGATCGCGTGGTTTGCCCCATAGGCGCGCTCGAGCTGGTTCAGGCTCTGGGTGATCAGAAAGCTGCGGATGCCATAGCCTGCCATGAAGGCGAGCTGGCTCTCGAAGAAGTCGAGCCGGCCGAGGGCTGCGAACTCATCAAGCATCAGGAGCAGCTTCTGCCGCCTCCCGTCGGTATCGAGGCTCTCGGTTAGCCGCCGCCCGATCTGGTTGAGCACGAGCCGCATCAGGGGCTTTGTCCGGGCGATGTCGGACGGTGGCACCACAAGGTAAAGCGAGATCGGTTTGGGTCCGTCGACAAGATCGCAAATGCACCAGTCGCTCCGCCCCGTGACCCGGGCAACCACGGGGTCCCGGTAGAGCCCCAGGAAGCTCATCGTGGTCGACAGCACGCCGGAACGTTCATTTTCACTCTTGTTGAGGAGTTCGCGCGCCGCCGAAGCCACGACCGGATGGACACGCTCTCCCAGATGGGGCGTCGCCAACATCGCGTTCAGGGTCGTTTCGATCGGGCGCAACGGGTCCGACAGGAAGTTGGCAACGCCGGCAAGCGTCTTGTCTGGTTCCGCGTAGAGGACGTGGAGAATGGCCCCGACCAGCAGGGAATGGCTGGTCTTCTCCCAGTGATTGCGACGCTCGAGCGCGCCTTCGGGATCGACGAGAATGTCGGCGATGTTCTGGGCGTCGCGGACCTCGCAGTCGCCTCGGCGAATCTCGAGCAGTGGGTTGTAGGCCGCGCTCGCCGGATTGGTCGGGTCAAAGAGCAGCACTGGCCCAAAGCGGGCGCGCCATCCGGAGGTCAGCTGGAAGTTCTCCCCCTTGATGTCGTGAACAATCGTGGAGTTCGGCCAGGTCAGCAGTGTCGGAATGACAAGGCCGACGCCTTTGCCGGAACGGGTCGGCGCGAAGCACAAGACATGCTCGGGTCCATCGTGCCGGAGGTAGCGGCCCTCAAAACGACCTAGCACGACGCCATCTTGCCCCAGAAGTCCCGCACGGCGAACCTCCCGTGCATCCGCCCAACGGGACGACCCATATGTTGTCACATGCTGAGCTTCCTTTGCCCGCCACACCGAAAGGAAGATGGCGACGCCGACCGATGCGATCCCGCCGCTTGCGGCGATGCACGCGCCCTTGACGAAGATGACAGGCGCGTAGGCGTCGAACTCGAACCACCAAAGGAAGAAGGCAGCCGGTTGGTAGATAGGCCAGCCCGCGATCATGAACCAGGCGGGCCCGAGCTGCGGCTGGAAAGCCAGACGCCAAGCCGTCCATTCGGTGGCCGCCCAGAGGAACGCGAGCACGACCATCGAGACAAAGAGCAGTTGACCCCAAAGAATCTTCGTCGCGGGCATGACCAGAATTGATGTGCGCCGCGAGGGCGCCATTCAACGGCAATCCTGTCGAGGTCGCGGTGTCGCGCAGCATGGCGAAGAGATCGGCGGGTCAGAGCGAAAGGTCGCGCTTGCGCCCAAAACTCCAGTCGACCCCGCCGGGACCTGCGATGCCGCTGACCTGCTTGCCCAGCTCACGCTCGAGCGACGGTGTCCAGGGCACGAGCTGGAAGCCTAGCCCGTTGTCGATCATGGCAAAGCGACCGGAGGCGAGCGAGATCCTCTGGCGGTAAACCCCGGAAATGGACTCTCCCGTCTCGGCGGGTACATGCGCCAGCCCTGTTTCGGAGGCCAAGCGCCGGCCCACGGTATCGAGCTCACGCTTGCGCAGAGTGCCAATCAGGTTGCGGCCTAATGTGACTTTGTCGCCATCCCGGCGGGCAAGCCCCTGCTCTACCAGCGCATCGATCCGGCGATCGAGCGCGGTCCGGACCTCGGCGCCGAATCCGCCGCGCGCAAGAGCGACGGGCTCACGAGCGACCAGGCGCCGATCGAGCCAGGTCGCCCCTTCCGAAGCCACCTGCTGGTCGAGATTAAGATCTGAGCGGACGGCAAGCGCGATCCGCTGCCGGCCCTTCGTATCCTCGAAGCGACGCAGTTCGACAATACCGCCAAGCGGACCATCACCGGCGGCATCGATGTCGCGGAGCCTGAGATGATGCACACGCCCGTCGATCCCGTCGACAACGGCGAACGCCGATCCCTTGAGCTCATCATCGAGCCCGCGGGCGATAAGGCGGCCGATGACAGGCTCCCCATGACGTTCCCCTTCGAGCGCCCAGGAGGATAGCGCACGAGATGCGCCATCCTTTGCGAGTGTCTTGTGCAGCCGTTTGATGATATCGCCGCGTTCTGAAAGCGCACGCAAGCGCAGCTCCGTATCGGGGGCGAGAACCCAACGCGCGGGACCGGCGGGCTCAGCGAGCCCCAGCCGCTCGAGCGTCCGCATCCGGCCAATCCGGATCTCGCGCAATGGGTCGGACCCGCCGCCGCGTTCTGGCCGCAGATCGATCACCCCGTCCGTCCGTCCCGCTTCCCGAGCAAGCGCGCGGTCGAGCCGCGTCCAGCGTTCGGCCGCAACCTCTGCCTCAAGGCCGCGCCGAACCTCAAGCTCCGATCGGGGACCAAGCTCGCGCGTGACGAGATCACTTGCGCGGGCCCGCAGGCCTTTACTGATATAATCGCGGCTGATCACAAGGTCGGAGCCATCATCGGCGCGGCCGCGCACAAGGATGTGGATATGCGGATGCTCAGTGTTCCAATGGTCGATGGCGACCCAGTCAAGCCGTGTACCGAGATCGCGTGAGGCCTGATCCATCAACTCGCGCGTAAAGCTGCGTAAACTTCCCAGCTCGCCGGCGTCATCCGGCGAGACGATGAAGCGGAAATGATGCCGATCGTTCTCGCAGCGCTCGGCAAAGCCTCGGCCATCCGCGCCATCTCCGGCAGCATCGAATAGTTCGCCACGCGATCCGTCGCGGGTGACGCCGTCACGCCGCAGGTAACCGATATGGGCCCGCAGGCTGCCTGGCGAGCGCATCCGCCGCACGACACGCGCCTTGACCATGGCACCGCGGCCGCGATCTTGCAGGAGCCGGTTGGCGCTAAGGGTCGCAGCGCGCCCACGCCCAAACCGGCCGCCACGACTGCCGGCACGACGTGACAGACCGCCGGCCTTCTGCGCGGCTTGGAGCGCTTGCGCCAGGAAGGGCTTTGCCCGCGGCCAGCGCGTCGAACGTATTTGGCCTGGGCGGACACGAAAATCATCGTTACGGGTCATCTTTGTCCCCACAATGTGCAGAAAGCCGAGCCGAAACAGTGTCGTGACAAGAATGACAAGTTGTGCCGGATCATCGCAATGTTTGGAGCGTATCTGAATTTACTGGCAATTCTCACCCGACCGACCGCCCGCACCTTGCGGCTTTTATCCTGCCATCCGCGATCGACTAGCCCCTGCTCCCTCCCCAGCACTCTCCAACGCGCGACAAACTTCGACAACACGCGACGAAATGCGATTGCGATCATCGGGGGTCCGCTTCGGTTGATCGCTGCACAAAGAGCTTGGTCGCGTCAGGTACGAAGGCAAGCATTGCCAGGTTCGAGAGATCTTTCGGGCTGTTCATCGAATGCAGAACCGATGTCGATCTGGCATTGACCGACGCGCCGTCGGAGCGATCAAAGAATAGGGCTGCCTGCTGCCACGGAAGAGTGCGTCGGGCGGCCAAAGTCGCAACCTCGTCCTGTTTAATGCCGATCAATCCTTTGAGCCTGGCGACGTAAACCTGCGTTTCCCGAGGTAGTGGTCGCCCCGTAGCCAGATGCGCCTCGTACCGCTCTGGACCGGCGTTGTAAGCTGCGAGAAACCCTTCCGATCCAAACCGGTCGAGCATCTCGCGAAGGTAGGCCGAGCCTGCGAAAATGTTGTCGCGGGGGTCAAAGGGGTCGGCACCGAGCTTGTAGCGAATACTCACGTCGACCCAGGTCTGAGGCATGATTTGCATCAGGCCCAAGGCTCCCCGAGAGGATACGGCGCCCACGTTTCCGCTGCTCTCGACCCGCGCGACAGCACGGATCCAGTGCTCCGGGATCGCAAATCGGCGGGAAGCTTCGGCGACGAAGGCGGTATATGGATCGACACCCAGGGAGCTGAGCGAATGGGAGCCGAGGGCCGGGATTGCGGTCTCAGCCCAAGCTTTCGAGTGCAATTCGAGGACAAGCACAGCTCCCAAGAGGCAGACTGCCATGGTAGGGATTGAAACGCAGCCGTTTGCGCTCGCGAAGGCGACGGGTAGCGGGTTCGGCCGCTGCGTGCGAGGCCATCGTAGACATGCACCGCGCACGATCGTCTTCAAGAATCTGGCCGGGACGGAGCGAAGGTGCGGCGATCCATCGACCGGCGGTATTGCATATCCACAAAGCATGCTCAGCAAGATCAGTCTTCCTTTGTCCACACGGGGAGCACTTGTCCGATCACCGCGGATGCTGGAATTGGCCCGAAGTAGCGGCCATCAAAGGAGTCCGTCGACTGCCAGTTCATGAGAAAGACTTCGTCTGGCGCTATGAGGTGGCATCCGAGCCAAACCGGCAGCGGCCGGCCACGTGCATCGCGCTCCCGCGCCAGTCCCATCTCGATTTTGTCGACGGAGATGACGAGGCCGGTTCTGCAAACGGTTTGTCCCGGCAGCGCCAGGACGCGCTTGAGCATGGGAACACCGGTCGGCAGATAACCGTTCAAGTCCAGGAAGCTCGCAAGTGGCTCGGGCGGTCGAACCGCCACGAGTTCAGTGACAGTCAATTGTCGCGCTGGTTGCAGACGATAGAAGCCGATCGGAACACTGTCTGAAGCGTTCCAGATGTACGATGGCGGCGCCTCTCTGTCCGAGCCCAGCGCCAGAGCTGCCGATCCGCAGATCGCAAGCATAATTGATAGCCGTCCCATCAGAGCTCGCGTGTTCGGCGTCGTAGCCAAGCCTGATGGCGCGCACGGGTGTAGCTTCGCGGGCTTTCATTGACAGAGAGACGGTTGTGAACGTGATGCCAGTACTCTGGCGCTGCATCTGCAGGATTGATATCAAGTGCCTCCACCGCATCGATCAATTGCAGTGCGCGCTCGACCCTTGTCCAACCTGACAATCGCATCAGGCTCTCCCCGCCGGGATTGACCCAAGGGACGGTCGAATATCGCTGCCGGGGCGCTGCGGCGCGCAAGATGTCGATGCGGGACAGAACGGTTCCAAACTCGTTGGACGTCCAGCGTACGAATGCGAAAATACTGCCGGTTGCGAATGACAGAACGCGGCGGTGGCGGTCAATGATCTTTTCCGATACGGGTCGGCCGAACCGAATTCGGTTCTCGAACCGCCCTTCGACCCACAAGAGTTCGACAGTTGTGACATCGCTCATCTGACGCTTCCTTTGTTCACAGACGTCTCTGGTCCGCGCCAACAGGCGCTTATCTTTCGGCAAATGGCAGTAATAACGTTGGCTGCAGCTGAGTGGCCGTCGTGAGCTGGAGGCCGGCGCCGCGCCTGAATTTTCGCGGCGGTTGTTACCTTGCCGATCGCAGACGAACGGATCTGACCCGTTCTAAGCGATCCGAGGGATTGGGGATTAGCAGAGTTAGGAGAGCGGAAAACGATTGCACAGCAAACCCCTGGCAGTGATTTCCGTTCCCGATAGTACGAAGGTGCAGTCGCCGATGGTACGAAAATTCTGGTCCGTGATAGCACGATGCAATTCACAGGCTTTCCTCCGGCTTTGAGATGCGCCCGCACCTTCGCAGCCTTTCTGCAAAGGGGACGGACCTGAAGTGGCGCGAAGTTCGATCCCTCCACGCCGTCTGTGTCAGGCGTAATGACAAGCCGATACGCGGGTGAAGTCTGTCGAGGGACGAACTGGCCCAGGTCGTAAGCAAAGTGCTTGAGCGAGGATCGGCCGCCCGACTTGACCTGGAGGTGTATCAAAGCTCCAGCCGCACGTTTGACGGCAGCCATATTTCGCACGGGGCGAAAGAGCCAGCGTTCAAATCCGCCAGTCAAATCGAAATTGGCGCGGTCGATCGTCAACACGAGGGCATCATCGAGACCCCTCGTGTAGATCCAATCCGGCAAGATCAGCTCGATTCCGCAAGGATAGCGGTGCATATCTGCCGTTTCCTTCCATTTGTTGATCCGGAGAAGCGATGCCGTCGGCGCTCGGTCAGCTGGCGAATCGAATTCATGACCGTTACTGATTGCAGCCGGTCGAGTGCGGCCTTGACGTTCGCAGTCGCGCCCGCTGGTGCCGCGATCTATGTAGGTGATGACCTTGTATGAGGTCGTTTCATCAATCCGGATGGTTTCAAGCCGGCTTCTCGAGCCTCGATAATCTGCAAAGCGGTCCAGATCACAACGTCCGCATCCCAAATCGGCTCCATGCCATGTTCCGGCACAGGCTCCACACGAATCATGCTTGTCCCGGCACGGAGGAAGGCCGGCACAATCCGTTTCGACTTTTCCGGTGAGAAGAGCGGATATGCCGTCAGGTTTCGCGCATCGCGCGGCATGAGATCGCCGGGCGATGAGCGAAACAAATCTGAGTTGACCGCGCTCCGAGTGACGTTGCCTATATGCAGAGCATGTTTCGTTCGACATGGGATCAGCGCCGCTCCTTGCCGGCATACGGAAGGGGTGCATGCCGCTTTGCAGGCAAGACCGTGCCGATGCCGGGATCGCTGGTTGATTTCTTTGCTCCGCGGTCCACCCAGGCTTTTAGGTCTTCGAGTGCATAAACAACGCGCCCACCGAGCTTGCGATAGATCGGCCCGGTGCCATAGGTGCGATGCTTTTCCAAAGTTCGGCCAGACAAGCCGAGAAAGCGTGCCGCTTCGGGGGTTCGTAAGTATCGCGGCGGCAAGCCGGCGGTCGGATCGGGCATTTGAGAGGCTCCGTGCTCATCTGGAGGGCTCGCGCGTCTGATCGCGCGCCGACGAGCATGATGGCGGAGTAGAAGCACTTAAGGGGATGCCGAAGATGTGGGGATGATTTTCGGCACCCCTGCTCCGTTCCTTGCGAGATGACAGGCAGAGCACTTTCCGTCGATCTCCGCACCTCAGCACCAAACAGGCTACGCGAAGCGATAGTCAGCTGGGTCGTTCGTGGGTTTAGAGGCGCGCTGAGGAATCGTTCGAGGTCGAACACCAATTGTGAGATGGCGCGGTCAGCATCGATGTGTCCTTCGACGGCTCGCAGCATCAACCTCAAACCTTCGCGGCGCTGGGGTAAATGAACAGAGGTCCCGGTGGGCGGCGCGCGATTGTACGCCACGGACGATATAGGGCGTCTGCGCCAGTATCGAAAGCTGTATCGAGCGGCAGCTTGACTGGATAACGCGCACAGAACTGATTGCCGTGTCTCTTTCAGATACGGGGGTCGTTGAACGATACGGCATCAATCCACGCTCTGGATGTGTTCGATCAAAACTATTGATTTCCGCCGATCTCAAGCGTGGCGGATAATGCGGGTCAGGTTGGCAAACACCGAAATGGACCGATTATCATCTTTGCCAAGGCTTCTGGGAAGCACTCTAACGTTTGCGGCGAGCATCGGCCGACACCTGCCCATTGCGACCGTCTTCTTTGGCTGGCGACGTGAACGGCATCGTGCCGGCTCGAAGCGACGGACTTCCCCTGTCGCGTAGCCGCCTATTTCCAATAAACCACGGCATGGGTTTTCCGAGGTTCTCTATACCGCTTAGCTCCCTGCGACTAAGCGATGCTCGGGAGCTCTGGCCTCGCAAGGAATTGGTCGCAGCAGATTGCAGGACCCGTGCCGTGGCTGGCTAAATGGTTTGAATTCATGGCACCCAGATCGTGCGCAACATTGATAGGCTCGTCTTCGAGATCCGCTGCGATTGGGAGCGGTACAAGATGCAATCTGTCCGCAACAACGCTGAACAACCAGCAATTTCTGTACGCAATGCCTTAATCGGACGTGCCGCGCTTGCGTCGATCCGAAGCGCGCAGTGGGGATCATGCAGCGAAGACGCCAGAGCGCGACCACAATGTGATCGGATGTTTGTCGCGGCATGATGTCATCCTCGCGGATAACACGTCACTTCAGGATGGGGATGGTTGAAACCCATCGGGATCGCCATTGCTGGCGATGTTTCTTTCGACCGGACGAAGGGTTCAGGACGGACGCTCGGTCTGGCCAAGGATGGGATGTTGAATGATGAACCACGATGTAAGCCATTCGCCTGCGCTGTGCTTTCTTCTCGGTCTTCCGCGCTCGGGCACGACGCTGCTAGCGCATTTGCTTCAGCGGCACCCGGATATTTTGGCTCCGCCTGAGCCCTGGCTCATGTTGGCTCTTGAGGCCTTCGGTAAAGTCGACCACCGTCACCCAGCCGGCGCATCACTGGTTCACACCGCAACCTCGGAGTTCTTGGGACGAATAGATCGAACGATCGTTACCCGCGCTTTTGCCGATGCGGCTTATGGCCGGTATTTGGCCGCTGCAGGCAAGCGCACCTTGATAGACAAGACGCCGCGCTATTGGACGGTGCTCGACTTCTTGGATTCCCTCTATCCGGAGGCACCGCGACTCGTTCTCATGCGCAACCCCTACGCTATTGCCGCATCACTGAAATCGACGTGGGACGTCCCTCTCCTGGCCGCAAGTTCTCCGTCCGCGATCGCATCGTGTCTCGCCGATATTGCGTTGGGCCAGCCCACGCCCGCAATCGCATCTTCTCTCGCCGACCTCGTTCTGGGCCTGCCCGCGTTGGCAGCGTACCGCAGTCGACCTCAGACGCAGGTGGTCCATTACGAGGTCCTTGTGGCGCACCCCGACGAGGAAATTCGGCGCGTGCTTGCCGGCCTTGGTTACACTCCGACCGACACGGCATCGGCCCCGATGGGACAAACGGACTATCTTCGGTCCAGCACTTTCGGGGATCGCAAGATCCTAGAGAGAAAAACTGTCGATGACCGCTCAGTGCAGGCTTGGCAAACTGACTTGAGCATCGAAGAGATGCAGGTCGTGACCGACCTGGTTGGGACGGAGCTTTTGATAGAGCTCGGTTATGAGCAGGACCTTCAGTTCGCAAAGCAAGCCGGCGTCGTTGATAGGGGACCGGAACCAACCCAAGGCTATCGCCACTTGTTTCGGACCTGCTGGGATTTTCTGGACGGCAAGACAGGAGGATCATTCGACATCCCCGTTGTTGGCGCCGAACGAGACAGTAGCGGTCGGCAAGCTGAGGAAAACACCTTGTCGGCTTTCGGGCCCTCGGTATTTCAACAAGCGCAACGTCTGGCCGCGACCAAGAGGGAAGAGAATTCGCGGATGGCAAATTCAATCGCGGCGCAGTTGAATGAGGAACTCACGGCTTCGAAGGCCGATCGAGATGCGCTGCCGGGAGGCCATTCGTGAAGGCGTGCCAGCATGATGACATTGCGGGGGCAAGATCATGCGGCTCGGGCAGACCTCGTCATTTCAGATGGCAATCTGAGACACCGCTTCAGCTATCATGCGCAAGAAAACTGACATTGGAGAACCACTTGCGAGATTTGAGACAGAGATGGCCGAGGTATCCGGCACAGATCAGAACGATTGCTCGCTTGCTCTCGTCAGAATTGCCCGATCGCCAGGCGCATAGGCAATGCACAAGCCGCTCTTCTACAATTGAGCTCGCTAAATTTCAGGGAACCTCAGCGCGTCCGAGGGCTTGACCTCGGCCGCCCTACCCAGTCCAGCCAGTCTGGCGTCAGAGCTGACGTTTGCTTACTGCAAGCGAAATGAACCCGCTGCGTGTTGCGGCGCCCAGCGATGGCTCCGCAACACGCCAAGACTTGCATCCCAGGTTCGGTCACGATGGCACTCAAGCGCGATGAGATTAGGATGAATCGTCATCGCGCTTTAGGTTATTGTTTGCGCATGATCTCCACGCAAACGCGTTCCGCGTTTGTCGCGAGGGAAAACCGCTTCACACGTTGCGCTAACGCGGCCCTTCGGGTCCGGATCATGCTTTAAAGGACTCCTCTCGCAGGTTGAGCAATGATTTTCGCCTCACGATTTTTTGCGAGACGCAGGACGGAGCAAGGCACGATAGCCGCGGCGCATCGTATCCCTCCATTGAGGGCCGCCTTGCCTGATGAGCGGGATCGCTGCAGGTCCTAGGGGTAATCCTAGGAGAAGCGCTATGACGATTTCGAGGGCGGAGGTAATCACATCGGTCGAGCGGCGGCGCC
>NZ_JBVUBB010000062.1:0-26400 GCF_055791185.1 Bradyrhizobium ingae
CCCCCCCCCCCCCCCCCCCCCCCCCCCCCCCCCCCCCCCCCCCCCCCCCCTTTTTTAGTCGTCGGCAGCGTCAGATGTGTATAAGAGACAGGGCCTGGATCGTGGCCCTGGTCCTGCTTCTGATGTCCCGGCAGACGGCAACGGAGGGGCTCGTGCTGCTGTGCCTCACCGCCTCCGGCCTGGTGGCGCTGATGGGGCTCTGGTGGACGCTGAAGGGCTGGTTCCACCGCTTCACCACCGAAACCGACGTGACCAATTTCAGGGTTGTGCATAAGACCGGGTTCATCACCCGGAAGACCTTTGAAATGAGCCTGGACAAGGTCGAAAGTGTCGATGTCGACCAGACCATTCTGGGTCGCATCCTCAACTATGGCGACGTGACGATCCGCGGTGTGGGCGAGGGGGTCGAGAAGATCAAGACCATCGCTTCCCCACTTGCCTTCCGCAATTCGATCACCGTGCGCTAGGACGGCGCGTTTTCATGAGCATGCTGCAGAATAGTTCCACGATTGGTGCGCAGGCGTCGACCGTCGACGCCGCCGAGATCGCGAAATTCTCAAAACTCTCCGCCGAGTGGTGGGACCCCAACGGCAAGATGGCCCCGCTGCACAAGATCAATCCGCTGCGGCTCGGCTATATCCGCGACGCCGCCTGCCGCAAGTTCGAGCGCAACGTGCGAAGCCTCAACTGCCTCGGCGGCCTGCGCGTGCTCGACATCGGCTGCGGCGCGGGGCTGCTCTGCGAGCCGCTCTCGCGGCTCGGGGCGCAGGTCATCGGCATCGATCCCTCCACCAGCAACATCGCGGCCGCAAAGCTGCATGCCGACAAGGGGCATCTGTCGATCGACTACCGCTGCACCACGGTCGAGGAAGTCGATCCGCGCGAGCGGTTCGACATCGTGCTGGCGATGGAGGTGGTGGAGCACGTCACCGACGTCGGCGTATTCCTGAGCCGCTGCGCCGCGATGCTGAAGCCGAGCGGGCTGATGGTGGTCTCGACCTTGAACCGTAACTGGAAGAGCTTTGCGCTCGCCATCGTCGGCGCCGAATACGTGCTGCGCTGGCTGCCGCGCGGCACCCATGAGTGGAACAAGTTCGTCACCCCCGACGAGCTCGCCAAATACCTGCTCGACAACCGCCTCGCCATCACCGAGCAGACCGGCGTCGTCTACTCACCCTTCGCCGACAAATGGAGCCTCTCGTCCGACATGGACGTGAACTACATGGTCGTGGCGGAAGGGATGGTGTGAGCGGGCTGTGAATAGGACACGAGCATTCGCCTCACTGACGATGTCGTCCCTGCGAACGCAGGGACCCATACCGCGGAATCTATCGGCGGCGAACGGTGTTGGAGGCGCGGTTTGGCAGCTTCCGCAAAACTACTCCCTGGGATTATGGGTCCCTGCGTTCGCAGGGACGACAGTTTGGTTGTTGTGAGAGCATCGCTCCCATGACGTGAGCGCGATTGACCTCGTGAGTCGGTCTCGGCAGTTTGGGCTACGATTACCGCATTCCTAGCCATTCCCCACCCATGTTCACCGTCACCAGCATCTGGATTCCCTTCACCGTCATCGCTGCGCTAGGACAGGTGGCGCGCAATGCGATGCAGCGGTCGCTGACGAAGCCGTTGGGCACCTGGGGCGCGACCAACATACGCTTCCTGTTCGGCTTCCCGTTCTCCGTGCTGTTCCTGGGCCTGGTGCTGGTCGTCTCCGGCGATCATCTCAGCATGCCGCCATCCGTGTTCTGGCCATGGCTGCTGTTAGGAGCGCTCAGCCAGATCGTCGCCACCGGATTGATGCTGCTCGCCATGAACGATCGCTCTTTCGTGGTGACGACGGCCTACCTGAAGACCGAAGCGATCCAGACCGCAATCTTCGGCTTCGTCTTCCTCGGCGATCACCTGACCTGGCTCAAGGTGCTGGCGATCGTGATCGCGACCGTCGGCGTCGTCGTCACCGCGCTTCGGCCGGGCGGAGAGAAGAGCTTTGCCGAATTGAAGCCGACCATGATGGGCCTCGTGGCGGCCGCAGCCTTCGCACTGTCGGCCGTCGGCTTCCGCGGCGCGATCATCACGGTGCCGGGCGTCTCTTTCGTGACGGCGTCCTCGTTCACGCTGGTGCTGGGCCTGTTCGTGCAGACGCTGATCCTGACGATCTACCTGCTCTGGCGCGCACCAAAGGTCCTGCAGGCGATCCTCGGCCTCTGGAAGCCGTCGCTGCTCGCCGGCTTCATGGGCGCCTTCGCCTCGCAATTCTGGTTCCTGTCCTTCGCGCTGACCGCCGCCGCCAATGTCCGCACCCTCGCGCTGATCGAGGTGCTATTCGCGCAAGGGGTAGCCTACTACTCGTTCAAGCAGCCGATCTCGCCCCGCGAGATCTTCGGCATCGTCCTGATCGTGATCGGCGTGGCACTGCTGGTAGGGGTTTAGTTCCGGTCTTCCGGCAGCACCGGCAGCGGCGACACCTCGATGCCTTCGTCGATCAGCGACTTGGCCTCATCGGGCGAGGCTTCGCCGTAGATCGGGCGGTGCTCCTTGTCGCCGTAATGCATGGCGCGGGCCTCATTCGGGAAGCGCTCACCGACATTGTCGGCATGCTTCACGATGTGGTCGCGGAGCTCCTTCAGCTTGGTGCGCAGCTCGCGCTCCTGCGCAAGCATCAGCGACGTCGGCTGCTGCTGCGGCACGACCTCAGGCGCGGGTGCCGGGGCCGGCTCGGGAGCGCGCTCGCGGCCCTTCTTGCCGACGATGCGCGGCGCCATGATCGCCTTGTCGACCTTGGCCGAACCGCAGATCGGGCAGGTCACGAGCTTGCGCTTGATCTGAGACTCGTAAGCTGACGAGCTCTGGAACCAGCTTTCGAACGCGTGGTCCCGCTCGCAGCGGAGCGCATAGCGGATCATGCCGATCCCCGCACCAGATGCAGATGGTCAGGGCCCGCCTTCGGATCGGCGACGCCGAAGCGGCGGCCATGTTGCAGCGAGGGAATCGCCCTGCGTGCGGTCTCGACCCTCGCCGGATCGATCTTGGCCATGATGATGCCGGGCTCGACATCACCCTCGGCAAGGATCTCGCCCCAGGGGTCGATGATCAAGGAATGACCATAGGTCTCGCGCTTGTTCTCGTGCGTTCCGGCTTGCGCGGCAGCAAACACGAAGCAGCCGGTCTCGATCGCGCGCGAGCGTAGCAGCACGTGCCAGTGCGCTTCGCCGGTCTTGCGGGTGAAGGCGGAGGGTACTGTGATGAACGATGCGCCGGCTTCCGCCAGCGCGCGATAGAGCGCGGGGAAACGCACATCGTAGCAGATCGTGAGCCCGACGCGGCCCCAGGGCAGATCGGAGATCACGGCCGTCTCACCGGGCTGGTAGTTGGCGGATTCGCGATAGCTCTCGCCGTCCGGCAGCTCGATGTCGAACATGTGGATCTTGTCGTAGTTCGCCAGCACATTGCCGTCGGGCCCGATCAGGAAGGAGCGGTTGACCGCCTTCTCCGGCGAGTAGCGCAGCGCCAGCGAGCCGACATGCAAGAAGATCCTCAATTCGGTGGCGAGCGCGCGATAGGCTTTCAGCGATTTGTCGTCCTCTTCGCTGGCGAGGTGCTCGAACAGCGCCTTGCGGTTCAGCTGCATCATGTTGCTGACTTCGGGCGTCTGCACGTAGTTGGCGCCGTTTGCCGCCGCCTTTCGAATCAGCTTGCTCGCCTGCTCGAAGCTCGGTTCAGGCAGAAGGCCGGTGCGCATCTGCACCATGGCGGCCGTGAAGGTACGATCTTGATTCTGGCTCATGAAACGGCCTTGACGCTTTCGAGCAGTGCATCGAGCTTGCCTTCGCGATCGAGCGAATAGAGCTCGTCGCAGCCGCCGACATGCTTCTCGCCGATCCAGATCTGCGGGAATGTCGAGCCCTGGCCGGCGCGGTCGTACATCTCCTGGCGCCACGACGGGTTCCTGGCGACATCGAACTCGGTGAAGGCGGCCTTCTTGCGATTCAACAGCGACTTGGCTGCGGAACAATAGCCGCAGCCCGGCCTCGTATAGATCTCGACAGCAGTGCTCATCTCGCCTGACGCTCTCAATTCATGAATTGACTGAATTATATGGGACGTGACCCGGTCTCCACAACCCGGGCAAAGACCAGTGCGTCGACCTGCGCCGCCTTGGCGCGGAGCAAGGCTCTCGCGCAGGCATCCAGCGTCGCGCCGGAGGTCAGGACGTCGTCGACCAGGATGATACGGCGCCCCTGCACCTCGGCTTGGTGGTCGGCAGATACCTGGAATGCGCCCTGCACATTGGTGGCGCGCTGGGCGCGCGACAGTCCGATCTGCTGCTCGGTGGCGCGGACCCGGCGCAGGACGTCGCCGTTCACCTTGACCCCCGTCTGCCGCTCGATCACCCGGGCCAGCGCGCCCGACTGGTTGTAACGACGGCGCCACGCCCGCCGCCAATGCAGGGGCACCGGGACCAGCATGTCGGCCTCGCTGAGCAGCTCGCGTCCCGCGCGCGCCATCCAGCGGCCCATGGCCGGCGCAAGATCGGTGCGGTCCTGGTACTTCAGCGAATGTACCAGCGTGCGCGCGACGTCATCATAGCGCACCGCGGCGCGCGCCCGATGATAAGCGGGCGGGCTCGCGATTGCCTCCATCGACAGCATCTCGGGGCCGGGATCGTAGACGAAGGGGATTCCGAGCCGCGGACAATAGGGCGGGGCGATGAAGGAGAGTTTCGCCCAGCAGGCCGCGCACACGCCCTCGCCGTTGACCGGCTCGCGGCAGGACACGCACAGGGTCGGCAGCGCAATGTCGAGCACGAGCGCTGCCACGCGCGAGAGCAGGCGGTGGCCAGCCGAGAGTGCCCCGCGCCAATGGGCGGAGATGGAACGGGACGGGGCAGTTTCGGCTTCCATGGAAGGAGGCTAGCGCTACCCGACAATCTGCTCAAGCTGCTCCGGTCTTGTGCCCCGGCTCTGCGCCGCGTCACTTCGTGCCGCGCCGCGTCCGGGACACGAGAGAGGAGATTGCCAGAACGACTTGGATCGGCGTAACCAGCGGCATGGCGCAAACTCCGCAAATCCCGCCCGCCCTGTTCGACCGCGCGCTGCTGCATGCGCGGCAGTCCCGTGCGCGCGTGCAGGGGCCCGTCAGCTTCCTGCTCGACCGCGTCGACGAGGACATGGCCGACCGGTTGGCGGCGGTGATGCGCGAATTCGGCGCCGTTGCCGATCTCTGGACCCCCGGCGAGGGGTTGTCGGCGCTGCGCGCACGTTTCGGCAACGCGCAGCGGATCGAGCTCGATGCGGCGGGCGAGGAGAAGCTGCCGCTGGCGCCGGAAAGTCTCGATCTCGTGGCGTCCGCGCTGGCGCTGCAATTCGTCAACGATTTGCCGGGCGTGCTCGCGCAAATCCGTCGTGCATTGAAACCTGACGGTCTCCTGCTCGCCGCGATGATCGGCGGCGACAGCCTGACCGAACTGCGCCAGGCCTTTGCCGCGGCCGAGGCCGAGTGCGAGGGCGGAGTATCGCCGCGCGTCGCGCCATTCGCTGACCTGCGCGACATCGGCGCGCTGCTGCAGCGGGCGGGCTTTGCGCTGCCGGTGACCGACGTCGACCGCATCGTCGTGCGCTATGCCAATGCGTTTGCGCTGATGCAGGATTTGCGACGGATGGGCGCAGCCAATGTGCTGGTCGAGCGGCGGCGCACACCGACGCGGCGCGCGACGATGCTGCGGATGGCCGAGATCTATGCCGAGCGATTTGCCGATCCCGACGGCCGCATCCGTGCGACGTTCGATGTCATCTGGCTCTCCGGCTGGGCGCCGCATGCGAGCCAGCAGCAGCCGCTCAAGCCCGGTTCGGCGAAGGCTAGTCTTGCGGAGGCGGTGAAGAAGGCGGGGAAGGGTTGACGTGTCCCGGACGCGCTGCAGCGTGAAACGCTGCTGCGCAGAGCCGGGACCCAGACTGTGTCGCCCGGGCCCCGGCTCTGCAGCGCACCGCAAGAGCGCTGCGCTGCGTCCGGGGCACACCGAGCCTCACATCAACAGATCGATCAAATGCGGGATCAGCGGAATGTCCGCCGGCGGCATCGGATAGTCGCGCAGCTTGTTGGCGCGGACCCACGCCAATGTCTGGCCTTCGCGTGCCGTCACCATCCCCTCCCAGCGGCGGCAGATGTAGAGCGGCATCAGCAGATGGAACGTCTCATAAGCGTAGCTTGCGAAGGTGAGCGGCGCCAGGCACGGCTCGCTGACGGTGATGCCGAGCTCCTCTTGCAGCTCGCGGATGAGGCTCTGCTCCGGCCGTTCGCCGGGCTCGAGCTTGCCGCCGGGAAACTCCCAGAGGCCGGCAAGCGCCTTGCCTTCGGGGCGCTGCGCGATCAGCACGCGCTTGTCGGCGTCAATGAGCGCGCAGGCCACCACCAATGTCAGTTTGAGTTCGGCCATGCCTGAACTTACGATCGATAGTCGCCGTTGATCGCGACATATTCCTTGGTGAGGTCGCAGGTCAGCACGCGGTCGCGGCCCTTGCCGAGGCCGAGCGAGACCTTGATCGCGATCTCCGGCGCCTTCATCGCCTCCGACACCTGCGCCTCGTCGTAAGACGGATCGCGCGCGCCGCTTTTGGCGACGCGGATGCCGTTGAAGGAGATCGACAGCTTGTCGCGATCGGCAGGCTCGCCGGCTTTGCCGACCGCCATCACCACGCGGCCCCAATTGGCGTCCTCGCCGGCGATCGCGGTCTTCACCAAAGGCGAGTTCGCGATCGACATCGCGATCTTGCGCGCCGACGCCTTGGTCTTGGCGCCTTCCACGGTGATCTCGACCAGCTTGCGCGCGCCTTCGCCGTCGCGCGCCACCTGCTCGGCGAGATTGGCCAGCACCTCGTTGAACGCCTTGACGAAGGCCTTCAGGTGCGGATCGCTGGCGCGGCTGATTTTTGGCGCGCCGTGCTCGGCGGCCGCGCCGGTGGCAAAGGCCAGCAGCGTGTCCGAGGTCGAGGTGTCGCCGTCGATCGTCACCGCGTTGAAGGTGTCCTCCACGCCACTCTTGAGCAGCGCTTGCAGCGCGGCCGGCGCGATCGGTGCGTCCGTGAAGATGAACGACAGCATGGTCGCCATGTCGGGCGCGATCATGCCGGCGCCCTTGGCCATGCCGTTGATGGTGACCTTGGCCTTGCCGAGCTTGACGGTCCTGGTCGCGACCTTCGGGAAGGTGTCGGTGGTCATGATCGCCTTTGCCGCTGCGAGATAATCGCCGGGCTCTGCGGTCTCGGCGAGGCGGCCCAGGACGCCGTCGAACTTGGTCGCATCCAGCGGCTCGCCGATCACGCCGGTCGAGGCGAGGAAGATCTCGCTTTCGCTGCACCCGACGGCCTTGGCCGCGATCTTCGCGGTCAGCGCGGTCGAGGCACGGCCGGTCTTGCCGGTGAAGGCGTTGGCATTGCCGGAATTGACGACCAGCGCGCGCGCCTTGCCACCTTTGAGCTTGGCCCGGCACCATTCCACCGGCGCGGACGGGCATTTCGACTTGGTGAAGACGCCGGCGACCGCCGTGCCCTTGTCCAGCAGCGCGAGCAGCACGTCGGTGCGGTTCTTGTAGCGGATGCCGGCTTCCGCCGTCGCGAGACGGACGCCCGCAATCACGGGCATGTCGGGAACGTGCTTCGGGGCGAGCGGGGAGACGGAGGAGGACATCGCGGGGCGCCTTGGTGGGTCTGGATATGCAGATGGCCGGGCGATGCCCGGCCATTGCGATGCTTAGATACTATTGGCGTCAGCGAAGTGACAGCGAATTCTTACTTCTTCGCGGGGGGCGCCATCTTGTTGTCGGAGGGCTTCGCCGCGTCAGCAGGCTTGGCTGCGTCCGCAGCCGGCTGGTCCAGCCGCTCGACCTTGGCTTCAGTGCGGAGCTTCGCGACGTAATCAGCCTGGGCCTTGCGGGTGACGTAGTTCTCGATCTGGGCCTTGACCTGATCGAAATCCGGCGCCTTGCGGCTGCGCTTTTCCTCGACCTTGATGATGTGCCAGCCGAACTGCGACTTCACGGGATCGGAGATCTTGCCCGGCTCCAGCGCGAAGGCGACCGCGGAGAATTCCGGCACCATCTGCTCCTTGGTGAAGAAGCCGAGGTCGCCGCCGTCGGCGGAGCCCGGATCCTTGGACTTCTTCTTGGCGAGCTCGGCGAAATCGGCGCCCTTGTCGAGCTCGGCCTTCACGGCCTTGGCCTCGTCCTCGGTCTCGACCAGGATGTGGCGGGCGCGCACCTCCTGCTCGCCGGTGATCTGCTTGGAGGCCTCTTCATAGACCTTCTTCATAGCGTCGGGGGTGGTGGCGGCCTTGCCTTCCTGGGCAAGCAGGCTGTCCATCAGGAGGCGGTTGCGGGCGAACGCCAGGCGCTTCTTGAACTCCTCGCCGTCGGCGATCTTCTTGTCCTCGGCGGCCTTGGCGACGATCTTCATGTCGATCAGGAAGGCCAGCACGTTCTCGTCCTTGGTCGCCGGGTCCATCTGCGCCAGGGACGCCCCCAGTTCCTCCTCGGCGAGCGCGACGTCGCTCTTCTTGATCTCTACACCATTGACCTTGGCCAGGACCGGGTCGTCGGCGGCCCGGCCGGGACCCGCGATCAGCGCCAGCGCAAGGCAGCCCGCAAGGGCGGTGGCGAGGCCGAAGCGCAGGCCGGTTTTCGTTACCGGGAACGAGGTGGTCATGGAAAATCCTTATCCTGAAGGGGGTATTTGAGCGGGGCGGACACTCGCCCAATCGGGGTGCCTTGGCAACGCGAAAAACCTGTCAAAATGATGAATTAGCGGAAAGCCGGCCGCCGTTGACAAGGCTCAGGGTGGGCCATATCTCTGCCCGGTCGCGTCCATGGCGATGGCGTTTATTTTGCTGCGTTTTTGGCCGTTGAACCCAGATTTGCTCAATTCCCACCCATATGGCGGATGACCCCGGAACGGGGTCTTGGCCGCGAGGCGTCACGGTGAGTTGATAGGCAAGTTGGTGACAACCTCTTGGCTGCAACGCGGTAATCGCGAACACAGGAATTTGGCAAGGAATTCGGCATGATCGGCGCGCTCGCCCGCAAGTTTTTCGGCTCCGCCAACGATCGGCGGGTGAAGGGATACCAATCCCGAGTCAGCGCGATCAACGCGCTCGAGCCGGAACTTTCAAAACTCTCGGACGAAGCCCTCAAGGCCCGCACCGCTGAATTCAAGCAGCAGCTCGCAAACGGCAAGACGCTGGACGACCTGCTGGTGCCGGCCTTCGCCACGGTGCGCGAGGCGGCCAAGCGCACGCTCGGCCAGCGCCATTTCGACGTCCAGCTCATCGGCGGCATGGTGCTGCATGAGGGCGACATCGCCGAGATGAAGACCGGCGAAGGCAAGACCCTGGTCGCTACCCTTGCGGTCTACCTCAACGCGCTCGCCGGCAAGGGCGTCCACGTCGTCACCGTCAACGACTACCTCGCCCGCCGCGACTCCGGCTGGATGGGCCAGATCTACGGCTTCCTCGGCATGACCACCGGCGTGATCGTGCACGGGCTCGACGATGCCGAGCGCAAGGCGGCCTATGCCTGCGACATCACCTACGGCACCAACAACGAATACGGCTTCGACTATCTGCGCGACAACATGAAGTACCGGCTCGAGGACATGGTCCAGCGGCCGCACTACTACGCGATCGTCGACGAAGTGGACTCGATCCTGATCGACGAGGCGCGCACGCCGCTGATCATCTCCGGCCCGCTCGACGACCGTTCGGACTTCTACAACACCATCGACACCTTCATGCCGAAGCTGGAGAAGGTCACGGACTACGAGGTCGACGAAAAGCAGCGCACGGTGACCTTGACCGAGGGCGGCATGGAGAAGCTGGAGACGCTGCTGCGCGACGCCGGCCAGCTCAAGGGCGAGTCGCTGTACGACGTCGAGAACGTCTCGGTCGTGCATCACGTCAACCAGGCGCTGCGCGCCCACACGCTGTTCACCCGCGACAAGGACTACATCGTCCGCGACGACGAGGTGGTGATCATCGACGAATTCACCGGACGCATGATGCCGGGCCGGCGCTATTCGGAAGGCCTGCACCAGGCCCTGGAGGCCAAGGAGCACGTTGCGGTTCAGCCCGAGAACCAGACGCTCGCCTCGATCACCTTCCAGAACTACTTCCGCATGTACGAGAAGCTGGCGGGCATGACCGGCACGGCGGCGACCGAAGCCGACGAATTGTTCGACATCTACAAGCTCGAGGTCGTGGAGATCCCGACCAACCTGCCGGTCGCGCGTCTGGACGAAGACGACGAGGTCTACCGCACGCAGAAGGAAAAATACGTCGCCATCCTCGCCGAGATCGAGCGCGCCAATGCGCGGCTCCAGCCGGTGCTGGTCGGCACGGCGTCGATCGAGAAGTCGGAAGTGCTCGCCGAATTCTTGAAGCAGAACGGCTACAAGCAGATCGATTTCGGCAAGGAAAGCGCGCTGGAGAAGCTCTACGCCGCCGCCCGCGCCGGCAAGCCCGCAAAGCTGTTCGCGGTCTTGAACGCGCGCTTCCACGAGCAGGAAGCCTATATCGTTGCTGAAGCCGGCGTTCCCGGCGCGATCACGATCGCGACCAACATGGCCGGCCGCGGTACCGACATCAAGCTCGGCGGCTCGCTCGACATGCGTATCCAGCAGGAGACCGCGGGGATCGAGGACGAGGCCGAGAAGGCCAAGAAGATCGAGCAGATCAAGGCCGACATCGAGCACTTCCGCGACATCGTTCTGAAGGCCGAAGAGACCGTCGAGATCGAGCCGGCCAAGGGCTCAAAGCCCGCCAAGACCGTGAAGAAGCCCGGCGGCCTCTACATCATCGGCTCCGAGCGTCACGAATCCCGCCGCATCGACAACCAGCTCCGCGGCCGCTCCGGCCGTCAGGGCGACCCCGGTCGTTCGAAATTCTTCCTGTCGCTGGAAGACGATCTGATGCGTATCTTCGGCTCGGATCGTCTCGACAGCATGCTGCAGCGGCTCGGCCTGAAAGAGGGCGAGGCGATCATCCATCCCTGGATCAACAAGGCGCTCGAGAAGGCGCAGCAGAAGGTCGAGGCGCGCAACTTCGACATCCGCAAGAACCTGCTCAAGTTCGACAACGTCCAGAACGACCAGCGCAAGGTGATCTTCGACCAGCGCGTCGACCTGATGAAGGACGAGAATGTCGCCGAGACCATCGCCGACATGCGCCACGCCTTCATCGAGGACCTCGTCGCCAAGCACGTGCCCGAGCATGTCTATGCCGAGCAGTGGGACGTCGCGGGCCTCAAGGAAGAGCTCAAGCGCGTGCTCGATCTCGACTTGCCGGTCGACGACTGGGCCAAGGAAGAGGGCATCGCCGACGAGGAGCTGCTCACCCGCATCGAGACCCGCGCCGACGAGCATATGGCTGCGAAGGTTGCGCAGTGGGGTCCCGACGTGATGCGTTACGTCGAGAAGACCATTCTGCTGCAGACGCTCGACCATCTCTGGCGCGAGCACCTCATCATGCTCGACCATCTGCGCCAGGTCATCGGCCTGCGCGGCTATGGCCAACGGGATCCGTTGCAGGAGTACAAGACCGAGGCCTTCAACCTCTTCCAGGAGATGAGCGCGCATCTGCGCGAGGCCGTCACCGCGCAGCTCATGCGCGTCGAGATCGTGCCGCCGGAGCAGGAAGCCCCGGTGATGCCGGCGATGGAAGCGCACAAGCTCAATCCGGATACCGGCGAGGACGAGATGGCCTTCGCCAACGTCACGCTGGCCCCGCAAGCCAATGCCGCCCAGCGCGATCCGAAGAACCCCGCATCCTGGGGCAAGGTCGGCCGCAACGAGGACTGCCCCTGCGGGAGTGGCAAGAAGTTCAAGCACTGCCACGGGCGGTATGCTTGATGTGATGACGGAGTGAGTGAGGCGCGACGCTCTCGCTTCACTCCAACGTCATTGCGAGCACAGCGAAGCAATCCAGAGTCTTTCCGCAGAGGGATTCTGGATTGCTTCGCTGCGCTCGCAATGACGAGTCTTGGGAGCGTCCATCGCGCATCGATCTCCGCTGTCATGCTCCGCGAAAGCGGGGCATCCGGTACGCCGCGGCTTCTCGATTCAGGCAGAACTGTCTCTGGAATACTGGATTCCCCGCTTTCGTGGGGAATGACGGCTGAGTGTGTGGCGGGCTGCGACGAAGATGTCGCCCTTACTTCACCGCGCCGAACCGGCTGTCGAACGAGTTCGACGACATCACCGGCGCTGCGCCGGCGAGCTGGGCGTCCTTGGCTCCGGCAGCGGCCGCGCTATCCGACACGGACGGTTTCAGCGGCGGGCGTGACGCGGCAACGCGCGTGTCGGTAGGCTTCGGCTCGGCGGGCTTGGCGGCCGCGACCGGCTTGGCCGTTTCCTTCGATACGTCCTTGCTCGCGTCCTTGGCCGTGCCGTGTCCCGGCACGAACCGGGTCACCGCGGCCTTCAGCCGGGATGCCGCCGTGGGCGGAGCTGCCGTAGCGGTGGTGGCCGGCGGCGGCGTCGTGGTCGCGGTGGTATCGGCGGTGCCCATGCCCATCTTGCGGGCAAGGCCCGAGAAGAAGCCGCCGCCTTGCGAAGTGCCTTGCGAAGTCTCGGTGGGCGCGGCGGCCGCGACGCGGGTGTTGCTGGCCTGCGATGGGACGGCGACGACCGGCTCGCTCTGCGCGCTTGCGGCAACAGGCTCGAGGTTCGGCCGCGGCGGATTGACCGTGCCGGGGATCGTGCCGGGCGCCTTCGACATTGCCAGCATCTGGAGCGTGTTGCCTTCGGCGCCCTCGGACAGGCCGGTCGAGCCTTCCGGAATCTTCGCGGCGAACACCTTGTTCATGCCGCCGTCGATGCCGGTGTTCATGCGCGCCATCGGCGTGCCCTTGGCGACGAGCCTTGCGTATTCCGCCTCGTCCTTCTCCTGCTTCTCGCGCACGGCGTTCGCGATGTCGTCGGGGATGACATAGGCCGGGCACTTTGCGGAGGCATCGAACACCGGATCACGCTTGGCGTCGGCCGGCTTGGCTGCGTCGAAGACGTACTTCTTCTCGCAGAAATCGACCTTCGGCTCCTGCCGCGTTACCTCGAAATGATCATTGCCTTCCTTGATCATCTTCCAGAAGGCCATGTTCGGATTGTTGCGGTGCTTGGCCATGTTCACCGGCGTCATCTTGAACGGATAGGCCTGGAACTGGAACGCCTTCTGGCCGCCGAAGAAGGACTCGCGGCCGAGCGAATAGATCTCCGCGATCTGCTCGTCCGTCATCGCGTAGCAGCCGCGCGAGGAGCAGTCGCCGTGCACCATGAGCTGCGAGCCGGAGCGCCCCAGCGCGCGGTCGAACGCGTTGGGATAGCCGGTGTTGAAGGAGAGGTAATAGGCCGACTGCGGATTCATCTGGCTGGGGTTGATCGAGTAGAACCCCTCGGGGGCCTGACGATCGCCTTCGCGGACTTTCGGTCCGAGATCGCCGGACCAGCGGCAGATCGGGTAGGTCTTGAGCAGTGCGAACTGGCCCGAGCGCGTCTGCTTCCAGACCTCGAGCTCGGCCTCCTGCTTGAACAGGCGGACCAGGATCGGCGATTGCAGATCCATGTCCTTCTCGGTCATCGCAGCGAGAAGCTTCGGCGAGACGGGCTGGTTGGCCTTGGCGTTGGTCGCGAGCGAAACCTGGTCGGTGTCGCAGCCGGCCAGCAGCACGCTGGCGCCAAGCGCAACCGACGTCAAAAGCGCGCGTGCAAGCGTGCTAGAAATCAAGATGGACCCCACACTCACCGGGCATATCGGCGAAAACCCCACTTCTGGAGCATGGCCTGACCGGCGATCCGGACCCGCGACTGACGGGTTTTTTGCAGACCAAGCCCCAGCGCTGATGCCCTGAAGCCATTGATTAAAATCTTACCCTCTGGGCCAAACCGTCGCAACCCAAGCGCGGATCACGAGGGCGTTGCCCCATAGGGATGGTCAACAAAGACTAAATCAGGGCGTAGCGGCCTAATTACGGCTGGGATCGCCGATTCGGGCGAAAAAAGGGTTAATGGCCCCTTACTCTTTCACTCCGGGGCGGTGCGAAGCACCGAGCCCGGAATCTCGAGATTCCGGGTTCGCCCTTGCGGGCGCCCCGGAATGACAAGGAAGAAAGAGGAAAATCACCCCAGTTTGCGGCCGATTTCGAGGAATTTCTGCCGGCGCTGCTTGCGGATTGCGTCGGCGTCCAGGTTGCGCAGCTCGTTGAAGGCCTGCTCGATCGCCTCACCGGTGGTGGCGATCATGGCGGCGGGGTCGCGATGGGCGCCGCCGACCGGCTCCTTCAAAATGCTGTCGATGACGCCGAAGCGCAGCATGTCCTGGGCCGTGATCTTCATGCTGTTGGCGGCTTCCTGGGCCTTGGTGCCGTCGCGCCAGAGGATCGAGGACGCGGCCTCCGGCGAGATCACGCTGTAGATCGCGTGCTCCAGCATCAAGACGCGATTCGCCGTGGTGATGGCGATCGCGCCGCCCGACATGCCCTCGCCGGTGATGATCGCAACGTTCGGGACGCCCAGCGACAGGCAGGCGTCCGTCGAGCGCGCGATGGCCTCGGCCTGTCCGCGCTCTTCCGCGCCGATGCCGGGATAGGCGCCGGCAGAATCGACGATCGACAGCACCGGCAGGCCAAACCGCTCGGCCATCTCCATCAGCCGCACCGCCTTGCGATAGCCCTCGGGCCGCGCCATGCCGAAATTGTGCTTGATGCGGCTCTCGGTGGAATCGCCCTTTTCCTGGCCCATCACGCAGATGGCTTCGCCGCGGAAGCGGCCGAAGCCTGCCACCAGCGCCTCGTCCTCTCCGAACTTGCGATCGCCGGCGAGCGGCGTGAATTCGGTGACCAGCCCCTTGATGAAATCGGAGAAGTGCGGCCGCTGCGGATGGCGCGCGACCAGCGTCTTCTGCCACGGCGTCAAGCTTGCATAGAGGTCGGCGAGCGCCTGTGCTGCCTTGTCCTCGATCTTGCCGACCTCCTCGGCGATGTCGGTGCCGGAGGCCGAGAGCGTGCGCAATTCGTCGAGCTTGGAATCGAGCTCGGCGACGGGCTTTTCGAAATCGAGATAGCTGCGCATGTGGTCTGGCATCGGTTCAATATAGGGAAGACGGGGCGAGGAGGTGAAACGGATTTGAGGCCGCGGATAGAAGTGTAGCTTCTTCAATGAGTTGGCTTGTGCGCAGCGACGCGGCGCGCCAAATCACGGGCAGGAGAGGGCTCTTTCTGCGGAGAAACGGCGGAAGTCAAGGCGGATGGTGTTTAGCAGGTCGTCCCGGCCTTCGCCGGTACGACGTTGGGGCGGGCGCGGGCGAAGCAATCGGCGGCCGTGATCCGTCTGCGATTCGGCCGCGAGACCTTACTTCTCCGCCAGCGGGTGCAGGTCGCGCACCAGGCTCTTCAGCCGCTCCTCAACCACATGGGTGTAGATCTGCGTCGTCGAGATGTCGGTGTGGCCGAGCAGCGTCTGCACGATGCGCAGATCGGCGCCGTTGTGCAGCAAGTGGCTGGCGAAGGCGTGGCGCAGAACGTGGGGGGAGACGAGGCGCGCCTGAAGGCCGGAGGCGACGGCGAGCTCCTTCAGGTCGCGGGCGAAATGTTGCCGCGTCAGGTGGCCGCTCTCGCCGAAGGAAGGAAACAGCCATTTCGAGGTGGCGAGGCTGGCTTTCTTGCTCGACTTGCCGTCGGGCCCGGTGTCGCCTTTGGCCGCATCGGTCGCGGCGAGATAATCCGCCATCGCCTGCCGCGCGGCCTCGTTCAGCGGCACCAGTCGCTCCTTGTTGCCCTTGCCGCGCACCACGATCATGCGCGCGTCGCGTTTTGCGGCCGAGCGTGGCAGCGACACCAATTCGGAGACGCGCAGGCCGGTGGCGTAGAGAACTTCGAGCAAACAATAGAGCCGCAAGCCGCGCAGCCGCCGCGAGGGCGAAGCGTCCGCCGCCTCGCCCAGCTCCTTGGCGCGCGTCAGCATGCGGTCGACGTCCGCGATCGACAGCACCTTCGGCAGGCTGCGGCCGCGTTTCGGTCCCGACAGGATCGCGGCGGGATCGTCGATGCGGATCCGTTCGTTGAGCAGGAAGCGGAACAGGTGCCGCATCGCTGACAGTCGCCGCGCGACGCTGGTGGATTTGAACCCGCGCGTATCGAGATCGGCGAGATAGTCGCGCAAGACTTGCGTGTCAGCGCCGACGAAATTCCGGCCCTTGTGGCCGAGGAAGTCGGAGAAATCGGTGAGGTCGCGCCGGTAGGCGTCGAGCGTGTTTGGGCCAGCGCCTTGTTCCGCCGCGAGCATGTCGAGGAACAGGCCGGTCAGTTGGGTATCGGAGGGTTTTCCAGGCATGCCCCTCAGGCTAGCCGCTATTTCTTGAGAAATTTGTCAGGCGGGATCGTCACCGTCATTTCCCGCGGCTTTGGATTGACGAAATTGGCCAGCGTGAAGATCACACCATAGACGATGCCGGCGAGCACGGCGACGACCGTCAGGAAGCGGAACAGGCTGGGCATCGGGCGAGGTCTCGGGCGCGCAAATTAACCAATGAAATCATCCAACATGTTCGCCGTTTCGTGGCAAGAGTCTCTGGCGAGGGCACCTTGGGGGTCGTATAGGTGGCCCGAATGCCGCCTTAGGCGGCAGATTGAGCGAGATCCATGTCCGACGCCGCCCTGCCAGCTCCAAGCTCGCCCGAGCCCGACATCCTGTCGGCGCTTGCGGGCCGCTCGATCGTGCTGGTCGGCATGATGGGGGTAGGCAAATCCACCATCGGCCGACGCATGGCGGCCCGGCTCAAGCTGCCTTTCGTCGATGCCGATACCGAGATCGAGACCTCTGCCGGCATGACCATACCGGAAATCTTCGAGCGCCACGGCGAGCCCTATTTCCGCAACGGTGAGGCCCGGGTGATCGCGCGCCTGCTTGACGGCGGACCGGTGGTGCTGGCGACCGGCGGCGGCGCCTTCATGCGCGAGGAGACGCGGGCGCGCATCGCGGCCAAGGCGATCTCGATCTGGCTCAAGGCGGACCACGACGTCATCATGCGGCGGGTGCGCCGCCGCGCCGACCGCCCGCTGCTGCAAACCCCCGATCCCGAGGGGACGGTGACCCGGCTGCTGAGCGAGCGCGAGCCGGTCTACCAGAATGCCGACCTCACGATCTCCTCGCGCGACGTTCCGCATGACCGGATCGTGGAGGAGTGCCTCGAGACGCTGCGCGACTATCTCTGCGGCGCTCCTCACCCCTCGATGTAGCGAGTGCTGCGAGATGACCGCGCCGTTGAAACATTCAGACCCCGTGATTGTCGATGTCGCGCTCGGCGATCGCGCCTACGACATCGTCATCGGCCGCGACCTACTGGCCTCGCTCGGCGCGCGCGTCGCGGCCCTGCGGCCGGGCGTGCGCACCGCGATCGTCACGGACCGCACCGTCGCAAAGCATTGGCTGGAACCGGCTGAAGCCTCGCTCGCGGCCGCGGGCATCCCGACCTCGCGCATCGTGGTCGAAGAAGGCGAGATCTCGAAAACCTATGCCGGCCTCGAAAAGGTCAGTGAGGCGCTGATCGCGGCCAAGATCGAGCGGAACGATCTCGTCATCGCGCTCGGCGGCGGCGTGGTCGGCGATCTCGCCGGCTTTGCCGCGGCGATCCTGCGCCGCGGCGTCGATTTCGTGCAGGTGCCGACCTCGCTGCTGGCGCAGGTCGATTCCTCCGTCGGCGGCAAGACCGGCATCAACTCGCCGCAGGGCAAGAATTTGCTCGGCGCCTTCCACCAGCCGGTGCTGGTGATTGCCGACACGGCCGTCCTCGACACGCTGTCGCCGCGTCAGTTCCGCGCCGGCTATGCCGAGGTCGCCAAATATGGCGTGCTCGGCGACGAGGCCTTCTTCGCCTGGCTGGAGAAGAACCACGCCGACATCTTCAAAGGCGGCTCGGCACGCGAGCATGCGATCGCGACCTCCTGCCGCGCCAAGGCCGGCGTCGTCTCGCGCGACGAACGCGAGACCGGCGAGCGCGCGCTGCTCAATCTCGGCCACACCTTCGGCCATGCGCTCGAGGCCGCGACCGGCTTCTCCGACCGCCTCTTTCACGGCGAGGGCGTGTCCATCGGCATGGTGCTGGCGGCGGAGTTTTCCGCAAAGCTCGGCATGTTAGGGGTGGCGGATGCCGCGCGCGTCGAGCGTCACCTTGCGGAAGCAGGTTTGCCGACGCGGCTCCAGCACATCGCGGGCTTTGCGCAGGAGGGGCTTGCCGACGCCGACGCGCTGCTGGCGCTGATGGCGCAGGACAAGAAGGTCAAGCGCGGCAAGCTCACCTTCATCCTGCTCGAGGCTGTCGGGCGCGCCGTGATCGCAAAAGACGTCGAGCCATCGCTGGTGCGCGACTTCCTGCAAGAAAACCTGCAAGACATCGCGCGCAAGGCGTGATGGGCGTGTGAAGTGGTTGTTGGGTCATGGATTGGCTCGGATTCTCCATCGTCGTCTTCTGTCTGCTGGTCTCGGCATTCTTCGCCGCGAGCGAGACCGCGCTGACCGGCGCCTCGCGCGCCAGCATGCTGCGGCTGTCGAGACAAGGTCACCACGAGGCCGACGTCGTCTCGCGTCTGCTCGACATGCGCGAGAGGTTGATCGGCGCGCTGCTGCTCGGCAATAACATCGCCAACATCGGTGCCTCCGCCATCGCGACTGGCATCTTCACCAACTGGTTCGGCGAGGTCGGCGTGCTCTATGCCACCGGCGTGATGACGGCGCTGGTGGTGATCTTCGCGGAGGTGCTGCCCAAGACCATCGCCATCAACGCGCCCGACCGCGTCGCGCTCGCCGTGGCGCGGCCGATGCGCCTGACCATGTACGTGCTCGGGCCGCTATTGACGGTGGTGGAAGTCATCGTGCGCCTGTTGATGCGGCTGTTCGGCCTCGCCGGCGAGCACCAGGCGATCCTGTCGCCGACCGAGCGCCTGCGCGGCGCGGTCGACCTGTTGCACCACGAGGGCAAGGTCGAGAAGCAGGACCGCGACATGCTTGGCGGCCTGCTCGACCTGCGCGAGCTCCAGGTCTCCGACGTCATGATCCACCGCACCGAGATGATGATGATCAACGCCGACCTGCCGCCGGAGGATCTGGTGCGCGAGGTGCTGGCGACCGAATACACCCGCATCCCGCTGTGGCGCGACAAGCCCGAAAACATCATCGGCGTGCTGCACGCCAAGGACCTGTTGCGTGCCATCCGCGCCTCCGAAGGCGACACCTCGCGCATCGACGCCTCGACCATCGCGCTGCCGCCCTGGTTCGTGCCGGAGATGCGCACCGTGTCCGAACAGCTCAAGGCGTTCCGCCGCCGCAAGACCCATTTCGCGCTCGTCGTCGACGAGTACGGTGAAGTTGAAGGCCTTGTGACGCTGGAAGACATTCTGGAAGAGATTGTCGGTGATATCTCCGACGAGCATGACGTCGTGGTCGCCGGCGTGCGCGCCCAGCCGGACGGCTCCGTCGTCGTCGACGGCTCGGTGCCGATCCGCGATCTTAATCGTGCGATGGACTGGCGCCTGCCCGACGAAGAGGCAACCACGGTCGCCGGCCTCGTCATTCATGAGGCACGATCGATCCCCGATCGCGGTCAGAGCTTTACCTTCCACGGCTTCCGCTTCCGCGTGCTGCGCCGCGAGCGCAACCGCATCACCGCGCTCCGTATTTCACCGGTGCCGCGCGAAGCGGAGGTGGAGGAAGCCAAGCCGAGGCGGGCCGGGACGGCGTTTTGACGGTGCAGCTTTGAGCTCCGAGGCTCCCACAATCGTCATGGCCGGGCTTGTCCCGGGCATGACGACCTCTTGTAGATAATTACTGACCTTCCCCCGGCGCCTGAGCGTGGATCGCCAGCGCGTGCACGCCGCCGGAGAGTTCCGTGGCCAGCGTCGAATTAATCATGCGGTGACGCTCGACCCGGCTCTTCCCTTTGAACGCCGAAGACACGATATAAACTCGGAAATGCGTCTCGCCGCCCGCCCGGTGGCCCGCATGGCCTTCATGCAAATGTGATTCATCGACCACTTGCAGGCTGTCCGGCGAGAAAGCTTCACGCAACTTGTTGCTGATAGTGTCCTGTGTAGCCATGTCGTTGCCAGTCCTGTGAGCCATTAAGTCGCAATCGCGTTCCCTGAATTCCCGTGCTTCTACGCCATTTGCAATGTCAAGACTTGAAGGTTTTTGCATTGCGTAGTCAAAGTCAGTCATGCCGATCGATTCATCAAAATTCTTCGATTCCATCCGCGTCAAGCCGAGGGGTGCGAAGCCGGAAGCGAAGCCGCGCGAGACCGTGGTCGCCTGCGAGTGGACCGGTTGCCAGAACAAGGGCAGCCACCGCGCGCCGAAGGGCCGCGAGAATTCGCGCGAGTACTGGCACTTCTGTCTCGACCACGTGCGCGAGTACAACCAGAACTACAATTTCTTTTCCGGCATGAATGCCGACGCCGTCGCGCGCTACCAGAAGGATGCGCTGACCGGCCACCGTCCGACCTGGAAGATGGGCGCCAATGGCGGCGTCAAGAAGGGGGCGGAAGCCGAGATCGACGGTGCCTTCGATCCCTTCAGCATGTTCAGCGAGATCAACGGCCGCGCCAACTGGCGCCGCGGCCCGGAAGCCCAGCCCAAGGCCGAGACTCGCAAGGTGATGAACGCCGAGCGCAAGGCGCTCCAGGTCATGGGCCTCGGCCCCGACGCCACGCTTGCCGACGTCAAGACCAAGTACAAGGCGCTGGTGAAGCAGCACCACCCGGATGCGAACGGCGGCGACCGCTCCACCGAAGACCGCCTGATCGAGATCATCAAGGCGTATAATTATCTGAAGACGGTGGTGAAGGAGGCGTAGGGCCTCTCGCGAGCCGCGCGCTCGCTGCCTTCCCTTCTCCCCTTGCGGGATACGATACAGGGGGAAAAGGTCAATGAACTCAATAGCAGACGCCGCTAGTGTCGGCCCAGTGTCGGGAAGTGCCTTTCTCAAGCCTTTTCAAGTATTTTTTTGCCGCGCGCCCCGTGCGCGTCCTGGACGCGGCTATAGCCGGGATGCGCGGGGTTCTTGATCTTGACCCAATGCGCGCACCGGCCGCCGCGATACGCGCGCTCGCGATGCTTCGACACAAGGCCCTCAAGGCCCATCTTGCAGGCCGCGCGGAATAGCTCGGGCCCGATCTCGCCCTGCTCGAACGGCGCGGCGTGGATGCCCTCGGGGTGGCGCGCCAGAAGCTGCGCGAGGTTCTGCTTGCGCAGAAACAGCGGCAGCTTGCGGTAGTCGTCGCCTTCGCCCGCGAGCATGTCGAAGGCGTAGAGCTGGACCTCGTCATTGTGCTTGCCGGACTGCAGCGCGTCGAAGTCGGATATTCCGTCGACGCCCAGGACCACCGCCTCGCCATCAAGGACGAACCGCTCCTGGCGCAGCTTCAGCGCGGTCTCGACAATCCAGGGAAAGCGCTTCGACCAGTCGAGCCCGGTCTTGCTGCGGAGGCGCACGACGCTGCTCTCCCGGATCACCATCATCCGGTAGCCGTCGTGTTTGATTTCATGGAGCCAGTCGGGACCAGAAGGAACCTCGTCCGCTTTGACCGGCAGGGCGAATTCCAAACGCCTGCTCATAGAGGCGTATGTATAAAGTCACGTGCGAATTGCGAATCCGGCAGATATGTCCAATTAGCCGCGCGTTAGTTGCGCGCCTGAAATGGTCGCAAACGTCCGGCTCCGGCATGAGCCATTCTGACTATTGTGCCCTAGCGCCAAAGTAACCATTATGGCTTTTTACCTAAAGTAGCAACAGGCAATCCATATCAGCAAAGAGTTGCGGAATTCTCAAAATCTGCCCGTTTGGCAAAGCCAGCGCTACTCCTACGACGGAAAACCCGCTAAAGGTCAGATGGGGCGGCGGCAATGACAACCAAAAACCAAAATCCTGAACAGATAGCGCGTGACCAGATTGATTCCAAACTGGTCGAAGCGGGTTGGTCTGTCCAGAATAAGGATGCTCTGGATTTCGATGCCGGACAAGGCATCGCCGTCCGCGAATACCAGACAGACGCAGGCCCTGCCGACTACGTGCTGTTTGTAGACAGGCGCGCTGTCGGTGTCATAGAAGCCAAGCCAACAGACTGGGGCCACAAAATCACGACTGTCGAGGAGCAGTCCGCTGGCTATGCTGCCGCCAAGCTGAAATGGGTAAACAACAGCCAGCCGCTGCCCTTCGTGTACGAAAGCACCGGCGTGATTACCCGTTTCACGGACGGTCGTGATCCCAAGCCGCGCTCGCGCGAGGTCTTCACCTTCCACCGGCCTGAAACAATGGCCGAGTGGCTCTCCAAGCCCAGGTCACTACGCGCGCGGTTGCATGATATTCCGACGTTGAACCCCGCAGGCCTGCGCGACTGCCAGATCACGGCAATCCAGAATCTGGAACATTCCTTTAAGGCTGACCGCCCGCGTGCTCTTGTGCAAATGGCGACCGGCTCAGGCAAAACCTTCACGGCCATCACATCCGTCTATAGGCTGCTCAAGCACGCCGACGCGAAGCGCATCCTGTTCCTTGTCGATACCAAGAACCTGGGTGAGCAGGCCGAGCAGGAATTCATGTCCTACCTGCCAAACGACGATAACCGCAAGTTCACCGAACTCTATAACGTGCAGCGCCTCAAGTCGTCTTTTGTCGCCAGGGACAGCCAGGTCTGCATCAGCACGATCCAGCGCATGTATTCGCTGCTCAAGGATGAGCCCCTTGACGAAGCGGCCGAGGAAGCGAACCCCGCCGAACTTCTGGTAAAGGGCAAACAGCCGCTACCTGTCGTCTACAACAAGAAAATTCCGCCCGAATTCTTCGACTTCATCATCATCGATGAGTGCCACCGTTCGATTTACAATCTATGGCGGCAGGTGATCGAATACTTTGACGCCTATCTCGTTGGGCTCACAGCTACACCAGATAATCGCACCTACGGCTTCTTCCGAAAGAACGTCGTTAGCGAGTACGGTCACGAGCGCGCTGTTGCCGACAACGTCAACGTTGGCAACGAAATCTATATTATCGACACTGAGGTCACGAAGAAGGGCGGCAAAATCAAGGCCGATCAACAGGTCGAAAGGCGCGAGCGTCTTACCCGCCAGAAGCGTTGGGAACGTCAAGACGAAGAGGAGCAGTACGCCGCCACGCAACTCGACCGCGCCGTAGTCAACCCCGACCAGATACGAACGGTCATCCGCACTTTCAGGGACAAACTCCCCGACATCTTTCCTGGACGCAAGGAAGTTCCTAAGACGCTAGTTTTTGCAAAAACCGATAGCCACGCCGACGACATCATTCAGATCATCCGCGAGGAATTTTCGGAGGGCAACGACTTTTGCAAAAAGATTACCTATCAGGCAACCGAAGACCCGAAATCCGTCCTCGCGCAGTTCCGCAACAACTACAATCCTCGCATTGCGGTGACGGTTGATATGATCGCCACTGGCACAGACGTAAGGCCGCTTGAATGCTTGCTCTTCATGCGCGACGTGAAGAGCCGCAATTATTTCGAGCAAATGAAGGGGCGCGGCACGCGTACCCTGGACGCCGACAGCCTGAAGAAGGTCACCCCCTCCGCGACAACCGCCAAGACCCACTATGTCATCGTCGATGCTGTGGGTGTGACGAAATCGCTCAAGACCGCGAGCCAGCCGCTCATCACCAAGCCGACTGTCCCCCTGAAGGACCTCGCGACTGGCGTTATGATGGGCGCACGCGATGAGGATACCGTCAGCTCACTGGCCGGACGTCTTGCACGACTTAACAACGAACTCGACGAAAAAGATCAGGCTCGCATCAAAGACGCTGCCGGAGGTTCGACCCTAGCGGAGATCGTGCGTGGATTGTTCGATGCGATCGATGCTGACCGGATCGAAGAAGCAGCCACGATTGCGACCGGCGGCGCGGAGCCGACTGATGCACAGCGCCATCAAGCCCGCGATAAGCTTGTCGGGCAAGCCGCCAACGTCTTCACCGGCCCACTGATAAATCTTCTCGACGGCATTCGTCGCGAGAAGGAACAAACAATCGACTACGACAATCTAGACAAGCTCATCGAGGCAGGCTGGAGCGGCGATGCTAAAGAGAATGCCGTGGCGATGGCGAAGGACTTTGCGGCATATCTGGAAGAAAACAAAGACCAGATCGAGGCTTTGACTATCTTCTACACTCAACCGGCGCGCAGATCGACTGTCACGTACGCGATGATTAAGGCATTATTGGATGTACTCAAGACAGATCGGCCAAAGCTCGCACCATTGCGCGTCTGGCGCGCCTACGCCCTGCTCGACGAGTACAAGGGCAGCGATCCCGTGAACGAGCTGACAGCGCTTGTCGCCCTCATTCGCCGCGTCTGCGGAATCGATGAAACGATTGCCCCCTATGCGGATACGGTACGTCGCAATTTCCAGAGCTGGATTCTGAAACGCCATAGCGGGGCGGGCGAGAAATTCACGGGCGAACAGCTCGAATGGTTGCAAATGATCCGCGACCATATCGCAACGTCGATTCACATTGAACGGGGTGATCTCGATATGGCCCCGTTCAACGCAAAAGGCGGACTTGGAAGAATGTATCAGCTCTTTGGTGCGAGCATGGATGGCATGATCGATGAATTGAATGAGGCGCTAATTGCTTAATGTGCAGAAACTGAATCATGACAGCAACTGGGTAAGAGTTACTCTTGGCCAGTGTGGCCAATTGTATTGTGGTCAATCTTCCGCCGTTTCCGAAGTTAACGATCAGGGGCGCGGACAGCCATATTTCACGGGCCCCGAGCAGTGGGATGGCATAAGGCTTCATGTCAACAAGTGGACCGAGCATCCCCGGAGGGTGGTTCCAGACGGTTGCATCTTCATTACGGTCAAAGGCGCGGGCGTTGGGAAAATGTTTCCCGGCATGGCCGGAGCAATCGGCCGCGACATTTATGCGTACCGTGTCCACGACGCCATCGAGTTCAAGTATGTCTACTATGCTCTTAAGTTCACGATCGAGCAGATAGTCGCCCAAGCCAAGGGCGACATTCCCGGCTTATCAAAAAGCCATATTCTCGATCACGAGATAATCTTGCCGGGCATCCACCAACAGCGACGAATCGTGGCCAAAATCGATGAAATGCTCTCGGCTCTGGAGAAGGGGATTGAATCGTTTACAGCCGGACTCCGTCAGTCTGAAATTTTGCGCTTAGCAATCATGAATAGCGCCTTCTCAGGCACCCTCGTTGCCCCGGACCCGAACGACGAACCTGCTTCTATGCTGCTGGAGCGGATCCGAGTTGACCTGGAAGGTGGCAATCGCAAGAAGACTAACAACAAGAACGGCAAGAACGAGGTTGCATGAGCGCAGCCCCCATCGTCTCCAAGGTTTGGAGCTTCTGCAACACGCTGCGCGACGACGGCGTGAGCTATGGCGATTACTTGGAGCAACTCACTTATCTCATCTTCCTGAAAATGGCCGATGAATACGCCAAGCCGCGCCCTATAAGCGCGACGTGGGTATCCCTTCCAAATACACCTGGTCTAGCCTGAGGGCCAAGCGCGGAGCGGAACTTGAGGGCCATTATATTGAGCTTCTGCGCGAGCTAGGCACGCGGAAGGACGTGCTCGGACAGATTTTCACCAAGGCCCAGAACAAGGTTCAAGACCCCGCGAAACTCTATCGCCTCATCGACATGATTGATGAGGTTCAATGGGTAAGCATGGACGCCGATGTAAAAGGCGACATCTACGAGGGTCTTCTCGAAAAGAACGCTGAGGACACCAAATCGGGCGCGGGACAATACTTCACGCCGCGCGCGCTCATCAAAGCGATGGTAGAATGTGTACGGCCGGAGCCTGGCAAATCTATCGCTGATCCGGCTTGTGGCACCGGCGGCTTCTTCCTCGCGGCTTACGACTTCCTGACCAACTCAGCCAATTACGAACTCGACAAGGCACAAAAGACCTTCCTCAAGCACAAGACCTTTCACGGCAACGAGATCGTCGCCAACACGCGCCGCCTCTGCCTGATGAACATGTTTCTGCACAATATCGGCGAGATCGATGGTGACGTGCTCATCTCGCCGAATGACGCGCTGGTCGCGCCCAGCGCGCAGAGCTTCGATTATGTGCTCGCCAATCCGCCCTTCGGCAAGAAAAGCTCGATGAGCTTCACCAACGATGAAGGTGAGGAAGAAGCGGACGACCTTACCTATAATCGTCAGGACTTTTGGGCCACCACATCAAACAGTAAGCGGCGTGTCTCCCACACCTTGTTCGGCGTGAGCTGACCGGCAACATGCGAGCCGTCATATACAGTTAAGGTTCGCATATATGGTTGACCATATAGTTGACGCTTCGGAGCCACGGGGCCGGG
>NZ_JBVUBB010000063.1:0-26389 GCF_055791185.1 Bradyrhizobium ingae
TATGTAATCTACTACAATAACTTCAGGCCTCATCAGGCCCTCGGCGGCAAGACACCAAAGGAATTTGCCGAGGTCCAGACCCAGACCATTCGATCAGCGAATTAGTGAACTTGCACAATTGCGAGCGCAGCGAAGCAATCCAGAATCTTACCGCGGAGGGACTCTGGATTGCTTCGCTGCGCTCGCAATGACGGGTGGATGAAGCCGTGTGCTCAACCTATCGCTGTCATCTGCGATGAGTTCACATCGCCTGACAAACAAAGCGAAGCAATCCGGCCGGGCTGGTGACCGGATTGCTTCGTCGGTTGGGCTCCCTGTTACCGGAGATCAGGGAGGCCCTGCCGTCGTCCGAGCGATTGCCCCGCTCAGGACGCCAGCGTCGTGGTCTCGTTCGACGTGATCTCCGCGGCGGCGTGCACTATCCCGTCCGCGGCCGAGATGACCTGGTCGATCAGGAAATTGGTCGTCGTCGTGAGGTTGAGCCGAGTCTGAATCCACTGCCAAAGTCCGCGGACCTCGGCGGCCGACTTGCCGCCGGGCGCGAATTCGCTGACGGCAAGGCCGGCGGCAAGTGAGTCCTGGTGGTCGTTGCGCATGGCGATCAGCGGGCGTGCGAGCACATCGGCGAGCTCGAGCGCGGCTTCCTCGCTGAGCGTATTGGCGGCATTGTCGATGCGCTGGCCGCGGATCGGCGTCTGGTTCAGCACGAAGCTGAAGGGCCGCCTCCAGGCGCGGGCGACGCTCAGCGTCGAGGCAGTGGCCTCGATGTCGGCGACCGTGGGCCGGGACGGGATCAGGCACAGGTCGGAATGGCGGATCGCGGCGGTGGTCGCGGCGCTGAGGCCAGCCGCGGTGTCGACGATCGCGAGCTGCAGGCCGCTCTCGGCCAGCATCTTCAGGCGGGGCTCGATGTTGGCGGCCTGGTAGATCGGTTCGACCACGGGCTCGGCCTCGGAGCGGCGGCGCTGCCAGTTCGATAGCGTGCCCTGCGGGTCGGTCTCGATCAGGCGAACGCTGAAGCCCGCCTGCCTTGCGGCCAGCGCGAGGCCGATGGCAAGGGTGCTCTTGCCACTGCCACCCTTTTGGGTGGCCAGTACGATCGTATGCATAGATGATGGATCCTTTGGAATGCTTGGGTCTTGGGTAACGCGCGCCACGCGAACGTGCATCGATGACGATGCTGAGCTCTTCTCGCTCAGGACGTGCCCGGCCCGATCCAAAGGGGATCGCGGATGTCCGAATCAACGGTACGATGATGGCGGAACAGTGAATGCCGGCTAATCCGTAGGATTACTGGATCAGTAGTCGTACGTACGATGTGCTCACCGTCGGGCACAACCGGGACAAAGAGCGGGGGCAGTGATTGGCGCGATCGTGCGGCGACGGCCTTTGGGTGTCCGAAGCGGCCCGCGATCCCGGGCCGCGGCATAGTGGTGCTGAGGTGAACGTCACGCTCTCTGCCGTGCCCGCTGCACGATGATCCCTGCCAACGTCCACAGGCCCACAAAGAAGAAGATCGCACGGAAGATGAACAGCGGCCGGACCAGCTCAGGCGGCAGCACGAAGATGCCGATGCCGACCGGAAGCTGGATCCAGCGGAAGGCCATGACGATCAGCTTTTCGATCGCAGTCTCCTCGGGCAGCGCGAAAGAGAGCACGAACAGACCGAAATAGCTGAACATGAACTTGATCTGGCTCTCGACCATCTGGCCGGCGATCTCGCCCTGTCCGATGCTCTGACCCTGCTCGGCCATCGCCAGCATGGCAAGCAAATGCGCGTTTTCAATCGCGTCGAGCGCACCGGTGATCAGAAGCGCTCCGATCGCGAAATTGACGACGGTTGCGACATTGGTCCGGAACGGCTTTTCGGCGACCCAGGCCTTCAGCACCAGCGCGAGTGCGATGAAGAAGGCGGAATAGACGACGATGAATATGAAATCCAGGCCAAGGTCGGCGCGCAAGAACGGCGCGCGCTGGACCAGCAATGCCGCGTAGTCTGCTGCCGGGCGGTTGATCTGAAACAACCCTTGCGACCCCTGCGTGGCCAGCGCCAGCGCAAAAAGCATCAAGGCGACCAGGCCACCGGCGATTCCCAGCGTGACCGTGCTGCGTTCCGTCCTGCTCATTGTCCGTGCCTCCGTAAAGCGGCTGCCCCGCGCGGGCAGAGTTGATCGGTGCCGTCAAATATGAGCAAATGCTCGGTATTTCCTACTCGCATTCCCTGATGCTCTCCGAGAGGCCCCCATGAGCCCGACAGAGCCGAGAAAATCGCCGAAGCAGGACCGCGCCAGGGCAACCGTCACCGCGATTCTGGACGCGACGGCTCGCATTTTGGCCAAGGAAGGGTTCGAGGCGGTCAACACCAACCGCGTCGCGGAGGTGGCGGGCGTCAGCGTCGGATCGCTCTATCAATATTTTCCGAACAAGACCGCAATGGTCGGCGCAGTCGCGGTACGCCACACCGAAGCGATGGCGGCGGTCATCGCGGCAGGGGTGAGAGCGACGCCTCACGGTAACTTGCGGCGCCTGGTCAAAGCGTTGATCCGCGCGACCATGCAAGCGCATGCGGAGAATCCGCGCTTGCGCCGCGCGATCATCGAGGAATTGCCGCGGATCGGACGTCCCGCGCGTATCGCCGAACTCAAGCGCAACATCCTCCAATCAGTCGTGGAGTTGTTGGCCGCGCATCGCGCGGAACTTGCGGTGAGGGATTTGCCAACGGCGGCGTTCGTGGTCGTGAATACCATCGAACATATCACGCATGTCGCGCAAACGATGGCCTATGGCCCTCGGGACTTCGCGCGGCTCGAACGCGAGCTGAACGACTTGACTCTGGCTTATCTGATCGGCCGACGCGGCTGACGCCGCTACTTCCGCACGCAGATCACGCGCACGACGGCCGTTCTTGCATCCGTCGAGCTGCCATTCGCGGTGACATCGTTCGTCCTTAGAAAATCGCGCACGACATCGGCGGACACCATCACGGCCTGCGCGGCAGGCGCGGCGTTGGCCGGGCCGGCGACGATCGCCGGTTTCAGCAGGGCGATGCCGGCGAACTTGCCGTCGCCATCGATTGTCGCGCTGCCGGAAAATCCAACGGCCGGCGGCGGCGAGAGCGCCGCATCGCCGCCGGTGACGGCAGCCAGCGCAGTCCTGAGGCTCGAGACGGCGGCGCTGCCGCCTTGATTTTGGGGATCGGCGATGCCGACGACATCGACAGCCGCTTTCGCCGCGCCACTCGCCAGATTCAGCGGCTTCAAGCCGTGCGCGCCGTAGATGTGCAGCAGCGCGAGGTCGTGCTGCTTGTCTTCCGCGAGCCGGTCGGCATTGCCGTAGCCGCCGATGGTGAGGGCAAGGCAGCCGTCGGTGACCAGACGATCAGTGACGATCGCGCCGTCGTCGGTGACGACGATGCCGGTGCCATATTCGACGGTTTTCCGCGGTGGTGGCCCTGCCTGCGGGACCGAGGGAAACGCATTGAAGGCGCTCGACATCGCGATCACGACCGGCTCGACGGTGTTTTCCATGGCCTGATCGTAGAGGATCGTCATGATCCGCACCTCGTCACCCCTGAAGGTGCCGCGTACGTAAAACTTCTTCAGGCCCTGCAACCCCGACAGAACGAAGAAGTCGGGCTTCACCACGGTGTAATCGACCTTGCGCCCCGCGGGCTCCTTCTTCTCGACTTCGGCCAGCTTTGCGGTGGTCGGGTTCGCCTCCTTGCGGCGGCTGAGCAATACCTGCACCGTGCCGGTCGGCGAGGTCCATTTCGAACCGTTGGCATCGGTCGCCTGCTGCGGCACGAGCTTGCCGGGGATGCCGAGCCGCGCGCCGCTGGTCGGCTCCATCACGGTCTTCCAGCCGACGCTCTCCTGCTTCTTGCGCGCCGTCTCGGCGAGCGCGGCCCGCTCCTGCGGGTTCAGCACGCCGGTCGGCTTGCCGCCATTCGCCTTCTGGTATTCCTTGATGGCGCTGACCATGCGCTCGCTGACGTCGCCGGTGATGGCGCCGTTATACTGTCCGACCCAGGCGAGGTCGGATTGCAGCAGAAGGCGCTCCGCCTGCGCCATGGCGTCCGCTGTCTCGGACGGCGTTTGCAATGCGGGACGGACCGGAACGGTCTGGACCGTCTTCGGCCTGGTGCCGGAGATTTGTGGCGTCGTCATCTGGGCGTACGCGCCTGTCGCGGTCACCAACACAAATGTTGCCGCGAGCATCGATCTCATGACAAATCCAACCCGGCCATTGAACGTGGGCTCATTGAAGCACATCTCGTTGGTCGCAAACAATCTCGGGGTGGTTCAGGAGCAAAGAGGGTGCTGAGTCCCGACGAACTCGAACGTTATGCCCGCCATATCGTGCTGCGCGATGTCGGCGGACCGGGTCAGGCCGCGCTGAAGCAGGCCTCGGTGCTTGTGATCGGCGCAGGCGGTCTCGGCGCGCCGGCGCTGATGTATCTCGCCGCTGCCGGTGTCGGCACGCTCGGCGTGGTCGATGACGACGTCGTGTCGCTCTCCAACCTCCAGCGCCAGGTCATCCACACGACGCCCGATATCGGCCGGCACAAGGTCGAGAGCGCAGCGGAGCGGATCGCCGCGCTCAATCCGCATGTGCGCTTCGTCGGTCACGCCACCTGGCTCAATGCCGACAATGCGCTCGGCCTGATCGGCGATTACGACCTCGTGCTCGATGGCTCCGACAATTTCTCCACGCGCTATCTGGTTTCGGACGCCTGCTTCTTCGCGAAGAGGCCGCTGATCACGGCCGCGCTTGGCACCTTCGACGGCTCGCTGACGACCATTCGCGCACATGAGACGAACGAACGGGGCGACTTCAATCCGACCTATCGCTGCCTGTTCCCGGAGGCGCCGCCGCCGGGCACAGTGCCGGCCTGCGCGGAGGCTGGCGTGATGGGCGCGCTCGCCGGCGTGCTCGGCTCGATGATGGCGCTGGAGGCGATCCGCGAGATCGTCGGTTTCGGCGAGGGCCTGGTCGGCCGTCTCCTGATGCTGGATGCGCGCGCGATGCGCTTCGAGACGCTGCGCTACGCGCGCGATCCGGCCAATCCGCTCAATGGCGATGGACCCGTGTTCGACGATCTGAGCATCCACCGCGAGTAGTGGTCGGCTTGCTCAGTGCGCGAGCGGCCGCTCGCTGTCCATGTGCACGAGCTGCGATTCAGGATAGCGCTCGCCGGCGGCGACGCCCGGCGGAAAGGCTTTTGCCAACGTCGCGAGGTGCTCGGGCGTCAACGTCACCTGCAGCGCGCCGAGCGCTTCGGTCAGGCGTTCCCGTCGCCTCGCGCCGACCAGCGGCACGATGTCGGCGCCTTGCGCCGCCACCCAGGCGATCGCAACCTGCGCAGGCGTGGCACCGATCTCTGCGGCAATCCCGCGCAACGTGTCCACCAGCGCGAGATTGGAGTCGAGATTTTCCGCCTGGAAGCGCGGGCTCATGCGGCGAAAATCCTTCTCGTTGGCGCGGTCCTTCGACCAATGGCCGCTGATCAGGCCGCGCGACAGCACGCCATAGGCGGTGACGGCGATGCCGAGTTCACGGCACGTTTTCAGGATGTCGCCCTCGATGCCGCGTGACACCAGCGAGTATTCGATCTGCAGGTCGACGATCGGATGCACGGCTTGGGCGCGGCGGATGGTGTCGGAGCCGACCTCGGAGAGGCCGATATGGCGGATCCAGCCGGCCTTGATCATGTCGGCCATCGCGCCAATGGTCTCCTCGATCGGCACGGAAGGATCGAGCCGCGCCGGCCGGTAGATGTCGATGTGGTCGACGCGCAGACGCTGGAGCGAATAGGCGACGAAGTTCTTGATCGCCGCGGGCCGGCTGTCATAGCCGAGAAATCCCTTGTTCGGATCGCGCAGCGCACCGAACTTGACGCTGATCTGCAACCGGTCGCGGTCGCGCCCGCTCAGCGCTTCGCCAATCAGCATCTCATTGTGGCCCATGCCATAGAAATCGCCGGTATCGAGCAGAGTGATGCCGGCGTCGAGCGCGGCGTGGATCGTTGCGATGCTCTCGCTACGGTCGGCGGGGCCGTAGAAGTCCGACATGCCCATGCAGCCGAGACCGACGGCAGAGACAATGGGGCCGGTTGAACCGAGTTTGCGCTGTTCCATGGTGGCTCGCTCCTTGCGGGTGCTGCGGCCGATTGTGCCGCTTTTGATGCGGCAGATATGCGCCGGTTCGATTGCGCCGATAAGCTGGACAATCTGAAATGGCTTGTTCACTATATCGAACAATGACCGAGCCCGATCTCCGCGACCTCGATGCCTTCGTGGCGGTTGCCCGCACCCGCAATTTCCGGCGGGCGGCGGTGGTGCAGCGTGTCTCGGTCTCAAGCCTCAGCCAGCGCCTGCGCGACCTCGAGGAACGCCTCGGCGTCCGCCTGATGAACCGCACCACCCGCAGCGTTGCCTTGACGGAGGCGGGCGAGCTGCTGTTGTCGCGCGTAGCACCGGCGCTGCGCGATGTCAGCGACGCCCTGGATCAGGTGCGGAGCCTCCGCGAGATCGCCTCGGGCCGGCTGCGCATCAATGCGCCGCCGCCGGCAATCGACCTCGTGCTCGCAGAGATGGTCGGGCCGTTCTTGCAGGCGCATCCGCAGGTCGAGCTCGACATCGTCGCCGAAAGCTCGTTCGTCGATATCGTCAGCGAAGGCTTTGATGCCGGTGTGCGCTACGGCGAGCACCTGGCGCAGGACATGGTTGCGGTCCAGCTCAGCGGGCTGCAGCGCTACGCGGTCGTCGCTTCAGCCGACTATGTCGCGCGCCGCGGCCGGCCGAAGCATCCAAAGGACCTGCTCGACCATGACTGCATCCGCACGCGGTTCGGCAGCGGTGCGATGCTCGATCTGGAGTTCGAGAAGAACGGCCATGTGGTGAAGGTCGATCCGCCCGCCAGGCTGATCGCGACCTATCTCGGACTTGCGATGCGTGCCGCGCGCGACGGCGTGGGTTTCTGGGCGACGTTCGACGGGTATGTCCGTGAGCACGTCAAATCAGGCGCGTTGGTGAGCGTGCTGGAGGATTGGTGCGAGCCGTTTCCCGGACCGTTCCTGTATTATCCAAGCCGGCGGCAAGTTCCGCCGGCGCTGCGTGCTTTCATCGACTTCGCTGCTGAGTGGCGCAAACGGGAGAAGCGACGCGGGTAAAGCATGATCCGGAAAAGTGTGCAGCGGTTTTCCGGCAAGATCATGCTTGAACAATAAGCCTCAGAGCATGCTCGGCAGCACGCGATCCGGCGGCTTGTGGGCGTCGAGGAAGGTGCGGATGTTGATGATCACCTTCTCGCCCATCTCGACGCGGCCTTCGATGGTGGCCGAGCCCATATGCGGCAGCAGCGTCACCTTGCCGGCTTTCGCGAGCCGCACCAGTTTCGGATTGACCGCGGGCTCGTGCTCGTAGACGTCGAGCCCGGCGCCGCCGATCTCGCCGGCTTCGATCAGCTTGATCAGCGTGTCCTCGTCCGTCACCTCGCCGCGCGCGGTGTTGACGATATAGGCCTCTTTCCGGATCAGCTTCAGCCGCCGTGCCGAAAGCAGGTGGTAGGTCGCGGGCGTGTGCGGACAGTTCACCGAGATGATGTCCATCCGCGCCAGCATCTGGTCGAGGCTTTCCCAATAGGTCGCGCCAAGTTCCTCGGCGATCTTCGGGGCGACGGGACGGCGGTTATGATAATGGATCTGCAGGCCGAAGGCGCGGGCGCGGCGCGCCACGGCCTGGCCGATGCGGCCCATGCCGATGATGCCGAGGCGCTTGCCGCCGATGCGGTGGCCGAGCATCCAGGTCGGCGACCATCCCGCCCAGGGCTTTCCTTCCGTGAGCACCGAGGCGCCCTCGATCAGCCGGCGCGGCACTGCGAGGATCAGCGCCATGGTCATGTCGGCGGTGTCCTCGGTCAAAACTTTCGGCGTGTTGGTGACGGTGATGCCGCGCGCATGCGCCGCCTCAACGTCGATATTGTCGACGCCGTTACCGAAATTCGCGATCAGGCGGAGCTTGCAGTCGGGCTGGTTGATGATGTCGGCGCTGATATGGTCGGTCACGGTCGGAACCAGCACGTCGGCCGAACGCGCGGCTTCCGCGATCTGCTCCCGCGACATCGGGGTGTCGTCAAGATTGATCCGGGCGTCGAACAATTCGCGCATGCGCGTCTCGATCGAGTCCGGCAGCTTGCGTGTCACGACGACGAGGGGTTTTTTCTTGACCGACATGTCCTGCTCTCATGGGGCATCGCTGGCCGCCTCTGTCGTCAAAGGCTTACCGTTCAGACCTCATTAACCCGGTTGTTCGACACTGGCCTTGCCGCATCGTCCCCGGCGTTTCCTTCAAGCCCTCCCGACATTTCCGGCCGGAAAATCGGGCCAAACTGGTTTGTTAGACGCTCGTCCTCTCTAGCAGATGGCCGGGCCAAGACAAGAACCACGGCAACGGAAGGAAGACCCGCGTAGGGCGGGGAGAGGGGCGTGCGGTGTGGATTTGGAAGTGATTCTCGGAATTCGGCTTGCGTGCGCAGGGGTTCCGGCAGGAGACGGGTCGTGATGGCGTTGGGGCGTTTTGGGTCGGTGGTGGCGCTCGTGTTGGGTTGGCTGGGCGCATCGGTCAGCCCCGGACATTCGGCCAAGGACGCGGTTCAAAGCGCGAGTGGCCTGCCCGTGCCGCGCTATGTCAGCCTCAAATCCGACCATGTGAATGTCCGCGCCGGCCCGACCAAGGACAATGATGTGGCCTGGGTCTACACCCGCGCCGGCCTGCCGGTCGAAATCACCGCCGAGTTCGAGAACTGGCGCCGGGTGCGCGATTCCGAAGGCGCCGAGGGCTGGGTCTATCATTCATTGCTGTCGGGCCGCCGCACCGCCGTCGTCACCATGAAGCGCAAGGACGATCTCGCGCCGATCTATGATCGCGCCGATACCGAGAGCGCAGTCGCCGCAAAGCTCCAGGTCGGTGTCGTCGCCCAGGTCAAGAAATGCACCACCGGCTGGTGCCACGTCACGGGCAACGGTTTCGACGGCTGGATCCAGCAGGAGCGGCTCTGGGGCGTCTACGCCGACGAGCTGGTGAACTGACGCCGCAGGCGTCACCCCGGGGCGGCTCGAAGAGCCGAACCCCAACGCGCAATTGCGCATTGTGGGATCTCGAGATTCCGGGTCTGGTCCTTCGGACCATTCCGGACTGACGGAGCAAAACAGCAATGGCCGGGACGAGCCCGGCCATGACGACGAAATCAGCAGTATAGGACGATCTCAGCGCTTCTTGCGCAGGCGCACGACCATGTCGATGCGCGCGATCTCGTAGCCTTCGGGCACGTCGGGCATCTTCGACAGCGCCAGATGCGGGTCGGGAATGTCGACCAGCTCGTGGCTGTTCTCGAGATAATAATGGTGGTGCGTGGTGACGTTGGTGTCGAAATAGGTCTTGGTGCCGTCGACGCTGACCTGGCGCAGCAGACCGGCATCGGTGAGCTGGTTCAGCGTGTTGTAGACGGTCGCCAGCGACACCGGAACCTTGGCCAGCGTCGCTTCCTCGTAGAGCATTTCGGCGGTCAGGTGCCGGGCACCCTTGCCGAACAGCAGCCAGCCCAGCGCCATGCGCTGGCGCGTCGGGCGAAGCCCGGCAGCCTGGAGCATTTCGTTGACGTCGTGCCACGGGCAACCGGTCAAGGCCGGTTGGCGTCCGGAGTGGAGGGACGCGGAATGGGCGGTTTCGTCGTGATGGTTCGGGGCGTTATCGCTCATTTCCGATTTCAGGGCACGCGAGGAAAAACACTATTGTTGTGCAATATATGGACGGATAGATGCAGATGCAAGTTTCTCGCAACTAGAGTGGTTCTAAGTCGATCCGGAACCGGGACGAGATGCGATCATTTTACCCTGTAAAGGGCGCTTTGACGCCGGGAAGGCCTATGATAGAGAGCGCGCGGTCCCGCTTAACCAATTTCGGCGCAGCCGGGCTTAACGAGGCTTGGCCCGTGATCGTTTCGGTCGTGCGGTTTTCGCGCCTGACAACGGCGAAAGGCGCTCCTTTCGTCGAGAAACGGGGCCATTCTCGCCAAAACTGCCCCATCGGGATTTGAACAGAGGCTCCGGGATGCTGAACAGGCGCAACGGTTACGAATACGAAGATTTGCTGGCTTGTGCCCGCGGCGAGATGTTCGGCCCAGGCAACGCTCAACTGCCGCTGCCGCCGATGCTGATGTTCGACCGCATCACGGAAATTTCCGATAACGGCGGCGAATTCGGCAAGGGGCTGGTGCGCGCCGAGCTCGACGTCAAGCCGGACCTCTGGTTCTTCGGCTGCCACTTCAAGAATGACCCGGTGATGCCGGGCTGCCTTGGCCTCGACGCGCTGTGGCAGATGGTCGGATTCTACCTCGGCTGGATCGGCGGCGAGGGCCGCGGCCGCGCGCTGGGCCTCAGCGAGTTGAAGTTCGGCGGCCAGGTGCTGCCCGAGGCCCGCAAGGTCGTGTATCAGGTCGATATCAAGCGCGTGATGCGCTCAAAGCTGGTGCTGGGCATTGCCGACGGGTGGCTTTCGGTTGATGACCAGATTATCTATCGCGCCAAGGATCTGAAGGTCGGCCTGTTCAAGCAGGGCACGAGCCTCGGTTGAACCAAGAGCCTTGGTTGAACAAGAGCTTTGGCTGAGACAAAGCGCATCACGTTAAAAGACGACAACGATTAGGGCGAGGCTGTCATGAGGCGGGTTGTGGTCACCGGGATGGGCATTGTCTCGTCCATCGGAAACAACACCCAGGAAGTGCTTGCGAGCCTTCACGAGGCGAAGTCAGGCATCTCGCGGGCAGGGAAATATGCCGAGATGGGCTTCCGCTCGCAGGTCGCGGGTGAGCCGACCCTCGATCCCGCGACGGTGATCGACCGGCGCGCGATGCGTTTCCTTGGCCAGGGTGCCGCGTGGAATCATATCGCGATGGAGCAGGCGATCCAGGATTCCGGTCTGTCGCCTGACGAAGTCTCCAACATCCGCACCGGTATCATCATGGGCTCGGGTGGCCCGTCGGCCCGCACTATCGTCGAATCCGCCGACATCACCCGCAGCAAGGGACCGAAGCGAGTCGGGCCGTTCGCAGTGCCGAAGGCGATGTCGTCGACGGCGTCCGCGACGCTCGCGACCTGGTTCAAGATCAAGGGCGTGAACTATTCGATCTCGTCGGCCTGCGCGACGTCGAACCATTGTATCGGCAATGCCTACGAGACGATCCAGATCGGCAAGCAGGACGTCATCTTCGCCGGCGGCTGCGAGGAGCTGGACTGGTCGCTGTCGGTGCTGTTCGATGCCATGGGCGCGATGTCCTCGAAGTACAACGACACGCCGGCCACCGCCTCGCGTCCCTATGACGTCAATCGCGACGGCTTCGTCATCGCAGGCGGTGCCGGTGTGCTGGTGCTGGAGGAGCTCGAGCACGCCAAGGCGCGCGGCGCGCGCATCTATGGCGAGATCGTCGGCTATGGCGCGACGTCCGACGGCTACGACATGGTCGCACCGTCGGGTGAAGGCGCCGAGCGCTGCATGCGCATGGCGATGTCGACCGTGAAGACGAAGGTCGATTACATCAATCCGCACGCCACCTCGACGCCGGCGGGCGACCCGCCGGAGATCGAGGCGATCCGAAAGGTGTTCGGCGTCGGCGAGAAGTGCCCGCCGATCTCCGCCACCAAGGCACTCACCGGCCACTCGCTGGGCGCGACCGGCGTGCAGGAAGCGATCTATTCGCTTCTGATGATGAACAACGGCTTCATCTGCGAGAGCGCGCACATCCAGGAGCTCGACCCGGTATTCGCCGACATGCCGATCGTGCGCAAGCGCATCGACAACGTCAAAATCGGCACCGTGCTGTCGAACTCGTTCGGCTTTGGCGGCACCAACGCCACGCTGGTGTTCAGCCGCCTGGATGCCTGATAGTTTGAGTTGGTCATGCCCCGCGACGGCGAGGGCATCCAGTACGTCGCGGCCTCTCGATCTAACATGACTGTCTCTGGAATACTGGATCGCCCGCCTGCGCGGGCGATGACATCGGAATTGTGGGAGCCACGATGCAGGATTTGATGAAGGGCAAGCGCGGTCTGATCATGGGCATCGCCAATGATCACTCGATCGCCTGGGGCATGGCGAAGGCGCTGCATGCGCATGGCGCCGAGCTTGCCTTCACCTTCCAGGGCGAGGCCCTGGGCAAGCGCGTCAAGCCGCTGGCCGAGCAGCTCGGCGTCGACATGGTGCTGCCTTGCGACGTCGAGGACATTGCCAGTGTCGATGCCACCTTCGCGGCGCTGCGCGAGAAATGGGGCAAGCTCGACTTCGTAATCCACGCGATCGGCTTTGCCGACAAGAACGAGCTGAAAGGTCGCTACGCCGACACCAGTCGTCAGAATTTTTCACGCACCATGGTGATCTCCTGCTTCTCGTTCACGGAAGTGGCCAAGCGCGCCGCCGAATTGATGACGGAAGGCGGCAGCATGATCACGCTGACCTTCGGTGCCTCGATGCGTGCGATGCCGAACTACAACGTCATGGGTGTCGCGAAAGCGGCGCTGGAAGCCTCGGTGCGCTATCTTGCCGCCGATTTCGGACCGCGCGGCATCCGCGTCAACGCGATCTCTGCAGGTCCCATCCGCACGCTCGCCGGTTCCGGCATCGGCGAGGCGCGCGCTATGTTCGCTTTCCAGCAGAAGCATGCGCCGCTGCGCCGCGGCGTCACGCTCGATGAGCTCGGCGGTTCGGCACTGTATCTGCTGTCGGATCTCTCCGGCGGCGTGACCGGCGAGATTCACTATGTCGATTCCGGTTACAACATCGTCCTGATGCCGAGGCCGGACGATCTGAAGGCGACTGATTAAGCTGCACTCATGTCCCGGACGCGGCGCAGCGCGTCAGCGATGCGACGCAGAGCCGGGACCCACAGCGCTCTCTCGAGTGCCCGCGGAAATGAGCCCCGGCTCAGCAGCGCGGCACTTCGCGCCGCACTGCGTCCGGGGCATGAGAGCTTAGCCTCGCGTCTTCACCCCGCCGCGATCTTCTCCGCGCGCTGGAACGCCGGCCGCGCCATGCAGCGGGCGATATAGGCGTCGAAACTGGGGCGCGACGGCACCATCTTGAACATTCGCACGGCGAAGTTCAGCCCCGAGCAGATCACGATGTCGGCGGCCGTGAACTCCTCGCCAAGGGTCCATGGTCCCTTGGCCAAGGCGGTGTCGAGGACATCGAACACCTGCGTCGAGCTTCCCCAGGCCGCGGTCGAGGTCGGCACCTCGATCTTGGTGTAGATCTGGATGATAGCGGGCTCGATACAACTCGGCCCGAAGAACAGCCATTGCAGATAGCGCGCGCGACGCGGATCGGTCGCCGCGGGTGCGAGCTTTGTCTCCGGATAGCGATCGGCGACATAGGCGCAGATCGCGGCCGCTTCGCCGAGCGCAGCATCGCCGTCGACCAGCGCCGGCACTTTTCCCATCGGATTGATCTTCAAATAGTCCGGCGCCTTCTGCGCGCCGGTCGAAATGTCGGTCAGCACGCGCTCATAGGGCAGGCCGGTTTCTTCCATCAGCCAGAGCGCGGAGAAGGAGCGCGAGCGGGGCGACCAGTAGAGCTTGATCATCGCGGGAACCTTCCTTCGCGTGAGGTGGCGAGGGCACATTCATTGCGTGTCTGCTTCGAAATCGCAACGCACTAGTTCTGGCCGGAAGGTGACTTTCGTGAGCGACATGTTGGTCAACAGAAATCATAGTCGCGGGCGAGCCGACGACATGCGGTGCGGCCGTGGAGATTATTTTGTGCTCGGGAGATCGAGCCTGCCGTCGAAGCAGAGCCGGCAAAGTTTTGTCGAGGCTCTTCGTCAGCATGTCCCGGACGCCGTTGCGCAGGACCGGACTTTTGACCGCGTCCGCGGGCTTTGCCGGAAACATGGCAGTATCCAGTATGCGATAGGGTCCACCAAGCTCGTCATGGAGAGCACGCTGCAGCACAGAGTAGTCATCTTCGCGAGCTGGGGCCTCACTGATGATTTCGAACGTTCGGCCGTCATAGACGCGCACCAACATCATAGCGAAGAGAAACACGCGTGCATCCAGATGCTGCGAGATACCGATGCCAAATTCCCGCTGAGTGCCGCCGTGCCTGAGCACGGTAACGTAGCGATCGCAGCGGGTACGGCCAGCGAGGTATTGAACGAAGCGCAGGACGTTCCCGTCGAAGTCGCGAAAAAGCAATCGCTGCTGACGGGCTTCGGCGAGCTCCTGCCGCGTGTACGGAATTCCCCTGACAGAGCTGCCCGGGGCGGCAGCGCGGACCCGCGAGACGACAAGCTCATCGAGCCCCCAAGCTGCGACGGATGTGTGCGAATAGGTATTGAGAAATTTGAGCGCCCCGTATTTCTCGACCCAAAAAAGGTCGCCGGCGAAGGAGATCACGCCGATCTGGCACGGGCCGCTTTCAACTGGCCTGCTTAGCGCGAGGGTGGCCGGCTTCCTCACCGCAGGCCTGACCACTTCCGGCTTTGGCGCCGGGTCTACCTGTCCACCTGTCGGCGACAGCAGGGCATATGAGACCAACGCGGCCGCAAGCACGTTCATCGTCGCACGCTCTCGCGCTTCACGGTGCGAAATAGGGCGGCAAGATCTTGTCCAGCCGCTGTGTCAGGAAATCGCGAATGTTGTCCCGCAGGGCCGAGTTGCCGGCGGCGTCGGCCGCCGCGGCCGGATACAGGGAGTCGTCCACTTTGCGCAAATGTTCGTCTAGCCCGAAGCTGTTAGCCATATGCTTCACGACGCCTTCCAACGTCACGCCAGGCCCCTTCCTGATTTCAAAGGTCTGGCCGTCGAGCACGGTCACGCCGACATAGGCGTACAGGTAGGAATAGCTGATGGGACCGACACCACGATTGAGAATGCCGAGGCCCCGGAGCGGCTGGTTGGTCCCCGGCAGCATCCCCTCGCTGCGCGTGATGACGACATATCGTTCGCAGCCGGCATTGCCCGCGATCTGACGGATCAGGTTCGACAGCTCTTCGCGCTCGTTGCGAAACAGGCTGGGCTTCGGGTGATAGTAGGCGTCGAACGCGCCGTTTGCGTAAGCGATGCGCCGAAGTGGCGTAGCTCCAGCCGCCGCACGCACACGTGCGAAAACAAGATCGTCAAGGCCCCAGGACACCGGCACCTCCGCATATTCGTTGCCGAACACCGTCAGGCCGATCTTCTCAACGACGAACGGGTCCTGTGTCGCCGCGATCACGCCGACGCCGCAAGGGCCGGCGCTCGCCGCCTCCGCGGGCTTGGCTGGCGCCTTTGGCTTCATCGGCGCCTTCTTGGCAGCCGGTTTCGCCTGCGTTGTAGTCTGAGCGGGAGAGGCGGGGGGTGCGGGAGGAGTTTGTGCTGCTGCCGGAGTCAGAAAGGACACCAGGACCAGCATCGAGGCGATAAATCGAACCATGGATTCCGGGAAGATCAGAGGCAGACGGACATTGGATACGCCACACTAGGTTGGGCTCGCGACAACCGCAAGCTGCGTAATGCCGGAGCCGTCTACCCGTCGCGCGTTTGCCGGCGCCACCGATAGCACTTCATCATGAAGCCCGTTGCCGTCGCGACTTCCTCCCGCTCGAACACAAATCCCTCGCGCTCGTACCAGCGCCAGGCCTTTTCGTTCTCGCGCACACAGCGCAGGACGATCTCGTCGGGCAACTGCGTTCGCGTGAAGGCGAGCAACTGCCGGCCGAGCGATTGCCCTTGATACGCAGGCGCGACGAAAAGCATGTCGAGGTAGAGTTTTGGCAGATGCAGCGCCAGCATGGCGGCGATCACGCCATCATCATCGGCGACAAAGAGGCTCCAGCCATCCTCTATCTCGCGCCGGACGCGTGCGCGCAGGTTCGCGAGCAGGAAATTGCTGGCCTCCGCCAGGCCGGTCGAGACCCAGCTCTCCATCCAGACACGGGCGATCTCGTCATACTCGTCCGGGCGTGCAGCGCGGATGATGGGGACGGATATCATCGTCGATCAGGCCCGGGAATTGCGCAGCGCCGCGCCGGCGATCTGCCGTGCGCGCACCTTGCCGGCCGACAGGCACACCACCTCGGAGATTTGCAGCAGCTGCCGCGCCAGCGGGCTGGTCTTGCGCCAGACCATGCCGATGGTGCGCGAGGGCTGCGGATCGGCGAAGCGCGCGACCGACACCGAGGCCGAGCGCGTCTCGACGGGCAGGGCCATTTCGGGGATCAAGGTCACCCCGATGCCGGCGCTGACCATCTGAACCAGCGTCGACAGCGAATTCGCATCCAGCATCTCGCGCGGCGGGGCCGATTGCATGTTGCAGAACGACAGCGCCTGGTCGCGGAAACAATGTCCTTCCTCGAGCAGCAAGAGCCGCATCTCGCGCATCATCTCGCGTGAGGGCACCGGCGTTCCCTCATCCGTGCTCGGCCGCACCAGCAGGAATTTTTCCTCGAACAGCGCAACTTCCGTCAGCGAGGCTTCCGAGACCGGCAGGGCGACGATCGCGGTATCGAGCCGGCCTTCGGTCAGCTCCTGGATCAGCTTGGGTGTCATCGTCTCGCGCACGCGGATATCGAGCTCCGGGTGCAGGCGCGTGAGGTTCTTGGTGATCGTGGGCAGGAGATAGGGTGCGATTGTCGGGATCATGCCGATGCGCAGGCGCCCGGTGAAGCGGTCGCGCGAGGCGCGTGCGAAGTCGCCGAGCTCATCGACCGAGCGCAGGATCTCGCGGACGCGCTGGGCGAGCTCCTCGCCGAAGCGCGTAAGCGCGACCTGGCGCGCGCTGCGCTCGAGCAGCAGCCCGCCGAGTGTCTCCTCCATTTCCTTGATCTGCATCGACAGCGCGGGCTGCGAGATCGAGCAGGCTTCCGCCGCGCGCCCGAAATGGCCGAGACGCGCCAGCGCATCGAAATACCGGAGCTGCCGCAGCGTCAGATTTATCATCAGAAAATCCTATCGCAGCGATCATTAAAGTCAACTTTACCTGATAGAAGGCGGCGCTTAGAGTCCTTCTACCTGGGACATGGCGCAGTTCGACGCCACCAGAGGAGGTATTCATGGACGATCAAGCAAAATGCCCGTTCACGGGCGGAAAACCCGCACCCACGAACCGAGAGTGGTGGCCGACTCAACTGGATGTCCAGGTCCTGCACCGGAATTCCGATCTGTCGGATCCGATGGGCAAGGACTTCGACTATGCCAAGGAATTCAAGACGCTGGACCTGAATGCGGTCGTCAAGGACCTGCACGCCCTGATGACCGACTCCCAGGAGTGGTGGCCGGCCGACTTCGGTCACTATGGCGGCCTGATGATCCGCATGGCCTGGCACAGCGCGGGCACTTACCGCATCACCGACGGCCGCGGTGGCGCTGGTGCCGGTCAGCAGCGCTTCGCGCCGCTGAACAGCTGGCCCGACAACGCCAACCTCGACAAGGCTCGCCGGCTGCTCTGGCCGATCAAGCAGAAATACGGCCGCAAGATCTCATGGGCCGATCTGATGGTCCTCGCCGGCAACGTCGCGCTGGAATCGATGGGCTTCAAGACCTTCGGTTTTGCGGGTGGTCGCGCCGACGTCTGGGAGCCGGAAGAATTGTATTGGGGTCCCGAGGGCACCTGGCTGGGCGATGAACGCTATAGCGGCGAACGCCAGCTCGCCGAGCCGCTTGGCGCGGTGCAGATGGGCCTCATCTACGTCAATCCGGAAGGGCCGAACGGCAAGCCGGATCCGCTCGCGGCCGCCAAGGACATCCGCGAGACGTTCTTCCGCATGGCGATGAACGACGAGGAGACCGTCGCGCTGATCGCCGGCGGCCACACCTTCGGCAAGACCCACGGTGCTGGCGATCCCTCGCTGGTCGGTCCCGAGCCGGAAGCGGGCGCACTCGAGGATCAGGGCCTCGGCTGGAAGAGCAAGCACGCTACGGGCCTCGCGGGCGATTCCATCACCAGCGGTCTCGAGGTGACGTGGACGACGACGCCGACGAAGTGGAGCAACAACTTCTTCGAAAACCTGTTCAAGTACGAATGGGAGCTGACGAAGAGCCCGGGCGGCGCGAACCAGTGGACGGCCAAGGGGGCCGAGGCGATCATCCCGGATCCGTTCGACAAGTCGAAGAAGCATCGGCCGACGATGCTGACGACCGACCTCTCGCTGCGCTTCGATCCGGCCTATGAGAAGATCTCGCGGCGCTTCCTCGAGCATCCCGACCAGTTCGCGGACGCCTTTGCCCGTGCCTGGTTCAAGCTCACCCACCGCGACATGGGTCCGATCGCGCGCTATCTCGGCCCGCTGGTGCCGAAGGAGACGCTGATCTGGCAGGATCCGGTTCCGGCCGTCGATCATGAGCTCGTCAACGAGCAGGACGTCGCAGGGCTGAAGGCGAAGATCCTGGCGTCCGGCCTCTCGGTGTCCGAGCTGGTTTCCACGGCCTGGGCATCGGCCTCGACCTTCCGCGGCTCCGACAAGCGCGGCGGCGCCAATGGCGCGCGTATCCGCCTTGCCCCGCAGAAGGACTGGGAGGTCAACCAGCCGGCCCAGCTCTCCAAGGTGCTCGGCAAGCTCGAAGCGATCCAGAAGGAGTTTGGCGCAGGCAAGAAGAAGATCTCGCTTGCCGACCTCATCGTCCTCGGCGGTGCCGCCGCGGTCGAGAAGGCTGCGAAGGATGCCGGCGTCGACGTGAAGGTGCCGTTCACGCCGGGCCGCATGGATGCGTCGCAGGAGCAGACGGACGTTCCGTCCTTCGCGCCGCTCGAGCCGCGGGCTGATGGCTTCCGCAACTATGTCGGCAGCAAGCATCAGTTCCTGAGGCAGGAGGAGGCTCTGGTGGATCGGGCGCAGTTGCTCGGGCTCAGCGCGCCCGAGCTGACCGTTCTCGTCGGCGGTCTGCGCGTGCTCGGCGCCAACGCAAATGGTTCGAAGAACGGCGCATTCACGGCGAAGCCGGGGACGCTGACAAACGACTTCTTCGTCAACCTGCTCGACATGAGCACGCAGTGGGCGCCGGCCGCCAACGGCGCGTATGAGGGACGTGACCGCAAGACCAATGCGGTCAAGTGGACCGCGACCCGCGCCGACCTGATCTTCGGTTCGCACTCGCAGCTCCGCGCCTTCGCGGAAGTCTATGCGAGCGCGGACTCGAAGCAGAAGTTCGCCAACGACTTCGTGGCGGCCTGGACCAAGGTGATGAACGCCGACCGGTTCGATCTGGTCTGAGTAGCAGCTGCCGTTCACCTCTCCCGCTTGCGGGAGAGGTCGACGCGAAGCGGCGGGTGAGGGCTCTCTCCTCGTTGGGAGTCTCTCTGCGGAAAGACCCTCTCCCGCAAACGGGAGAGGGAGCGCATATCGCCCAGGACGAACACAAACAAAAGGGCGGCCTCTCGGCCGCCCTTCGTGTTTCCAATGCGGAGAGATTTACTCGCCAGCCGCTTCGCGCGGGGCCTTTTCGCCTTCCGCAGTCTTCTGCTTGGCCTCGAGGTCCTCGCCGGTCTGCTGGTCGACCGCCTTCATCGACAGGCGGGTCTTACCGCGATCGTCGAAGCCGAGCAGCTTGACCTTGACCTTGTCGCCTTCCTTGACGACGTCGGTGGTCTTCTGCACGCGCGCCGAGGCGAGCTGGCTGATGTGGACGAGACCGTCCTTGGAGCCGAAGAAGTTCACGAAGGCGCCGAACTCCATCACCTTGACGACGGTGCCGTCATAGATCTGGCCGACTTCCGGATCCGACGCGATCGACTTGATCCACTTGATCGCGGCCTTCATCGCCTCGCCGTCGCTGGAAGCGACCTTCACGGTGCCGTCGTCCTCGATGTTGACCTTGGCGCCGGTCTTCTCGACGATCTCGCGGATCACCTTGCCGCCGGTGCCGATCACTTCGCGGATCTTGTCGGTGGCGATCTTGAAGGTCTCGATGCGCGGCGCGTATTCGCCGAGCTCGGCGCGGGCCGCGGTCAGGGCCTTCGCCATCTCGCCGAGGATGTGGATGCGGCCTTCCTTGGCCTGGCCGAGGGCGACACGCATGATCTCCTCGGTGATGCCCTCGATCTTGATGTCCATCTGGAGCGAGGTGATGCCCGCTTCCGTGCCGGCGACCTTGAAGTCCATATCGCCGAGATGGTCCTCGTCACCGAGAATGTCCGAGAGAACCGCATAGCGCTTGTCTTCGAGGATCAGGCCCATCGCGATGCCTGCGGTCGGCCGCTTCAACGGCACGCCGGCATCCATCAGCGCGAGCGAGGCGCCGCAGACCGAAGCCATCGAGGAGGAGCCGTTGGACTCGGTGATCTCCGACACCACGCGCGTGGTGTAGGGGAATTCGTGGTGCGGCGGCAGCACGGGATGGATCGCGCGCCAGGCCAGCTTGCCGTGGCCGATCTCGCGACGCTTGGTGCCGCCGAGACGGCCGGTCTCACCGACCGAGTAGGGCGGGAAGTTGTAGTGCAGCAGGAACGTCTCCTTGTAAGTTCCCGACAGCGCGTCGATGTACTGCTCGTCCTCGCCGGTGCCGAGCGTGGTCACGACCATCGCCTGGGTCTCGCCGCGGGTGAACAGCGCCGAGCCGTGGGCGCGGGGCAGCACGCCGACTTCGGCGACGATGTTGCGGACCGTCTTGGAGTCGCGACCGTCGATGCGCTTGCCGGTGTCCAGGATGTTCCAGCGAACGATCTTGGCCTCGAGCTCCTTGAACACGCCCGCGACGCGCAGCTTGTCGTATTTCGGCTCCTGCCCTTCAGGGAAGTAATGGGCGATCACCTTTTCCTTGACCTTGCCGACCGCGGCGTAGCGATCCTGCTTGACCGGAATGGCGTAAGCGGCGCGCAGCTCCTGCTCGACGAGGCCGAGCATTTCCTTTTCGAGCGCCGAATTGTCGATGACGGTGACTTCGCGCGGCTCCTTGGCGGCCTTCTCGGCGAGCTCGATGATCGCGTTGATCACCGGCTGGAAGTGGCGGTGGCCGAACATCACGGCGCCGAGCATGATGTCTTCGTTGAGCTCCTTGGCTTCCGATTCCACCATCAGCACGGCGTCGGCGGTACCGGCGACCACGAGATCGAGCTGGGTCTCGACCATCTCGTCGAGCGTCGGGTTGAGGATGAACTCGTCATTGGCGAAGCCGACGCGCGCAGCACCGATCGGGCCCTTGAACGGAGCGCCGGACAGGGTCAGCGCAGCGGACGATGCCACCAGCGCGACGATATCGGGGTCGTTCTCCATGTCGTGCGACAGCACGGTGGCGATCACCTGGGTCTCGTTGCGCCAGCCGTCGACGAACAGCGGACGGATCGGGCGGTCGATCAGACGGGAGACCAGCGTCTCCTTCTCGGTCGGACGGCCCTCGCGCTTGAAATAGCCGCCGGGAATGCGGCCCGCAGCGTAGGCCTTCTCCTGGTAGTCGACCGTCAGCGGCAGGAAGTCGACGCCTTCGCGCGGCGCCTTTGCCGCGACGACGGTGGCGAGCACCACAGTCTCGCCGTAGGTCGCAAGGACGGCGCCGTCGGCCTGGCGTGCGACCTTGCCGGTTTCAAGCTTGAGAGGGCGTCCGCCCCAGTCGATCTCGACTGAATGCTTATTGAACATAGATGTCTTCTTTCATGGGTTCTCGAAAGAAGAGGCGCGTCGAAAAACAAAAACCATGCGCAAGATTGCGGGACGCTGATCGAAGCGGGTGATCAGCGTCCTGCGATCCTGCCATGGTTTTCGGATTTCGGATGGCGTCCATCCTTTCGGGTCATACGGGCGCCTTGCCCGTTGCGCCCAGCCGCCGGATTGCTGCTGGACTGGTCAGTCGGCATGAGCGCGAACGCCGTATCGCGGCCTTCGACCATCATGCCCGGATGCGAATCGGTATTGGCCCGCACCCGACATGCGCGTGAGCCTCGATCAAAAACCTTGAAAAAAGTGCTTTCGTTCGAAACCACGCGCAAAAACGCGCGCCGGTGGCGCGCGCAAGAGCTCTTAACGACGAATGTTGTGCTTCTCGAGCAGCGCCTTGTACCGCGCCTCGTCCTTCTTCTTGAGGTAGTCGAGGAGCGAACGGCGGGTCGACACGAGCTTCAAGAGGCCGCGGCGCGAATGGTTGTCCTTCACGTGGGTCTTGAAATGGTTCGTGAGGTTGTTGATGCGTTCCGAAAGGATCGCGACCTGAACCTCGGGCGAACCGGTGTCGCCGGCTTTGGTGGCATTCGTCTTGATGACTTCCGCTTTGCGTTCTGCGGCAATCGACATCGTCAATTTCTCTCGTTGCGACCGGGGCTGGCAGTCAGGCCGGTCAGGTTGAACACACGCTTGGGGATGATTTCGCCATTGCCAACTTCGGCAAGCGCCAAAAGACGGCCTGCCACCGTGACATAGACTGTGCCGCTACAAGTGGGCGCATCCCGTCCGCGCAACAAAACGGCTTGGCCCCGATGGAGCCTTGCCGCATCAGCCCGAGTGACGGCCAGTGCCGGGATGTCGTCCAGCGCGGTCTCAACGGGCAAAAGCGCGTCGGCGAGGCTGCCCTCGCCGGACGCGGCTCTATGGCACAAAGCCTCCAACTGATCCAGCGGAATCATGTCGTTCTCGCCAAATGGGCCGACCAGGGTCCGCCGCAGCGCGCAGATATGGCCATAAGTGCCGAGAATCCGGCCCATATCCCGGGCCAGCGCGCGGACATAGGTCCCCTTGCCGCATTCGGCCTCGAATACCGCTCGATCGTTATCCGGTTGATCTACCAGGGATAAATGGTGAATTTCGACCGGTCGGGGAGCCAGTTCCACGACCTCGCCATCGCGCGCCAGGTCGTAGGCGCGCTCGCCCTGGACCTTGATCGCGGAATAGCGCGGCGGGACCTGCTCGATCACGCCGGTGAACCGGGGCAGCAGCGCCAGGATGGCTTCCCGGGTCGGGCGCTGGTCGGAGGTGGTGGTCGCCCGGCCCTCGATATCGTCGGTATCGCGCTCCTCTCCCCAGCAGACGGTGAAACGGTAGCGCTTGCGGCCGTCCATGACGAAGGGGACGGTCTTGGTGGCCTCGCCGAGCGCGATCGGCAGGCCGCCGGAGGCGAGCGGATCCAGCGTGCCGGCATGGCCGGCGCGCTTGGCGTTGAACAGACGCTTGAGCACGGCAACCGCCTGCGTCGAGGTCATCCCGATCGGCTTGTCGAGCACGACCCAGCCGTGCACGTCGCGCCGGTCGCGGCGCGGCTGATTGTTCTTCTGCTGCTTGGCGCGCGGATCGTTGTTGACGCGGCGATCCTGCGCGTGCGGCGGCGTGGCATCGCCGCGCAGCTCGGCAAAATTACTTTTCTGCACGTCGCCCGAGTCAGCGTCTTCGGTGCCGATTGCACCGTGAGCCGGGTCCATCATCATTGTTCTTCTTCCCGATCCGAATCCGGATTCTGCTCCGGATCCTTGTCCAAGTCCTTTTGCACCGCAGGCGTTCGCAATAATTTCTCGATCCGTTCCGCTTCGTCGAATCGCTCGTCGACGCGGAAGCGAATGTCAGGTGCAAATTTCAGGTTAACGCGCCGCGCGACTTCGCCGCGCAGGAATTTCTTGTTGCGATCGAGCGCGGCAATCACGCGTTCGGTGTCGCGGCCGCCGAGCGGCATCACGTAGATGGTCGCGAGCTTCAGATCCGGCGACATCCGTACCTCCGGCACGGTGATGATGTGGCCTTCGAGGTCCGCATCATGCACGTTGCCTTGCGCCAGAATATCGGCCATCGCATGGCGAACCTGCTCGCCGACGCGCAGCTGTCGCTGCGATCCGCCGGGCGCGGAGCTCTTTTTCTGATGGTGGCGGGGCATTGTCTGGAAAATCACCTCGTCATGCCCGTGATGGGACACCGGCATTGTCATTTGTCATGTCGAAACGAACGAGACATCGATGGCCGGAATGAATCCGGCCATCGCGCTCTCGCAATTTCAGTTCAAAAGGATCCGGGCGCTTCGGTAAGATTTGGACTTACAGGGAGCGCTGGATCGTCTCCACTCGATAACACTCGATCACGTCACCGGCACGCATGTCGTGGTAGTTCTCGAACGCCATGCCGCATTCCTGACCGGACTGGACTTCCTTCACTTCGTCCTTGAAGCGCTTCAGCGTCGACAGCTTGCCTTCGTGCACGACGACGTTGTCGCGGATCAGGCGCACATTGGCGCCGCGTTCCACGGTGCCGTCGGTGACGCGGCAACCGGCGACCTTGCCGACCTTGGAGATGTTGAAGATCTCCAGGATCTCGGCATTGCCCAGCATGGTTTCGCGCAAGGTCGGCGCGAGCAGGCCGCTCATCGCCTTCTTCACGTCATCCACGAGGTCGTAGATGATGTTGTAGTAGCGGATCTCGATGCCGTTGCGCTTGGCGGCCGCGGCTGCCTCCTTGTTGGCGCGAACGCTGAATCCGATGATCGCGGCGTTGAAGCCTTCCGCGAGCGTGACGTCGGACTCCGAGATGCCGCCGACGCCGGCATGCAGGATGCGGGCTGCAACTTCGTCGGTGCCGAGCTTCTCGAGCGAGCCGAGGATCGCTTCCAGCGAGCCCTGCACGTCGGCCTTGACGATCAGCGGGAACTCCTTGCGGCCCGCGGTCTTCAACTGCGACATCATCTGCTCGAGCGAGCCGCGCATGCCGGAGATCGAGGCTGCCGCGTTCTCGCGCTTCTGGTGCGCGCGGTAGCTGGTGATCTGGCGGGCACGGGCTTCGTTCTCGACGACCGCGAGACGATCGCCGGCTTCCGGCGGGCCGTTGAAGCCGAGCACCTCGACCGGCACGGAGGGGCCGGCTTCCTGCACGGTCTCGCCCTGATCCGAGATCAGCGCGCGGACGCGGCCCATCTCGGCGCCGGCGACGATGATGTCACCGACACGAAGCGTGCCGCGCTGGACCAGCACGGTGGCGACCGGACCGCGGCCGCGGTCGAGCTTGGCCTCGATCACGGTGCCTTCGGCCGGACGCTCGGAGTTGGTCTTCAGGTCGAGGATTTCGGCCTGCAGCGCGATCATCTCCAGCAGCTTGTCGAGATTCGTCTTGTTCTTGGCGGACACCTCGACGTCGACCACTTCGCCGCCGAAGGATTCCACCTGCACCTCGTGCTGGAGCAGCTCCGTGCGCACGCGCTCGGGCTTGGCATCGGGCTTGTCGATCTTGTTGATCGCAACGATGATCGGCACGCCCGCCGCCTTGGCGTGGTTGATGGCCTCGACCGTCTGCGGCATCACGCCGTCATCGGCCGCGACAACCAGCACGACGATATCGGTGACCTTGGCGCCGCGGGCGCGCATCGCGGTGAACGCGGCGTGGCCGGGCGTGTCGATGAAGGTGATCTTCTTGCCGGTTTCAGGCGAAGACACCTGATAGGCGCCGATATGCTGGGTGATGCCGCCGGCTTCGCCCGAGACCACATTGGCGTGACGGAGCGCGTCGAGCAGCGATGTCTTGCCGTGGTCGACGTGGCCCATCACGGTCACGACCGGCGAGCGCGGCTCGGTGTCGGTGGAATCGTCGACGACGTCGAACAGGCCTTCTTCGACGTCGGAGGCGGCAACACGCTTCACGGTGTGGCCGAGCTCTTCGGCGATGAGCTGAGCGGTGTCGGCATCGATCACGTCGGTGATCTTGTGCATCGCGCCCTGCTTCATCAGCATGCGGATGACGTCGACCGCGCGCTCGGACATGCGGTTGGCGAGTTCCTGGATGGTGATCGCCTCGGGGATCGTCACCTCGCGGATCAGCTTTTCCTTCGGCTCGTTCGAGGCATGGCCCTTCAGGCGCTGGGTGCGGCGGCGGAACGAGGCGATCGAGCGCTCGCGCACCTCGTCGGCATTGAGCGCGGTGACGACCGTCAGGCGGCCGCGCTCCTTCTGCGGGCCGGGCTTGTGCGTGGTCTTGGGGGCCGCCACGGGACGCGCGGCGCCGCCGGGACCGCGACGGATCTGGCGCGGACCCTCGTCCTCGTCCGGTCCGGCCGCGACTGCGGGGGCGCGACCCGCCGGGCCGGCTGGCCGCTGTGTGGTCGTTGCGGGCCGGGCCGCGGAGGCCGTCGGCCGTGCAGTGGTCGTCCCGGGCCGCGGCGCAGGAGCGGCCGGTGCCGCCGTCGCGGTACGCGCGGCAGATTGCGGTTGTTCGCCTTCGCCAAAACGCTTCTTGGCCTCGATCTCGGCCTTTCGCTTGGCTTCGTCCTCGTGGCGATGGCGCTCGTCCTCGGCCTTGCGGCGGGCTTCAGCGGCCTCGCGCTCGGCACGCTCCGCGCTTTCGCGAACGGCGCGGCGCTGGGCCTCTTCCTCGGCCTGGCGGCGCTCCTCGACCTCGCGCAGCTTGGCATCGGCCAGCGCGCTGGCGCGGGCGGAACGTTCGTCCTCGGTCAGGGTGCGCAGCACCACGCCGGAAT
>NZ_JBVUBB010000064.1:0-25012 GCF_055791185.1 Bradyrhizobium ingae
TCCGGCAAGATCATGCGCCGCATCCTGCGCAAGATCGCCGAGGACGAGCCGGGCAGCCTGGGGGACACCTCGACGCTCGCCGATCCCGCCGTGGTCGACGATCTCGTCAAGAACCGACAGAACAAGAGATAGGCGAGCACATGGATATCGACGCGGTCGCGATCGGTCGTCATCCTCCCGACGACGTCAATGTCGTCATTGAGGTGCCGCTCGGCGGTGAGCCGATCAAATACGAGATGGACAAGGCGTCGGGCACGTTGTTCGTCGACCGCTTCCTCTACACGCCGATGCGCTATCCCGGCAATTACGGCTTCGTGCCGCACACGCTGTCCGACGACGGTGACCCGATCGACGTGCTGATCGCCAACACCCGTCCGATCATTCCAGGCGCCGTGATGAACGTGCGGCCGATCGGCGTGTTGAAGATGGAGGATGATGGCGGCGGCGACGAAAAGATCATTGCGGTGCCGTCGTCGCGACTGACGCAACGCTATCAACATGTACAGACCTATACCGATCTGCCCGAAATCACCTGCAAGCAGATCGAGCATTTCTTCCTGCACTACAAGGATCTCGAGCCCGGTAAATGGTCGCGGCTCGCCGGCTGGGGGCACGTCGACGAGGCGCGCACATTGATCGAGGCGGCGGTCGCGCGTGCCGTGCGCGCAAAATCTGTTTGACGGAGAACCAAGATGAGACTCGTGCTGTTGGGACCACCCGGTGCCGGCAAGGGAACGCAGGCCTACAAGCTGTCGCAAATTCTCGCGATCCCGCAGCTGTCGACCGGCGACATGCTGCGCGCCGCCGTATCGGAGGGAAACGCGATCGGCCGACAGGCGGCCGAGATCATGCAGCGTGGCGAACTGGTGCCGGATCGATTGGTGGTCGGGCTGATCGCGGACCGGATCGCGCGGCCGGATGCGGCGCGCGGATTCATCCTGGACGGATTTCCGCGCACGGTGGCCCAGGCGCAAAGTCTCGACGATGTGCTCGATGTGCACGAGCTGAACTGCGTGCTCGAGCTCAAGGTTGACGAGCAGCATCTGCTCGACCGGATCCTCGGCCGCGCCATGCAGGCCCGCGAAAGCGGCGAGGCGGTGCGAGCCGACGACAATCAGGAAGCGCTCAGCGTGCGCCTGACGGCCTACGCCAACCAGACCAGGCCCTTGACCGACTACTACGCCGCAAAGGGGCTGCTGAGAACCATCGACGCCTCGCTGCCTATCGACCGCGTAACGGCTGCGCTAATCGATGCCGTTGAGGGATTAGACGGCAAGGCTTCGGCGACGATTGAGTAAGGCGGAGCATTGAACACCCGCCAAATGCATCGCGCCGACGAGGATCCGGAAAAACATGCGCCCGGTATGCCCAACTGTAAGACGTGGCCGTTGTCGCGGCCGCACATATTCTGAAATGCGCAGCGTGTCGTAGGTCGCTGACGCCGCCGCTATCGCCGTCGACGCATCCCATAGATGGAGCGTTCAGGCGCGGTCGGAATTCCCGATATAAGTCTCACGTTATGGGATTGCAGTCGCCGGCGACGTTTGGCGCGACTTGAGGTCATGGACCAGTCGTCGCAACATCACATTCAAAGAAACAGATGTCGGAGGAGAGACGCGACGCAGGCGTCGACGCCATCAATTCCGCTTCTGTGGCTTAACGAGCCCGCCGATCCGCACCCGGACGTCCGCGAAGGCTTCTGCACATCAAGAGAACGGATGGCCCAAAGAGGTCATCCATGGAGAGGGAACATGAAGGCGTTGCACGGTCTACGCTGGTACATGCTGGCACTGGTCGCAGTCGGCACGGTGATCAATTATATCGATCGAAATATCCTCGGCGTCCTCGCCCCGACGCTTCAGAAGGATCTGAATTTCACGACCCAGCAATACTCCTACATCGTTGCAACGTTCGGTCTCTGCTACGCGCTCATGCAGCCTCTCGCGGGCTACATCATCGACTACATCGGCCTCCGCCGGGGATTTTCAATTTTCTCCGTCGCCTGGGGCGCAGCTTGCGCTCTTCATGCATTGGCCGGTGGTTGGCTGTCGCTGGCATTCTTTCGGGCGCTGCTCGGATTTTCCGAAGCCGCGGCCATTCCCTCCGCTGTGAAGACCTTCGGCACGTGGTTTCCGGCAAAGGAGCGATCGGTCGCTGCCGGCTGGGTTACGACCGGTAGTTCGATCGGCGGCGCGCTCGCGCCGCCACTCGTGATCTGGCTGTCCCTCACCTGGAGTTGGCAAGTCGCGTTCCTGGTGAGCGGATCGCTGGCGGCTGCTTACGGGCTGCTGTGGTTCTTCCTGTATCGCGATCCGGAGCAGCATGGCCGTCTCGGCGAGCAGGAGCGTGAGTACATCCTGGCAGGACAGGACACCACGGTGCCGGCCAAGCCCTCGTTCCGCGAGGTTCTGGTGAAGCGCCAGTTCTGGGCCATCGCGGTGGCGCGATTCTTGACCGAGCCGGCCTGGCAAACCTTCAGCTTCTGGATTCCGCTCTATATGATCACGGCCCGGGGGATGGATATCAAGCAGTTCGCCTTGTTCGCATGGCTGCCGTTCCTCGGTTCCGATCTCGGCTGCATCCTCGGCGGATACCTGGCGCCGCTGCTCGTCAAGGTGTTCGGCATGACGCGCATCAATTCCCGTATTGCAGTCATCGGCATCGGCGCGTCCTGCATGATCGGCCCGGGACTCCTTGGGCTCGTGCACGGTCCGATCGGGGCAATCATGCTGTTCTCTCTCGGTGCGTTTGCGCACGGAATGCTGTCCAGCCTCCTTTACGCTCTTGGCACGGACGTGTTCGAGAAGCGCGATATCGCTGCGGCGACGGGAATGTGCGGCATGGCCGGCTGGATCGGAGGCACGCTGTTCTCCTTGCTTCTCGGGCAACTTTCCGGCGTGTTCGGGTATGAGCCGTTGTTCGTCCTCCTCTCGGTGTTTGACATCGCTGCGTTCCTTGTCGTCGCGGTCGTCATCGGTGAGCGTCGCTCGACGACAGCACGCCTAGGCCTTGCCTCTGCGTGAGCAGAACCAGGCGGCTCCCTTCGCCAGCGCGATGGGAGCCGCCCAACGTCCAGCATGAAGGACGAAGATTGCAAGAGATCGTCGAGCTTGCCGAGGGTGAGGCACGCATGGACGCCGTCCGCATCTCGTCGGAGGCTTGAGGGCGTGCAGAAGGAGATAGCGAAATGAGCGCGGGAAATCGGCTGCTGATAACGGGCGGGGCGGGCAGCGTTGCGAGGATGACGATCCCCCATCTGCGGCGCGCCGGACTGAAGCTTCGTCTGCTCGATCGCAGCAAGTTCAGCGAACCCGGCGAGGACGAGCAGGTCGTGTGCGATCTCGCCGATCAGGATGGATTGCGCGCAGCCATGTCGGGCTGCGACGCCGTGTTGCACCTGGCCGGTTGCACCACGGATGCTCCATGGAAAGACCAGGTCGCCGGCAATATCGAGGGCTGCATTGAAGTGTTCGAGGCGGCACGTGCGACGGGCGTCGAGCGTGTCATCTATGCCAGCAGCAATCATGTGGTCGGCATGTACCCCCGCAATCGCCGGCTGAGCGCCGACGCGCCCATGCGCCCGGATAGCCGCTATGGCGTCACCAAGGCATTCGGCGAACTGCTAGGCGCGTTCTTCGCGGCCAAGTATGGCCTTCGCGTCCTGTGCATCCGGATCGGCTCGGCCGAACCGCAACCGATTGATCGACGCCGGCTCTCGATTTGGCTGAGCCCACGCGATTTCGCGCAGCTCGTGGCCATTGGCGTGCGGAAGCCCGATCTGAGATACGCGGTGGTCTATGGTGTCTCGGACAATGCGCGTTCCTTCTATGATGGCGCCGGGGCCGACGTGCTCGGTTACAGGCCACTCGACCGGGCGGAAGACTACGCGGCAGCGATCATCGAGAAAGATCCGTACCCCGCCATGGACGCCGTCCTGAGGCCCGGTGAATTCGCGCAGGGTGGTTCGTTCGTCGACGGCGAGTTCGTCGGCTCTCCAAGCCGACTTTCCGAGTGGTGAGAAACGACAACAATGCGAATGCCGAATGCGCGAGTTTTCGGGAGACGAGCATGATTCTGCGCGTCGCCAAGGCCTATCCGACCTCAGATCAGCGCGCCCAGGAGCTGCCGATCTGGCTGCATCAATACAACTGGCATAGACCCCACGGTGGTATAGACTCTCAAACGCCGATCAGCAGGCTCGGTTTGACCAAGGACAACCTCTTGAGGCTCCACACCTAGAGCACGATCGACGCCTGGAGTGCCTTGCCGATTACGAGGTGACGAACCGCCTACGCGAGATCGGTTCGCGGCCGCTTTTCATGTGGCACGGTCAGCGCGACGAGGTGGTGCCCTACGCGGAAAGCGTACGGCTGCAGGCTGATCTGCTCGCTCACGGCCAGGCCTCGCGCCTCGAATTCGTCGGCGACGCGTTCGCTACCCATCGGGTCAGCGCCGATGGCGCCGCGCGTGGGGTCGCATTTCTCGCCCGCCACCTCTTGTCCGCTCGGACCTGATTCCGGGGGCAAGGTACCTTTATCGGGGTACGAGGCGCACGTTCGGGATCGTGCCCCGTCAAGACCGCCTGTGGCTGGCTCCGGACGATTTCTTCGCGTATGGAGGGACCAGCGATGGCATTCGGCCCAGCCGCGGAATGGTGCACCACGATCCTGGCGTCGAATTCCGCGTCCGCGGCGGTCTTGGTAATAAGATGGCGAAGCATTGACCAAGAGAGAGACGACCGACGCGGCCGGAATGGCCGCTGCAAAACGAGCGCGCGGAGGAAGCGGTCGCGTCAAGCTTGAGGAGGTCGCGCGAAAGGCCAATGTGTCGACCGCCACCGTATCGCGCGCCTTCAACGAACCCGAGAAGGTGTCCGAATCGGTCAGAGAGCGGGTGAAAGAGGCGGCGCGCGCCCTGAACTGGATTCCGAATGCGGCCGGACGGGCGCTTGCTTCCAGTCGGACACATATTGCCGGCGCCATCATACCGACCCTGGATGATGAAATCTTCGCTCATCAGGTCGCCGGCATGCAGGCCGTTTTCAGCGCACGCGGGTTTGCGCTGTTCCTCGGCTGCTCGAACTACGATCCGCAGGAGGGGTTGAGGCAGGCGGAAGCGATGCTCGCGCGCGGCGTGGAGGCCCTGGCCGTGGTCGGTGAAAATCATCCAGCCGAGCTGTTCGACGCGCTTCGCTCGAGGCGCATCCCCTATGTCGTGACCTACTCCTACAACAAGTCGTCACCTCATCCGTGCATCGGCTTCGATAATCGTGCCGCGTTCGATCGGCTCACGAACTACCTGCTGTCCCTCGGGCATCGTCGATTTGCCGCTATCTTCCAGCCCGAAGCCAACAATGACCGCGTCAAGGAAAGGCTCCGTGGAATCAGTGAGGCGCTCACGGCGGCCGGTCTGGAAATCCGCGCGCAGGATCTCATGATCGGATCCTCGACGCTGGAATTCGGTGCGGCAAGTTTTGCAAGATTGATGGGGCAGGCGAGCGAGGCGCGCCCCACCGCGATCATCTGCGGCAATGACAACATCGCGCTCGGCGCGTTGATGGCGGCCGGGGAATGCGGGCTCGAGGCGCCACGAGATTTTTCGATTACCGGCTTCGATGATCTGGCGATTTCGTCGCGCTTTGTGCCCAGGCTGACGACCATGAAAGTGGATAACCAGCGGATCGGCATGTTGGCAGCCAACGAGCTCCTCGCAGTGATTGCGGGCAAACAGGAGCACATTCAGTCTCAGGAGATTGCTCCGGTCCTGAAAATCCGCGACAGCGCCGGCAAGTCCCCGCAGATCACCACCGCGGGCATGCGCTAGTCCAGGTAAGCTTCTGTTTTATTTCAAGTAATGCAGGGTACGGGTCGCGCTTGACAAAGAGTATGTAAGCGCTTACATAACGGCGATTTTGGCTAAAAGCAAGAACGGCGGGACGACCCGCCGTGATGGACAGGAGGAAACCAGTGCGGAATGCATTTTTGCGGCGGGCCCGAAGCTGTTCGGTGCTGGCATCGCTGTTTTTGAGCGTGATCGGAGCGACCGGCCCGGCAACCGCCGAGGAAAAACTCGTCGTCTGGTGGAACAAGAGCTTCTACAAGGCCGAAGAGGATGCGCTGCTCGAAGCGATCCGCAAGTATGAGGCCAAGACCGGCGTCAAGGTCGACCTGTCACAGTACGCGACGCAGGACATGATTCCGAAGACCGTGGCCGCGCTCGATTCCGGTGTGGTGCCTGATGTGGCCTACGCCGACACGTTCAACTTTCAGAGCGTCGGCAAGTGGGCCTCGGAAGGCAAGCTTGAGGATGTGAGCTCCGTCCTCACGCCGATGAAGGATCAGTTCGACAGAAGTGCGCTCGACACGGTCATGCTGTCCAACGAGCAGACCAAGACCAAGGGCTATTACGCGTTTCCGGTCAAGCAGGCGACGCTGCACCTTCACTACTGGAAGGACATGCTGGAGCAGGCGGACCTCAAGGAAAGTGACATCCCGAAGGATTGGAAGGGCTTCTGGTCCTTCTGGTGCGACAAGGCGCAGCCGGCGGTGCGGAAAGCCAGCGGCAAGCGTGTGTACGGCATCGGTCTGCCGATGGGGGTCGACAGCACCGACAGCTTCATCGGGTATCTGACCTTCACCGAGGCCTATAACGTCGTGATGGTCGACGAGAACGGCCAACTCAAGCTCGACGATCCCAAGGTGAAGGCGGGTCTCGTCGCCGCGCTGAAGGACTATGTCGAACTCTACAACAAGGGATGCGTACCCTCGTCGGCGACGAGCTGGAAGGATGCCGACAACAACGTCGCCTTCCACAACAAGACGACGGTGATGACGTTCAACCCGACTATCTCGATCCCGGGCAAGTGGCTGGACGATTCCACCAATACGACGCTGACCGCCGAGCAGAGGGATGAAGCCAAGAAGAACTACGACGAGCGGATCCGTACGGTCGCCTGGCCGAGCAAGCCGGACGGCACGCCGATGCGCACGCGAAGCTCGGTCGTGGTCGGTGTGATCTTCCAGCAGGCCAAGAACAAGGCGCGCGCGAAGGAGTTCGTGCAGTTCCTGCTGCAGGATGAAAATCTGCAGCCTTATGTGGAAGGCGCGCTCGGACGCTGGTTCCCGGTGAAGTCCGCTGCTCAGAAGTCTTCATTCTGGGACACGGACAGCCATCGCAAGGTGCTGCGCGATCAGTTTGCTGCCGGCGTCGGCGGTTACGAGATGAGCCGGAACTACAAGTTCACGAGCGTCAACAACGAGAACGTCTGGGCGAAGGCGATGATCCGGGTGGTGCTCGACAAGGTGCCGGCCGAACAGGCCGTCGACGAGATGATCGATCGTATCAAAAAGCTCGTCAACGACTGACATGAGAAAAACCCCCGATGGACTCGTGGCCCGTCGGGGGACCAGCGGATCGTGAGCCGATTCCGTTGACCTTCGCCATCGACGCGCGCAACGTCGGCCTCGTTACGTAATTCCGCCGTTTTAGGAGCTGGCCCGTGACCGTATCAATCCAGGGCATCATTCCCGTGATGCTGACACCGTTCACCAAAGCGGATGTCATCGACTTTCAGGGGCTCGAAAACCTCATCGAGTGGTACGTAGCGAACGGCGCCGATACGCTGTTCGCCGTGGCCCAGTCGAGCGAGATGCAGTTTCTAAGCCTCGATGAGCGCGTTGAGCTGGCGCGTTTCGTCGCGCGAAAGGCGGCAGGCAGGCTGCCTGTCATCGCATCCGGCCATATCAGCGAATCCCGCGAAGATCAGTTGACCGAGCTCACCTCGATCGCCGCCACCGGCGTTGACGGCCTGGTATTGGTGACGAACCGCCTCGATCCAAAGAACGAGGGCAGCGACGCCTTCATCGATCGTTTGCGCTGGCTGCTCGATCGCCTGCCGGCCGATTTGCCGCTCGGCCTCTACGAATGCCCCGCGCCGTTCCGTCGGCTTCTGTCCGACGAGGAGCTGAAATTCTGCGCCGAGAGCGGACGGTTCGTGATTCTCAAGGACGTATCCTGCGATCTCGCCACTGTGCAACGCCGGGTGGCGCTGACGAAGAACTCAAAACTTTCCATCGTGAACGCCAACGCGGCGATCGCCTTCGATGCGATGAAGGCCGGCTCGCGAGGTTTCACTGGCGTGTTCACGAACTTTCACCCGGATCTCTACAAGTGGCTCATGACACGCCATTCCACTGATCCGGCGCTGGCGGACGATCTTTCCGTCTATCTCGCGCTCGCCGCGATGGCCGAGCCGATGGGCTATCCCAAGCTGGCGAAACTGTATCACCAGCGGCTCGGTACGTTCTCCTGCATCAGGAGCCGGGCCGTCGACTTCGACATCCACGAGCGCTTCTGGGCGCTCGATGCGTTGCTCGACAAGATCATGCAGGGGCAGGCGAGCTTCCGCGCCAGGATTGCGGCGACGCGCTGAGCATCGTCGCCGCCACTGTCCAAAGAGAGCGCGAACGTGACCGTTGCAAACCTTGATGACGTGAGGGCGATGGCCGCAAGGCGGCTGCCGAAGGTGTTTTTCGAATATATCGACGGCGCGGCCTTCAGCGAGGAGACCGCCCGCCGCAACGTCGCGGATTTCCGGCGCATCGAACTGCAGCAACGTGTGCTGATCGACGTTTCGCGGCGCGACCTCGGGGCCGAGTATCTCGGCCGTTCGCGGCCGTTGCCGTTTGCGCTCGGGCCGGTCGGTTTCTCGGGGCTGTTCTCCGAGCGGGGCGAGATCAAGGCTGCGCGGGCCGCCCATGCCGTCGGCATCCCCTATTGCCTGTCGAGCTTCGCCATCTCCTCTCTCGCCGAGTTGCGAGCCGCGACCGATGGCCCGCTCTGGTTCCAGCTCTACGTGCTCAAGGATCGCGATCTCGCGCGACGGATGATCGAGATTGCGATTGCCGCGGACGTCGAGGTGTTGTGCGTGACCGTCGATACGCCCGTAGGCGGTCTGCGCGAAAAGGATGTACGCAACGGCTTTCGAAGCCTGACCAGGGTCACCCCGCGTCTCGCCCTCGCGCTGGCGCGCAAGCCGATGTGGTGCGCGCGCATCCTTCGCCGGGGAATCCCGCAGATCGGCAATCTGGCCGATCTTCCGGAGTATGGCAGCAACGCGCTCGAGCAGGCGGCGCGGCTCGCCGCGCATATCGATGCGTCGATGACCTGGGACGATATCGCCTGGATCCGCAGGCTTTGGCCGGGCAAGCTCGTCCTGAAGGGTATCCTGAACGCGATCGATGCAGCCGAGGCTGTCCGCGTCGGTGCCGATGCCATCGTCGTCTCCAACCACGGGGGACGCCAGCTCGACAGCGCGTCTTCGACCATTGCGGCGCTGCCGCGCATCGTGGAGGCCGTCGGGGCGAGGATCGAAGTGCTGATGGACGGCGGTGTCCGCCGTGGCTCCGACATTCTCAAGGCCCTCGCGCTAGGTGCGCGCGGTGTGCTGCTCGGCCGCACCTATGCCTATGGGCTCGCCGCGGATGGCGAGCGTGGAGTTGCGCAGGTGATCCAGCTCATGGTCACGGAGATGGACGTCCAGATGGCGCAGATGGGTCTTTGTCACCTTGGTGGCATCGCCGATCGGCGCGACGAACTGCTGCGCTTCCGAGACGACGTGCCGGCATGACGCTGCGGGCCCAACCGGCGTGTTGCGCCGGTTGAGCCGGGAGGGAGCGCGCGAAAGCGATGAGCGGTGGGCTCGTCCCGCGCTGAGCTAGTGTTCTGCCGATTCAGAGACAAACGCGGCAAGCTCGGGAGTTCCGGGCGTGCGCAGGATGTCCGAAGATCCCATTTCATGGACCTTGCCGTTGCGCATGTAGATCACCCGGTCCGCCACCTTGCGGGCAAAGGCCATTTCGTGGGTCACCAGGATCATGGTCATGCCGTCGGCCGCAAGCTGCTCCATGACGCGCAGCACCTCGCCGGTCAGTTGCGGGTCGAGCGCTGAGGTGACCTCATCGAACAGCATCAGCTTGGGCTCCATCGCAAGGCTCCGGGCAATGGCCACGCGCTGTTGCTGACCGCCCGAGAGCTGCTCCGGATAGAAGTCCATCTTGTCGCGAAGTCCGACCTTGGAGATGACGGAGTCGGCGATTTCGCGAGCTTCTTTTTGCTTGATGCCTTTGACCAGGCGTGGAGCGAGCATGACGTTCTGCGCGACGGTCAGATGCGGAAAGAGGTTGTAGCTCTGAAACACGATTCCGACGTCGCGCCGCAGCGCCTTCAGGTCCACATTGGTATCGTGGAGCCGGTGCCCGCAGATCACCATCGATCCGCCCTGGATCGTCTCCAGGTGATCCATGCAGCGCAGCGCGGTGCTCTTTCCCGAGCCGCTCTGTCCGATGATCGCGGCAACCTGGCCCTTGCTCACATCGAACGTGACGCCCTTGAGGACCTCGAGATTGCCAAAGCTCTTCTTGACGTCCTTGAGTTCAACGATTGGCGACATTGAGCTTCCTTTCGAGGGCTCTGCTCTGGACTGAAAGCGGATAGCAGACGGCGAAATACATCAGCGCGGCGATTCCGAAGTAGAGGAATGGCTGGAACGTCGCGTTGTTGATGATCTTGGCATTGTAGGAGAGTTCGGCATAACCGACGACGAGCGAAGCGACCGACGTGTTCTTGACGATCTGAACCATGAAGCCGACCGTCGGCGGGATGGCGATGCGCAGCGCCTGCGGCAGGATCACGGCCCTCATGCGCTGCCAACGGGTGAGGCCGAGGCATTCGGCTGCCTCCCATTGCGGCTTCGCCACCGCCTCGATGCACCCCCGCCAGATCTCGCCGAGATAGGCGCTGCTATAGAGCGTGAGCGCAAAGGTTGCGGCCACGAGGGGGGAAAGCGAATCGTAACCGAGGATACTCGGTCCGTAAAAGCAGAGGCCCATCAGGACGAGCAGCGGCAGGCCCTGCATGATCTCGATATAGGTCGCCGCCCCGCGTGAAATCACCCGACTTGATGAAACGCGGGCGAGGCCGATGAAGAAGCCGATCAGGCCGCCAAACAGGAAGGTCAGGACGCTGAGTACGATGGTCCCCCAAAGTCCCTTCAGCAACGAGATGATGTAAACGCTGTTCATTTGCGTTTCCGATGCTCAAAGAGGAGTGCCGAGCTTGCGCCGACGCGGAAACATCGTAAGTCCCAGCAGCTTGAAGCCGGCCCGCACGAGCACGGCAAGCAGCAGGTAGATGACGCCGAGCACGACGAAGATTTCGAAGTTGCGGAAGGTTTCGCTCTGGATCCGGTTGGACATGCCGAACAGTTCCTCCACGCCCACCGATGACACGATGCTCGAGGCAAGCATCAACAGAACGTATTGGCTGGCGAGGGCGGGGTAGACCCGCTCGAGCGCCGGTCGGATGATCACGTGCAGATAGGTCTGGGTCCGCGACAGGCCGAGACAGCTTGCCGCTTCGAGCTGGCCGCGATGGATCGATTCGATGCCTGCCCGGACGATCTCGGTCGTGTACGCGCCGATATTCACGGTCAGGGCGATGGTCGCGCCGACCAGGATCGGCAGACGAATGCCGAGGCTCGCAATGCCGAAGATCAGGAAATATGACTGGACGAGCAGCGGCGTATTACGGATGAACTCGACGTAGAGCGAAACGATGGTCCGCGCCCAGGGCGGTCCTCCGCTGCGAACCACCGCGCAGAACGCGCCGATCAGAATGCCGAACACGGTGGAAAAGAAGGTGAGACGCAACGTCGTCCAGGCACCCTCGAGCAGGAGGGGCCACTCTGCCAGCACTGCTCCGAAATCAAACTGATATGTCATGGCACTTCGCTTGCTCCACCGTGATACGCGACATCACTGAGATGCCGCGATGACCTCTTTGGGCAGGTCGGTGCCCTGAAACTTCTTGAAGGCCTCCTGCAGCTTTCCGTTGGCGACATTCTTCTTCACCCACGCGTCGACCCATTGCTTCAGCTCGGTGTCCTCCTTGCGCATGCCGACACCCATGAGCGCGGTGCGAAGTGGAAGCTTGGGTTCGAGGTCTTTGGCAGGATTCTTCTTGTTGATGAGGTCGACCAGGGTCGGAACCTGAGCGACGAGGTCGACCTGGTTGGAGACCACCGCGGTCATCGTCGTCGCTTCATCCTCGAAACGGATGATATCCGCATCGCGCGGGGCCGCTGCGGTCAGGTCGGCGTCGTTAGTCGTGCCGCGGGTTACCGCGATGCGCTTTCCCGACAGGTCGCTGAAGGCCTTGATGTTCATGCTCTTCGGTGCCGCGACGTAGGTTGTCGCGCCGGCATAGGGCAGCGAGAATTCAATCAGCTTCTTCCGCTCGTCGGTGATCGACAGGGCGGACATGATGGCGTCGGCGCGGTTGGACAGCAGGAAGGGGATGCGATTTGCGCCGTTCGTCGAAACGATCTCCATCTTGACGCCGAGGTCGGATGCGAGAAGTTTGGCAGCTTCAACTTCCGAGCCGGTGGGATTCAGGTTCTCGTCCTTGAACGACCAGGGCGGCACACTCAGATCGATCGCGATGCGAATGACGCCGGCCGACTTGATCTTTTCCAGCGCGTCGGCGGATGCCACCTGGTTCATGGCGGCGAACGAAATCGCGGTGGCCGCGATAAGCTTCACGAGCTGTTTCATTCAATCCTCCGGATCGACAGTGACGATCAAATGGCTGATGGAAATACCTCGCCGATGGCGGCGAGATAGGGCGTTAGCGCGCTCACGATCGTTCGATCCAGAGGTACTCCGAATTTCTGCGCGTCTTGCAGGCGCGCGCGGGCCTGGTCTCCGGGAACGCGAACCTTGTCGACATCCGGCCGAGGAGGGTTGGCGTGGCACGCGTCCGTCAGCCAGGTCATTTCATCGAGGTAGTGCGCCGATCCGCCGAAGGCGGTCGGATCGATGACCTGCAGAAAAGTATTCATGATGATACCGGATAGGGCGTCCTTGCGGCCGACGCCGCTGAGACCTTGCGTGAGCGCCTCTACCAGAAGCGCCATCGCGTAACCCTTGTGCCCATGGTCGAGACCACCGACGGGCAGTACCGAGCCGCCACCGCTCACAACCACTTGTGGGTCATTGGAGGGCCGTCCCTCCGCATCGATCGCCCACTCGCCGGGATAGCGCATTCCGGCCTTCGCGAGCTGTGTCGAGCGATTGTTGGTCGTGATCGAGCAGCTGATGTCCAGCAGGATCGGGGCGTCACGCGTCGGCAGTCCCGCGGATAGCGGGTTCGGCGTGAACATCGAGCGGGTCCCGCCGTACGGCGCAACACCGACGGCTGTCGGGCCCGAACAGGCCAGGATGACCATCAGTTTCTTGTCGGTGAGGCGCGGCAGATAGGTCGCAAGCGCGCCGGTATGGTGTCCCTCCGCGATCGTGACGGTCACGACACCGAATTTCTCGATGCGTTCAAGCGCGCAATCGATTGCGCGATTGATCAGCCATGCGCCCGGCAGGCGTCGGCCCTGCCAGGCGACGCAAGCGCCGCGATCGGAGATGATGTCGAAGTTGCCCTGGACTTTCATCGCGCCGGCGCGGATCTCATTCAGATACCACGGCGCTATGGCAAGGCCGTGCGTGGCATGCCCGATCATGTCCGCGGCGAGCAGGCATTCCGTCACGTCTCGCGCCATCGCGCGATTCATGTCCGCGGCGAGAAAGAGCTTCTCGAGGAGAGAGCGGACTGACTGAACGTCGTAGCGATCGGGCGCGGCCTGAACTTCCCTGGGGTCACTTGGCATTGGTCACCTCGGGCGGGAGATCAATGCTGAAATAGCTCTTGAAAGTGCTGTTCAGGCTTCCATCACGGAGGCTGGCCTCGATCCATTCATTGAGCTTGGCTTCGAGCGCCGCTTCGCCTTTCTTGAAGCCAATACCGGTGACGTTCGTCTTGAGCACGATTTTCGGTACAAGGGCGAGGCCCGGGTTCTTCATATTCACGATCGTGAGCAGGGCAGGCGCCGTCGCGTAGCAGTTTGCCTGACCGCTCAGAAGGGCAGTGATCGAGGTCGCGTCGTCCTCGAAGCGCACGATATCGGTGCCGGGCAACGCCGCATTCGTGATCTCGGCATCGTTGGTGGTACCTCGCGTCACGGCAATGCGCTTGCCAACGAGATCCTCGAGCTTCGAGACATTGTCCGCCTTCGGCGCACCGACGACAACCTGGATGGCGCTATACGGCCTCGAGAAGTCGATGACCTTCTTGCGCTCGTCGGTGATCGAGAGTGTCGAGATCACGATGTCGGAACGACCGGAGATGAGATAGGGAATGCGGTTCGCGGCTGTCGTCGGCACCAGCTCCACCTGAACCGCCCAGTCCTTTGCGAGCTTTTTGGCGATATCGACCTCGGATCCCGCGTATTGACCCGTCTCGTCGACGATGGAGTAGGGCGGCGCTGCCGGATCGATCGAGATGCGGATCGTGCCTCGTGCCTTGATGTCAGCGAGCAGATCGGCTCTGCACGGCGCCGCCGTCAGGCAAACGCACGCGGCAATTGCGCTCATTGCAATAGGCGTGATGATTCCAGCGAATGCTCGCAATTCGTCCTCCCCGGCGACTTGTTTTTGGTGTTCTTGTTGCTTGACGTTATCGAGCGCTCCCATCGAGGAGAAGCGCATCTTTGGTTTTTGAGGTCTGCTGTCTCACTTCGTGGGACTGGTCCTGCCGGCCGTCGCCGTTGCCGCATCGCGGCCGGCAGTGGTGCGCCGCGTTGGCGCGATCAGAGCGCGCGGCGTGCGACAAGCAGTCTCTGTCCCGTCAATCCCTGCCGAGCATGAAGGAGAGCAACAGCTCGATCTGACCGTCCAGCATGTGGGTGCCGTCGCGGGTGGCGCAGCCGATCTTCATGGCCTCCGCGAGCAGCCGCGTCGGCACCGGGTCGGTGACGACATCCGCAACGACCATGTGTGGCGCGAGCTGGCTGGCATCGAGCGGGAGAGGATCACTGTCCCGCAAACCCGCCGAGGTGGCGTTGACGACGATGTCGCAGTCCGGCGGAACGGTCGTTGCGACCGAGACCTTGCCCGGGTACGCGGAGTTGAGCTTGTCGAACAGCGCGTCCTGATTGGTAGCGTTGATGTCGTGGAAGGTCAGATGGCGGGCGCCTTCCTCCAGCATCGAGACGCCGATTGACGAGCCGGCACCACCGGCGCCCACCATGAACACGCTCTTGCCGCTGATCGTGTGTCCCGCCTTCTTCAGACCCGCCGTCAAGCCCGCGCCATCAAAATTGTCGCCAAACCAGCGGCCATCCTGCTCGCGGCGCATGGCATTGATGGCGCCGAGCACCCTGGCGCGCTCGGATAGCCGGTCGCAGTGAGCAACCGCGCCGAACTTGTGCGGCAGGGTAATGAGAATGCTGTCGAGGTTGGGCATCGCCTTCAGCACAGGAAGCGCCGAGTCGAGATTGCCCTTTTGGATATGCAGCGGGACGAGCACGCCGTCGTAGTCGGCCTTCTGCATCCGTTCGGTCAGCCAACCCGGGGCAAGAACCTGCGCGATGGGTGAGCCGATCAGTGCGTGGACGCGTGTCTTTCCCGTCAAAGGCATTGTTGCGGATCCTCAAATTGGCTTTCGGCGCGCAGCGTGCACCACGTGCTTCCCGCAATGCCCTCCGCGCGCAAACGCTGCGCGCCGCGGGCATCGCGAGAGCGTTGTCTAGGGAATCTTCGGTGCGGGCGAAGGCGGGGCCATGGCATAGCCCCTCGCCTCGTAGTCGAAGTCGTGCAATTTGTTGATCGGCTCGGCCTTGTTGACGGGCGAGGCGTAGTAGGCGCGGATCTCCGCGATGCGGGTGATGTCTTCGTTGAAGATATACCACTCGTCGCCGCGCAATACCTCGCCGACGGCGGTCTTCCAATGTGTCCACTCGATCACCGCCTCACGGCCGTTCTCGCTTGCGAGCACTTTTTCGATCGTCCAGCGCGAGCCGAGCGTCTTGACGCACCACACCCAGCCGTCCGCGATCGCCTTGGCTCCGCGCCAGGGTGCACCCGGCAAACCGGGTGGGAAGTAATGGATGGCGTCGCTCGTGAAACAGTCGAGCAGGGCCTGATGATCGGCGTCGTTGCACGCATCGAAGTAGCGACGAATGAGCGCTTCGGCCTGTTGGGCTTTGGTTGAGGTCGTCATGACGTTACTCCGCTGCCTGACGGGCGCGCCACTCGGCGTATTCCTTCAGCGTCGCTTCGTTCGGAGGATAAGTTCCCCAAAGCGGCGCGCCCGCATCGATCTTGGTGAAAAGGAACTTTTCGCGCAGCTCCTGCTCATAGGAATCGTTGGCGAGTTCGTCGGCGACCGAACGCGGCACCACGACGACGCCGTCGCTGTCGCCGACGATGATGTCGCCGGGATAAACTGCGACGTCAGCGCAGCCGATCGGCAGTTGCATGTCGACGGCGCGATGGTAGGCGGGACGCGTCGAGGCTGTATTGGCCGTGCAGTATGCGGGGAACGGCATCTTGGAGATCTCCGTTCCGTCGCGGAAAGCTCCGTCCGTGATGGCGGCGGCGACGCCCTTGCGCATCATGCGGGTCATCAGCATGTTGCCTGCGGAGGCCGCGCGGGGATCGTTGCGGCTGTCGATCACCAGAACCTGGCCCGCGGCAATCGCTTCGATGGCTTCCCACTGGATGTTGTCTTCGCCACGCTTGCGCAGATCGGCCAGGTCCCAATCCTTGTCTTCGCGCGACGGAATGAAGCGCAGGGTGAATGCTTCACCCGCAAATGATCCTGCATCCGGATTGAGCGGCTTCACGCCGACGAGGAATTGCTGGCGGTAATTGCGCTTGAACAGCTGCGTGGTGAGTGTCGCTGTCGAGCAGGATTTCAGTTTGTTCAGGGTCTGCGTCGAAATCGAAGCCATCGTTTTGAGTCTCTCTCTTCAGGTCAGTCTGAGATCGGGGTCAGGCAGCGGCGGCGACGGCCTCGTCGACCATGTCGAACATCGAATAGCGTGGCACGTAACCGAGGATGGCGCGTGCCTTGGCGCCGTTGCCGTGCGTTCTTCCGAGCTCGACCGGTATCTTCGCTTCGACGATCCGGCGGCCGGTTTTCCTGGCAAGGTAGGGAATGAACTCACCGAGGCTGACGGGGCTGGTCGGCGCCAGGTTGAAGGTTTCGCCGATCGCCTCGGGCTTGTCGAAGATCAGGAGCAGGCCCTCGACGATGTCGCGTGCGTCGACCAGCTCCTGGGTATGTGGGACGCCGTTTGCGTCCATTGCGAGCAGTAATGGCTCATCCGGGCTCACCAGCGGTTCGAGCACGGCAAGAATCCGGGCGAGCTCGCTGCTGGACGTGGCGCCGGCGTGGTGGGTGCTGCTCGCCTTGAGGCTGCGGACGCGGCTGTTGACGTAAAACGCGGGGCCCGAATACTCGCCATTGGGGTCGATGAGCTCCCTGGCCGCCTCGGTGTGAGAGAAGATGGCCGTGCTAATGTCGAGCGATTTTTCGGTGCGGTGGTAGAACTTGACCATGTCCTCGCCCAACACCTTGCTCAGGCCGTAGAACGTGTAGGGTTCCTTGGGATGGTTTTCGTCGGTCGGCCGATACCGAGCGAACCGCGTCGGATAGACCTGGTCGCTGGATGCAAAGACCATGCGGACGTAACGCCTCTGCGACTCCAGGGCTGCGGCGCGCAGGACGTTGTAGGTTCCGACAACGTTGACGTCCCAGAGGAGATCGCGCGCCGTCGGCTGGAACGATATCACCGCGGCCATGTGAAAGACGGCATCGATGCCGTCCATGACGTGAGCGACCTCTTCGAAGTTGGCGAGATTGCCGGTGTGGCATTCGATGCCGGCGGCTTCAGCGGCAGCGCGGTGCGGGTCGCCGGGAATGGTGATGGTGCGAATATTGTGCCCGCGGGCCTTCAGCGCAGACGACAGCACACCGCCCACTCTGCCGGTTGCACCGGATACAAATATCTCCATGCTTCCACCCTGCAGCGTCTCCCGCCGTGATTTGTGCTGCGTGATCGCAACTGGCGGAATGACTTGTTTCGCAGAGAGATCGTATCGCGCGATCTTCTCTGCCTCACGGTCCACACCATAGCTTTCATTGCTGCGGGAGGAAGGTGCGTCAGCCGGGATGACCGGAAAACGTCTCACATCGTGGGATCATGTTCGAACGGCGTAACGCTCGATGACGTCAAGGTCAGGCTCGAACGCAAGACCAACGCCGTTCGACGCGCCGAGGGTGCCGTTCTGCGGCGTCGGCGTCGCGGCAATCCATGCTTCCGGCTCGACGAACAGGAATTCGATCAACGTGCTCTGGGACATGAGAGGCAGCATTGCCAAGGTCGCGAAATAGCCGGGCCCGAAATAGGGCGTGTGCGGCATCGCAATCTTGCCGCTGCGTTCGCATGCGGCAATGATCTGCGCGAACTCGGAGACGCCGCCGACCTTGGTCATGCTCGGTTGCGGATAGGTCACCGAAGCGATGATCCGCCGGAAATCGAAGGCAGTGCTGGCGTTCTCGCCCGCGCTGATGGCGATGCCGAGCTTCTCGATCTCGGCCATGCTCTGGTAGTCGTCGGGCGGAAAGACCGGCTCCTCTACCCAGAGAACATTGCAGCTCCTGAAGGTTTCGCGCAGTGCCGCGGCCTCCTGCACCGTCCAGGCGCAATTGGCGTCGACCATGAGGGGAATGTCGGGCCCGATGACGTCGCGAGCGCGCCTGATGACGTCGGGCGCGATCTCATGCAGCTTGATATGTCGATAGCCGAGTGCGAGGGCGCGCTCGCATTGCGCTGCCACGAGGTCCCTGTCGCCATAGCGAACGAGGCTTGCATAGGCCGGGCGCTGCGAAGGAGCATTCGCTCCCAGCAGTCGCCAGAGCGGCATCCCCAATCTTTTCGCCTTCAGGTCCCACAGCGCGATGTCGACGCCGGAGAGCGCGAAGACGGTGATCCCGTAGCGGCCGAAGAGATGGAGCCGCTTTTGGACGTCCAGATTCCACGCCGCGATGTCGTCGATGCTCGCCATCGTCACCAAGGGCGCGATCATGTGATCGACGGCGGCCTTCACCGCATCCAGGCAGAAATAGGCAAAGGCTTCGCCCCAGCCCACGTTCCCGGCCTCGTCCTCGACGCGGATGAGGACCATATCGAGCGTGTGCCATCGGGACGGTGTGCCGCCCGTGCCAGATCCGCCGTCGACGAACGGAATCCGCACCGGAAAGGTCTTGAGCGAGACGATCTTCGGCACGAAGCGATTGTCGCCGGCAGCTGACATGGTCTTCCTCTATAGCTTTATAGCTTTGCGATTGGGTCTGCCGAGCCGCGTTCGCCGACGTCGATCGACAATAGCTGGCCGGACAGCGGCGCATTGGCGAGGCTTTCTCGCGACAGCCCGGTACGCGCGCTGGTGACGAAGAGCTCGGACATCGAGGCGCCGCCAAATGTGATGCCGGTTGGACTCGGAACCGGCAGCGCGATGGTTCGTTCGATCTCGCCGCTGTCGTTGAGTTTGACGACGCTCCAGCCGTCGGACAGACCGACCCATGCACTGGAATTTCCGTCCACGGCCAATGCGCAGGGGGCGCCGGCGACCTTGGGAATGTCGGCAAATCTGCGCTTTCGGCCCGTCGTCAGCTCCAGAAGGTAGACGCACTGTCGCATCGGCAGCGTCGCGAACAGCCCGGTGTCGCCCGCGAAGACGATGTCGCTCACCCGGCCCTGCAGTTCGAATACGGACTTGAGGCCCGATTGCCTGCGCCACGGACCGATCCTGCTCAGATTGGCTTCCGCGTCGAACGCGGCGGCCCATACTTCACCTTGCGGGGATGCGCGCAGGACCTTGAGCGAAAGACCCGGCTTGCCCTCGATGCGCTCGCGGATGCCGGACAGATTGTCGACGATGACGTCATTGCCGACGGAAACAGCAATGCCGTCCTCGACGAGGCACAGAGAATTGATGCTCTCCGAGAGTTCCTGGAGCGCGATCGTGTATTGGCTCTTGCCTTCCGCCCTGATGGCCGGCGCCAGCAAGTCGGCATAGACCAGTGTCTCACTGCGCTTATCCCAACGGGGCGCAGCGCCGACGAAGGCCGCGGTCTTCGACCATACCGTGTAGTCGCCGGCATCATGCTGCCGGGCACTCTTGATGGCTGGCGCGAGCAGCTCGGAAATCCGCTTGGCGACATCGACGAGTTCCTGTCCCAATTGCTCGGCACGCTCGGCGGTGATGCGGAAGGTTGGGCCTGCCACGCTGATGGCGGCCAGCGGCTTGCCGGCGGGGTCGAGGATCGCCGTGCCCACGCAGCGGGTGCCGAGGATGATCTCCTCGTCATCGATCGCATAGCCGCGCGCGCGGACGATGGAGAGATGAGCCTTTAATTGTTCGGAATCGCAGATCGTCTTGTCCGTGAACCTGGGCAGTCCAGCGCGCAGCGTAAGGTCGACCTGGGCCTCCGAGAGATGGGCCAGTATGGCCTTGCCCTGGCTGGTGCAATGCATCGGCTTCAGCGCACCGAGCCTTGCATTCGATCGTTCGGAATGGGCGCTCTCGAAGCGGCCCAGGGACAGAACATGACTGCCTTCCTGGACCGCGAGATAGGCGGTCTCTCCCGTCAGGTCGCGCAGTCGTCGCAACTCCGAGGATGCGATGGATGCCAAGTCTGATGACGACCACGCGTTCTGCGCAAGATCGAGAAAATTGAAACCGAGCGTGTAGTTTTGCGTGCGCGTATCGCCCCGGATCAGGCCGCGCGAGATCAGCGCGGCAATGATGCGGTAGAGCGTCGCCCTGGGAATGCCCGTCTGCTCGGCGAGGGCCGTCTGATCCAGTGAGCCTGGAGATCTGCCGATCAGTTCGAGGATGTCACAAGCCTTGCCCAGGAGCGCCGTTCCGGCGACGTTCTTGGGGTGGATCAGATCCGGTGACCACTCGGCATCATGCTCGGGCATGGGCCGATCTTAATTTCAATGGATGAGACCATCCAGCTCACCTATAGGTGCGACGCAGCGCCAAACGGCCAAAATGCCCACATTCTGAGATTCTGTGGTTCCAGCGTTTATTGCACCGCAGCATTTGTCGAAGGACGCGCATGGTTCAAGAGTGAGCACGGCCAGCGGCAGGTGCCGGCCTAAGGATGGCCGTTGGTTACGCCTCGGCTGCAGGCGAGATGTTCTTCAGCGAAGCATCGTTGCGTCGCTGCCAGAAGGGAGCGTCGGCAAAGCGATGTTCGGATGCATACATCGCGCGCTGCGTAGCCAGATAGGATGCGATCCCCTCCAGAAACTGCCGCTCGTAGCGGCGGGATGCCGTTGGATCCCCCGTAAGCGCGCCAGCCACGCTCTCGGCAGCCTGGATGCCGCTCCATAGCGCAGTGGCAAGACCATTGGCTCCCAGCGGATCGAGCGCGCTCGCGGCATCGCCTGCGCGGACAATGCGATGGTCGATCATCCCTGACATGGTGGTGGTGCTCGCCGGCGCGAACTCAAGCTGCGCGCACGCAGCCACATCGATGCCCAGGCTCGTCACGCGTGCAGAGATTGCCTCGGTGTGCGAAACCAAATCGGCCCACGAAGTCACATCCTGGCGCAGGCCCGCCGGAAGCAGGTCCGTATCCGTGAAGAAGCAGAGGAGGACGCGGCCACCTGGCAGCATGGACATGTACCACCATCCCGCCGCCACGGCCTCGACAAGCGTCGCCGGCATGGCTTCGACGTCCGGCTCGAGCTCGAAAATGCCATAGCAGGCTACGAGCTTGTCCAGGCGCCGAAGCGGCGTTGCGCCGCCTGACGTCACCGAGGCGCGGCCGGAGCAATCGACAACGAACTCGGTCTCGATCGCAGAGCCGTCGGCAAGATCGACAATGATGCGGTCCTGCGCCCGTGAGAGCCGGCGGGCCTCGGCGCACCGGCGCGCGACGCCGTCGGCGTCGAGCGTCTGGGCCATGCGGGTCTCAAGCCGTTGCCGGTCGATATGCCAGCCCGACGCTCGCTCCTGGTGAAACGCATCCCGCCGCAATGTGGCGCTGCCCCACACCGAATAGCGCCCCTGGCACGCGATTGCGGTCTCGGCGTCGAGTAGACCAAGCCAGCCGAGACTCTCGAGATGGGGAGACGCCCGAAATGAAAGCGTTTCGCCGCGATTGGCGACGTCGTGACCGGGCGCAATGAGAAGCGGACGGCATCCCCGGCGCGACAGGGTGCGGGCGCAGGCCATCCCTGCCATTCCCGCGCCCAGAATCACGACCTGATGCATGCGTTTCAGGTACGGTCTTTGATCTTGGAAAGATCCAGTGTGCCGCGCTGCACTTCGACGAAGACATCCTTGGGAATGCCCGGCACGTCCTTGGGGCCGGCGCGGCGCACGACGACGCCCATCTGCGTCCACAGCTCGATCATCCTGCGCAATCCGTCGGTGTAGCTGGCTTCGACATGCAGACCGATGCCGGCCGCGCCGCGCGACCACGCCACCCGCGCGTGATAGAAGCGCAGCCGCTCCTCCGCCGAGAGGTCCGCGCGCATCATCTGCTGGTAGAAACCTTCCGGCAGGACGTCGACGGGAAGCAGCGCAGGCCACCAGACCGGCGTCGGGAAGCCGTCGGCCGTCAGCACGGACTGGCAGCTGAATGCATCGCCCTGCCAGGGAACGCCCATCCATCGCGTGAGATCGCCCGGCGCCTGCGGCCCCACGGGCGCGCCATCATCCTTGCGATCGGGATGACCGGAGAACACGTTCTGCGGATTGAGCTGCAATCCGACATCCTGCACGAGGCTCTTTCGCGTGGAGATCGCGATGCGGAAGGGAAGTGGCGTTTCCGTCGTGGACCGATACAGCTCGGCATGGCGGATCGGCCATGTGATCTCGACGCCCGGATGGAATGCGCCCCCCGAGCAGGCGTCCAGTGCCGCACGCGTGAGCGCCTCGGGGCGAAGCGGCAACGGCATGTCGTCGAGCTTCTCGACCGCGTTGGCGGCCGCGTCGTTGAGGTCGTCGGTGAATTCGCCTTTGGCCCAGCGGCTCAGGATCTCGTACTGGGTCCGCGTCAGCGTGAGCCAGCCGGTCGGGCTTCCCGGGAAATTGACGCCATCTCCGAGCATGGGAGGCAGCGCGTCGGAGCGCCGGTCTTCGCCGCCGGGCTTGCGGAACGCGGCCAGAACCTTTTCGCGCGCGGGACGCGCTTTCTCCGCGGGGTCCGCCAGCGACTGGACGACAACGGGATCTGACAGATCGTCGAGATCGGTCCAGGCCTTGCTGAGATAGGACGCCTGCACGATCCATTGCATCATGCCGGAGCGCCGCAGGATCGGAAGCACATCCCGGCGAAACGACACCGCGGCCGACACCGGCTTCATGTGCCCGGACGCGATCATCGCTTCGCGTGCCGCGTCGTAGAGGCTGACGATCGGCTCGATCTGCGGTGCGAATTTCGGACCGCAGCAGACGACCCAGGCCGGCTCGCAAGCCATGTCCGTGCCGCCGATCCGGACGCTGGCCTTCACCCAGCCGTCACACCAGTCGTCATGCCATCCGTCATTGTTGGTGAAGTCGCGCACCGGATTCTGCGGCAGGGCGGAATTGGAGATGCCGTCGGCAGGAAACACCAGCAGCCGCCCGGCTTCGTCGGTGCTGAGATGACCGAGCGTCACCGGCATCGTCTTCCAGAACTTGCCGGCCATGCGATAGGCCGCGTCACGGCCATCGGCGTTCTTCGAAGCGCCGTCGATCCGGACCGGACCTGCGTCGATGACCAGCATGTCCTCGCGGCGGGCCGGCTCGATGCCGGCATTACGCAGCGCGCCGGGAATGCCCGGCGCATTGTCGCCGCCGTCCATCGCGTTCGAGTAGCCGTACCAGGCTGCCTTGCTGTTCGCCACATGCACGGTCCATCGCAGGCCGTCGGCTTCGCCGAGCTCGCGCACGACGCGTCCCTGGTCGTCATAGCCGTACACGCGGAAGCGCTGGACCTGCTTCTTGATGCGGCTCGGTCCCTGCTTGAAACCGCCTGCGGGTTCGTTCATCAGGCCCGGCACTTCGGGCGCGAGGAACCATTCGTCGCCATTGCCGACGCGCGAAAAGCCGATCGCCGGAAAAATCGCCGCGCGCACGATGGCTGCACCGGCCGGCGCCTGCGCTTGCGCCTGCGCCGGCAACACGGCTGCCCTGAAAAGTGCAGGCGCTGCAAAACCGACGGCGGACGCGCTGATCAGGAAGTCACGGCGTTTCATGAGCGAACGTCTCCACTTGGTGACCCACGAAGATTCATAGAGCGATCACTAGGTAGAAACCTTTAACGTGTGGTTGTCTTGCGTTGCGGCGCGCCAGGAAAGCAACCTCCGGTGCCTTCTGCCGCACACCCAGGCTTTCTTGTTGCGGAATGTTGCCCGTGTCCGCGCCCGCCAACAGCCGCAACCTATTGGACATCTTTAGGACACGCATTTTTTGGAGTACCCAGCCGACTCGAAAACCAAATGGCGCAGGGAGTACAGAGCGTTGATACGAATTGGCTGTTACAGGCGGCAGATCGGAGCGGCCGTCCTCGGCTGTCTGCTGCTTGCGTCGTCGCATGCGAGCGCAACGATCGATGGTCTTGCCGGGATGTGGTCCGGGAACGGTTCCATGAAACTCTCGGAGGGCGGCCGCGAGCGAATTCGCTGCAAGGCAAGTTACGTGGTCAAGAAGTCCGAAAAATCCATGAACTTCGAGCTGAAATGCGCCAGCGATGCCTACAAGATGCTGCTGTCCGCCCAGATCGAGCAGGACGGCTCCACGATTTCGGGCAACTGGTTCGAAAGCGAGTATCGCCAGGGCGGCAAGATCACCGGCAAGAGCTCGGACGGACTTGTCGAAGCAAGGATCGAGGGCAACACCGTCGCCGCTTTCGTGACCATTCGAACCAAGGCGAACCACCAATCCTTCGCGCTGGAACTGTCTCTTATACACATCTGTGGGGTGTTTTGTTTGGGGGGGGGGGGGGGGGGGGGGGGGGGGGGGGGGGGGGGGGGGGGGGGGGGGGGGGGGGGGGGGGGGGGGGGGGGGGGGGGGGGGGGGGGGGGGGGGGGGGGGGGGGGGGGGGGGGGGGGGGG